>NZ_CP053382.1:641561-962342 GCF_014931605.1 Halomonas sp. MCCC 1A13316 | reverse complement strand
TCCTCGCTATCGACGGGGAAGTCGCTGAAGCTGCGCCCGTAGAGCGAGAAGTTGGAACGCCAGTTGTCGGCCAGCTGCATGTCATAGATACCGGCGCCGGTACCGGCGAGGAAGATGAAATCGCTGTCGAGCCAATGGATGTCGAAATTGTCGCGGTCGAAGCGCTTGCCGGCCCAGATCGAGGCGTTCTCGAAGGCTCCGGTGAAGCTCGGCAGGTCGCTGAACTCGGCATAGACCTGGCGCACGTTGAGGTTGGAGTCGTCATCCCAGTCGTTGCTGGTAGTGGCACCGCTGGCCAGCATGGTGCGGTAGAGCGCCTTGGCGCCGTTGTCGAACTGCATGCGGTAGTTGAGGATCGCCTCGGCGTAGGTATCGGGCTCGTTGCCCAGGCGACCCACGGCGCCACCCAATCCACCGACCGGCGTCACGTAGGGCCCGCCCTCGATGCTCTTGCGATCGTCGCCAAGCAACAACCCCGAGCGGGCGTAGACGTTGAACGAAAAGCCCTCATCACCACTGTCCTGACGCTCGACCTTGGCCAGGCGCTCCTCCACCTCCTCCGCGGACAGGCTGCCCTCGGCCTGGGCCTCGGCCAGTTCGGCGCGCTGCTCCGCGGCGGCGGCACGCTGCTCGGCGGCTGCGATGCGATTCTCGAGCTCGAGCAGGCGCTGCTCCAGGTCGGTGCTATCAGCAACGGCGTGCCCCATCATGCCGAAGCTGGCCACGGCCACGGCAGCAACGAGCGGATTTCGTAGCAAGGCGGTGTTCATCGCAGTTGTTCCTTTTATGTTTGTATGTTCGTTTGTTTTCACAAGAAGGAGGGGCGAAGCACGGCGCTGTATCGTTTCAGACAAGCATCGCAATGATGCCCAGATGGCCTGCCGCCCTGGCCTGAAGCGAAACGGATCCAGGCCAGGCCAAAACTTAATCGTTTAAGAGTTGTGGCGCAAAGGCAAACCGTAATATTACTACCAATGTCTAAGGAACTTATTTCCAGACGAAGAAAAACAAGGGGCGCGGGGAGTATTTCCCCCGCGCCCCTTGGCGTTACTGCTGCGTCAGTCGTGAGGCTTACTCGGCGACTACGACCACACGCACGGTAGCGACGACTTCGGCGTGCAAGTGCAGGTCGATGTCGTACTCGCCGGTCTGGCGGATCGGACCTTCAGGCATGCGAACTTCGCTCTTGGCGACTTCGATACCGGCCTGTGCCAGCGCTTCGGCCAAGTCACGCGGACCGATCGAGCCGAACAGCTTGCCCTCTTCACCAGCCTTGGCCACGAGCGACAGCTCGATTTCGGCCAGTTGGGAAGCACGCGACTCGGCGATCGCCTTGCGCTCGGCGGCCTGCGCCTCGAGCTCGGCGCGCTGCGCCTCGAAGGCTTCCACGTTGTCCTTGGTGGCCGGCACGGCCAGGCCGTAGGGCACCAGGTAGTTACGACCATAGCCGGGCTTGACGGCCACCTTGTCACCCAGGCCGCCCAGCTTGCCAATGTTGTCGAGCAGAATGACTTCCATCTCGTTAACCTCTTGTCAGTCGCTGCGAGGGGCCAGACGGCCGCGGAAATCCACGAACACGTCGATGAAGGCCACCAGCAGCACTATCAGAATCATGGGCCAGGTGGTGATCAGCAGTACGTAGAAAGCAATCAGCCACAGCCCGTTCATGCCTTTTATCCCGATGAAGCCATGCACCAATGCAATGCCGGCTACCAGCAACGGCACCCAGACCAGCATGGAGAGCGACGGCAAGCCCAGCACCATACTCACCACGCCGAGCACCACCAGCAGACCGAGTTCGCGCGGCGCCAGGCGCAGCGCATGGAACTCCTGGCGAAAGCCTCCGGGGTTGTAGAGCCCCGCTTGCCAGGCGCGCGCCAATGCCAGGCAACCGATGGCGGCGACCAGCACGACCAGACCGGTAATGCCACCGATCAGCAGCGTGGCCAGCTCTTCGGTATCGAAGCCTTGCCGCGCCAGCTCGGTCAGCATCGCGTCGATCTCGGCCGACCCCTGGCGCAGCTGCTCCAGCAGAGGCCCGGTACCGCCCGGCGGCACGAAGATGCCAAGCTGGATCATCGCCGCCGTGGCCAGCGTGCCGACGATCAGCGCCTCGCCCCAGCGCATGCGTGAGCGCAGAACCACTGCCATCAGCGTGACCAGCAGAACGCTGGCAAGCGGGATGGCATCGCCCTGGGTCCACCACCAACCGGCGGGGATGGCAGCGGCCACCAGTACCGGCAGCGCCGGCGACAGGCCGCGCCGCAGCGTGACCAGGGCAACGATGGCACCGCTCAGCCAGAACAGCCAGGGCACGATCGCTGCCAACGCTGCCCCGCCTGCGGCGTATGGCGTGCCGCGCATCAACCATCGGGCAATCGGCAACATCGAGACGCGGCTTACTGGTGGCTGTCGGTGTAGGGCAGCAGAGCCAGGTAGCGCGCGCGCTTGATGGCAGTAGCCAGCTGACGCTGGTAACGGGCCTTGGTACCGGTAATGCGGCTGGGTACGATCTTGCCGGTTTCGGTGATGTAGGCCTTCAGAGTGTCCAGATCTTTATAGTCGATCTGCTTCACACCTTCAGCGGTGAAACGGCAGAACTTGCGACGGCGGAAAAAGCGTGCCATGTAAAGACTCCTCGGTACGTGCTAGCGATCAGTTGGCTTCGGCAGTTTCAGTTTCTTCGGTGCGCGGCCGTTCTTCACGACGCGGACGCTTGTCGTCTGCCGGCTTCATCATCGGCGAAGCTTCGGTGATGGCTTCCTTGCAGCGCACCACCAGGCTGCGAATGATGGCGTCGTTGAAGCGGAAGATGTTCTCGATCTCGTCGAGAGTCTCGCCGCCGCACTCGACGTTCATCAGCACGTAGTGAGCCTTGTGAATCTTGTTGATCGGGTAGGCCAGGTGACGGCGGCCCCAGTCCTCCAGACGATGGACGGTGCCACCGCTCTCGGTGACGATGCTGGAGTAGCGCTCGACCATGGACGGCACTTGCTCGCTCTGGTCCGGGTGGACCATGAACACGATTTCGTAATGACGCATGGGTTCTCCTTTCGGGTTGGCAGCTTCCGCGTGAAACCAGAACTGGCGATCAAGGGAAGCAAGGAGGTGATAGTCAAATAATTACGCCCGCTCACGCAGGAACGGGCGCCTGTATTCTAGTGATCCACGTCGACACTTGCAAGATAGCGCGGCGTTCGCGACTCAACCGCCGGCGCCTCGGCGCTGACGTACCGCCTCGAACAGGCAGATGCCGGTGGCCACCGAGACGTTGAGGCTGGAGACACTCCCGGCCATGGGCAGCTTGACCAGGCCGTCACAGGCTTCGCGGGTCAGGCGGCGCATCCCCTTACCCTCAGCGCCCATCACCAGCGCAGTGGGTCCGCAGAAGTCGGCATCGAACAGCTGCGCCTCGGCTTCGCCTGCGGTGCCGGTAATCCATATGCCGGATTCCTTGAGCCGGGCCAGGGCTCGGGCCAGGTTGGTCACTTGGTAGACCGGCAGGCTCTCGGCGGCGCCGCAGGCGACCTTGCGCACCGTGGCGTTCAGAGGTGCCGCCTTGTCCTTGGGCACGATCACACCATGCACACCAGCGGCATCGGCGCTGCGCAGGCAGGCGCCAAAGTTGTGCACGTCGGTGACGCCATCGAGCACCAGCAGCAACGGCGGCGCCTCGTGGGGCCAGGCTTCCAGCTTGAACCACAGCGAGGCTTCGCTTTCGAAGGCCAGCGGCGCAGTGAAGGCGACGACACCCTGGTGCGCGGCTTCCCGAGCCAGGCGGTCCAGCTCGTCACGCGAGCGCAGCTCGATCCGCGCCCCACCCTGTCGAGCCCGATCGACCATCTCGGCCAAGCGTTGCTGCGCCTCCCCCTCCTGCACCCACAGCACACGCGGGGCGTCCCCGCGCTCCAGCAGGGCGCGAACGGCATGAACGCCGAATACTGCATCGAGCCCGCCCGGGATCCCGGGCAGGGCGGGGCCACGTGCCGCACCCTTCCCCGTATCACGCTGCCTGCCCTTGCGTCCCTTCGCCATCAGCCGCGCGCCTTCGGCTTGCGCGGGCCGCGACGGCGCTTGCCGCCCTTACCCTTGCCGCGCTCGCCCTTGTCGTCGGCCGCAGCCTTGCCAGCGTCGGGCCTGGGCGTGAAGGACGCCTCGCCTCCGCCACGGCGCTTGCGCGGCTCACGCTTGGGTCGCGGCTTGTCGTCCTCGAGGGCGAAGTCGATCTTGCGATCGTTCAGGTCTACACGTGCCACTTGCACCGTGACGCCATCGCCAAGACGATAACTCATACCGGTACGCTCGCCCTTGAGACGATGCTTCTCGGGTTCGTAGTGGTAATAATCCGAGGGCAACGAGGTGACGTGTACCAGACCCTCGACGTAGACCTCGTCGAGGCGCACGAAGATACCGAACTGGGTCACCGAGGCAATGGTACCTTCATAGACCTCGCCGAGCTTGTCGGACATGAACTCGCACTTGAGCCAATCTTCGACGTCGCGGGTGGCGTCGTCGGCGCGGCGCTCGGTCATCGAGCAGTGCTCGCCGAGCTCGAGCATCTGCTCGAAGGTATAGGGGCACCACTTGCTCGGCGGATCGACCTTGGCTCCCTCGGCGCGCAGTACGGTATTGGTCTGGCGCGGCCCGCGGACCACCGAGCGAATTGCACGGTGCACCAGCAGGTCGGGATAGCGGCGGATCGGCGAGGTGAAGTGAGCGTAGGCCGGATAGGCCAGGCCGAAGTGCCCCTCGTTCTGCGGCGAATAGACCGCCTGGCTCATGGAGCGCAGCATCACGGTCTGGATCACGTCGGCGTCCGGGCGGCCACGAATCGCCTCGGCCAGCGCCTGATAGTCCTGCGGCGTGGGCTCGTCGCCACCGCCGACCGACAGGCCCAGCTCATTGAGGAACAGCCGCAGCTTGTCGAGCCGTTCCGGCGAGGGCCGTTCGTGGATACGGTAAAGCGCCGGCAGATCGTGCTTGTCGAGAAAGCGTGCAGTGGCGACGTTGGCCGCCAGCATGCACTCCTCGATGATCTTGTGGGCATCGTTGCGCTTGCGCGGCACGATCTTCTCGATCTTGCGCTCTTCGTTGAAGAGTATGGCCGTCTCGGTGGTCTCGAAGTCGATGGCGCCGCGCTCTTCGCGGGCTTGCCGCAGCACACGGTAGAGCTCGTGCAGACCCTGGAGCGGCTTGGTCAGGTCGCGGTACTCCTCGCGCAAGGCATCCGCCTCGGCATCGTCGCCGTCGAGGATCGCCGCCACCTTGTTGTATGTCAGGCGAGCGTGCGACTGGAACACCGCCTCATAGAAGTGGTAGCGGCTGATAACCCCGCTCTTGGAGATGTTCATCTCGCAGACCATCGCCAGGCGGTCGACGTGCGGGTTGAGCGAGCACAGACCATTGGAGAGCAGCTCGGGCAGCATCGGCACCACCTGTCCCGGGAAGTAGACCGAATTGCCGCGACGGATCGCCTCCTCGTCGAGCGGTGTGCCCGGACGCACATAGTGCGACACGTCGGCGATGGCGACGATCAGCTTCCAGCTACCGGACTTGGTCTTCCAAGCGCACACGGCGTCATCGAAGTCCTTGGCCGTTTCGTCATCGATGGTGACCAACGGGATATGGCGAAGGTCGATGCGATGCTGCTTGTCCTGCTCGGCCACTTCGGCGGACATCTCGGCGATCTGGTCGTGCACCTCGGGGGGGAACTCGGCCGGAATCTCGTAACTGCGGATGGCGATGTCGATTTCCATCCCGGGGTCCATGCGCTCACCCAGGACCTCGACCACTTCGCCCACCGGCTGCACCCGCGTGTCGGGTTGCTGCACGATCCGGGCCGATACCACCTGGCCGTCCCGAGCACCGCCGCAGGCACTGTGGGGAATGATCACTTCCTGAGTGATGCGCGGATTCTCGGGGATCAGCACGCCGAACTCGGAGGTGTTCTCGCGGAACACGCCGACGATGGTCTGGGTATTGCGCGCCAGCACTTCGGCAATGGTGGCCTCGTCGCGGCCACGGCGATCACGGCCGCTGACGCGCACCAGCACGTAGTCGCCGTGGAAGACTCGACGCATCTGGCGCGGCGGTAGTACCAGGTCGGGCTTCTTGCCGTCCTCACGCAGTACGAAGCCGAAGCCGTCGCGATGCCCCAACACCTTGCCCTTGATCAGATCGAGCTTGTCGATCAGGGCGTAGGCGCCGGCGCGATTGCGCAGCACCTGCCCGTCGCGCTCCATGGCCGCCAGGCGTCGGCGCACGGCCTCCTGCAGCTCCTCGTCCTCAAGGCCCAGCATGCGGCTCATGGATTCGTGCGTGATCGGCTTGCCGTACTCCTCCAGGCGCGCCAATAGGTACTCGCGGCTGGGCGCCGGCTTGTCGTACTTGTGGGCCTCGCGGCTGGCATGGGGGTCGTCGCTGAGCGTCCAATGAGTCATGCGTGGGGCATCCTTGGCAACGGGGGCAGCGTTCCGGGAAGGGCGCGGGCGAGAGGCCGCGTACGTAGGGTGTTGCTAATGGAGTCGTTTGTCATGCCCGCATTATAGCGCCGGTGCCGGTTCGGCCCAACCATGGCGGCGTTATCCGAACACAAAGCGTGAAACGGAAGCTCAAGAAGTGACCTCCGAGGCCCTCTGGCGGCCTCGACGACGGGGGGAAATTTCTCCCGGCGCTCTTGCATTGGGCCATGAATTGGGTAAGATACGCGTCGCCTGCCCAGATGGCGGAATTGGTAGACGCGCTAGCTTCAGGTGCTAGTGTCCTTATGGACGTGGAGGTTCAAGTCCTCTTCTGGGCACCATTCGATCCCTTGAGGATCGATGGTAGAATCAGGCAGCCGCTCTTTATCAGCTCGAATCGCTCGTGTTCGCCCAGGTGGCGGAATTGGTAGACGCGCTAGCTTCAGGTGCTAGTGTCCTTATGGACGTGGAGGTTCAAGTCCTCTCCTGGGCACCATCCCAGGGTTTGCGAACACGACGACGGCATGATGCGCCCAGGTGGCGGAATTGGTAGACGCGCTAGCTTCAGGTGCTAGTATCCCTACGGATGTGGAGGTTCAAGTCCTCTCCTGGGCACCACTGCTTTGCACTAGCAGATCGCATCATGCAAGCTGAAATCTCACCAGAGCGATCCAGGAAACCGCGACCAATCGCGGTTTTTTTGTGCCTGTAATTTGCTCGCGCAGCCATTTATTTCAATAGCGGGCAGGCAGGCGGGCCACCTCTTCGAGCGCCCACCCATCGACCACGATCTCTCCTTCCAACATCGCTGCCGCTGCTTCGGGTAACTGAGGGAAAAAGTCCAGGCCGGTACGCGCCTCCACCTCGTCGATGCTCACCAGGTAGGCATCCAGCGGCTCGTCGCCGCGCACCTGCTGGGGCATGATGAAGGCCAGCGCCCTGGGCTCCTCGGCCGGTACCACGACGATCTTGTAGAAAGCCTCGGGAATCTCGACGAGGCCCACCCGATTGGCCACGTTGTCGAGGAAGGCCTCGGGAAAGATCGGCCCGGTTATCACCTGCACCACACCGAAGCGCGGCACGAAGTGGTCGATTACCACCTCCTCCAGACGCTGCCACAGTCGGCGGTTGAGATCCGGCCGCTGGGGAGTGATGTTGCTCATCAGAAACGACTGCTGCTGCGCCTGACGCCCATGCACCGAAGCAATGGCGTAGTTGGGGGCCAGGTGGCCGCGGTCGTAACCACTGCCGAAATAGCTGTCGGCGCCGATCGGCCACAGGGTACGCCAATCCTGGCGAAAGTCGGGCCTGGCCCCCGGCCTGGGGTCTTCCACCTCATGCAGCAGGTAACTGACCCATAGCGGGTTGACCCTGACGTCCGACCAACCGACCAGGAAACCGTCGTTGCGCAGAACTCGGTGCACGTTCAAGGGGGTTGGGCTTTCCCAGGTTGGTACGCCCATCCAGCTCAGCTGGTCGCGGTAACCCTGCTCCTGGGTGTACCACAGGCCGCTGCCGACCAGCACGAAGACGAGCGAGATAGCGAACTGGCGGACGCGGGAGCGCCAGCGTGGCAGCGAAGCGCGGCGACGCCTGCTGCGAGAACGTGCCAAGGCCATGAATCGTTCCGAATGGTGCCGCTGCCGGCACGCCTCGGCACCGGCACGCAGCCTCCAGAGTATTGAGAGGGAGAACCGCCGGGCTACCAACCCAGCGAGAACATGGTTTCAAGATCGTGCCGGGAATGCACCTGCATGGCATTCAGGGTTTCGGTATCGCGAATGCCCTCGACGGCATTGAGGCGCTCGGTCACCAGCTCGGCCAGGCTTTCGAAATCACGGGTGCGGGCGATCGCCACCAGGTCGTAGCGACCGCAGGTGGAATAAACCTCGCTGATTCCCTCGACATCGGCGAGCCGTTCGGCCACCGCCTTGACCTGGCCCTTATCGGTGTTGATCAGGATCACGGCATTTTGCATCGGGCATCCTCCCCGTTGGAATAATCGTGCGGCTTGGCACGGCCACGCTGGCGCGAGTATAGCAGGCCGGCCACAGCGGCTGAATCACGGTTCGACCCTCGCATCTAAATGCAAGGCGGCAGGAACACCACCGGGTAGCCGATGAACAGCGTGGCACCCGCCGAGAACAGATGAATCCCGGCCGAGGTGAAGGCAAAGTAGCAGTCGCGGCGAAGCTCAGCCCGACGGGCCGCCGTGACACCGGCCCAGCTCAGCCCCAGCAGCAGCACGGTGGTGGCCAGCGTGGCCAGCCCCACAGCGACATTGATGCCGGTCAGCGTACCTTGCTCGGGGGCGGGAGGCGACACCGAGCAGGCCACCGAAAGCCCGGCATAGATAGCCACGAACCAGAGCCCCCAGAGGGTTGGGCCGACCACCAGGTGGATGGGATGGGTCATTCTCAACAGCCGCTTCATGACGCCCCTCCCAGCAGAGTCGGCATGACCCAGACAGCTACGAACAGGCTCCAGTAGACGATCAGGTTGTAGTACCACAAGCGTAGCACCACCACCGGCTCGAGGGGCGCCTCGGCGCCGACGAAGCCATAGCCGACTCGCAGCCCTTGCAACAGGCATAACAACGCCCCTAGCAGTGCATGGATCAGCACGTAGGCGAGCGCCACCAGTAGCGTGGCATCGTGGGCGGTTTCGCTGGGCGCCAGCTCCGCCCGCCAGATCACCAGGCCTAGCAGAGCCGACTGCAGCGCGCCGAGCCCGGCGACCAGATACATCCCCCCGCCGAGTCCCGAATCGCTATGCCCTCGCAAGCGGCGCACCAGCTTGGCCAGCCACGCGGTGCCCAGCGTCAGCGCGAGGCCCGCCCCCGCCAGCAGAGGCAGCGAGAGCGGAGACGTTTCCGGCATCTGCCACTCGGGGGCTACGGTCCACAGATAGAACCAACCGAACAGCAGCGAGAGATAGAGCGAGCCGTTGGCCAGGTGGGAAACCGACATGGTCCAGACCCCGGGGCCATTCATGGTGCGTGAATGCAGCGGCGGCTGGCCGGGGGCAACCGTGGCGTCGGGCGCGGCCTTGGGATGCGCCCCGTTCTCCCATGACCAGCGCAGCAGGAACACGACCGCCACCAGGGTCGCCACGCCCGCTAATGGATAGAGCTTGACCAGCAGGCAGATGCACACCACCGCCAGGGCCAGCGCGGCGAAGAACGGCCACCAGGAGTTGGTGGGCAAGTGCACCACTTCGCGCAGCTTGCCGGTCAGGGCATCGCTGCCCCAGGTCTCTCGCCGGCCATGTTCGATGGTGTTGAGACCGTGCTTACCCGCGGCGATGGTACGCGGCAGTTCGGGGTCGTCCCATAGCGGATGGCGCGTCTCGAGCCGCGGCAGGCTGACGAAGTTGTAGGGTGTGGGTGGCTTGGGCATGGCCCACTCCAGGGTGCCGGCATTCCAGGGGTTCTGCGGCGCCTTTCGGCCGAAGCGAAAATGCAGCGTAATGTCGAGAATCAGCAGCGCCACGCCGGCGGACATCATGAAGCCACCGACCGATGAGATCAGGTTGTAGATATCCCATCCCATGGCGCTGTCGTAGGTGAACACGCGTCGGCGCATGCCCAGCAATCCCGTCCAGTGCATGACCAGGAAGGTGACGTTGAAGCCGAGGAAGATCAGCCAGAAGCTCCACTTTCCCAGCCGCTCCGAAGGCATTCGCCCCGAGACCAGCGGCAGCCAGTAGTAGAGCCCGGCCAACAGCGGGAACAGCATGCCCCCCACCAGCACGTAGTGCATGTGAGCGACCACAAAGTGGGTGTCGTGAACTTGCCAGTTGAACGGCACCAGAGCCAGCATCACCCCGGTCAGCCCGCCCAGCACGAAGATTACCAGGAAGCCGACGATCCATAGCATCGGCAGCGACATCACCGGCCGCCCAAGCCACAGCGTGGCGAGCCAGACGAAGATCTGGATGCCGGTGGGGATCGCCACCAGCATGCTTGCCGCCGAGAAGAAGGCCAGCGCCAACTGCGGGATACCCAGCGTGAACATGTGATGCACCCACAGGCCGAAGCTGATGAAGCCCATGATCACGATGGCGGCCACCACCCAGCCGTAGCCGACGATGGGACGCCGGGCGAAGACCGGCAACAAGGTCGAGACGATACCCGCCCCCGGCAGGAAGATGATATAGACCTCGGGGTGACCGAACAGCCAGAACAAGTGCGCCCAGAGTACCGGGTCGCCCCCACCCGCCACATCGAAGAACGGCATGCCGGCGGCACGCTCCAGCTCGAGCAGGACGCTGCCCAGGATCAGTGGCGGGAAGCCGACCACGATCATCAGCGCCATGGCCAGGATGTACCAGGCGAACAGCGGCATCTTGTGCAGCGCCATGCCTTCGGTACGCGTGCGCAGGATCGATACGACCAGCTCCACCCCGGCGGAAAGGGCCGATATCTCGACGAAGGTGATACCCAGCAGCCAGAAGTCCGAGCCGAGCCCCGGGGAGTATTCGCCGCTGCTGAGCGGGGTGTACATGAACCAGCCACTGGATGGGGCCATCTCCAGCACCAGGCTGGAGGTCAGGATGATGCCGCCGAACAGATAGCAGAAGTAGCCGAAGGCCGAAAGCCGCGGGCAGACCAGGTCGCGGGCGCCGATCATCTTGGGGATCATGTAAATCGCCACTCCCTCGAGAATGGGGATGGCGAACAGGAACATCATCACCGTGCCGTGCATCGAGAAGACCTGGTTGTAGGTCTCGTGCGACATGAAGGCGTTGCCGGGGAAGGCGAGCTGGGTGCGGATCAGCATCGCCAGCAACCCGCCGATCAGGAAGAAGACCGCACCGGTCACCATGAAGCGCAGGCCAACGCTGGTATGGTTGACAACGGTCAAAGCGCCAAGGCCCGAAGGATTGGCCCAGACTCTGGCCATGCCTTCGTGCAGCCGACGAATCCCCGGGGGCAGTGTCGCGTCCTTGGTATCGCTCATGGTTCCAACGTCTCCAGCCAGGCACCGATGTCTTCGAGTATCTCGGTATCGATTTGGTTATGGGGCGGCATTCGGTTGCCGGACTTGAGCGTCTGGTGGTGCTGCAGCCAGTAGCCGATGGCTCCCTCTTCCATGGGCAATACACCGGCTCCCAGCGTGGGTCGGGAGCCGATGTCGCTGAGGTTGGGCCCTTGGATGTCGTGAGACTTGTCGTCGACGATGAGCTCCTCGGGAAAGCCGTCCACCGTGTGGCAGGCCGCGCAATGCTCGCCGAAAGCCTCCTGCGCCTCGTCGAACCCACCGCGCAACTCGGGTGGTGAGCGGCGCTCGGCCAGCCAGGCCTCGAATTCATCACGCTCGAGTGCCTCGACGTGAAGCAGCATGTGAGTGTGCTGCGCTCCGCAATACTCGGCACACTGGGCGCCGAAGATACCGGTCGACTCCGCCTCGAGGCGGACAGTGGAGTGGCGCCCGGGCACCATGTCCCGCTTGCCACCCAGACGCGGAATCCAGAAGGAGTGAATGACGTCGGCACTGGTCAGACGAAAGTCGACGGGCTCGCCGGCCGGCATCACCAGCCGATTGGCGGTGACGACGTCTCGCTCGCCGTTCTCGCCGGGGTAGCGCACCTCCCACCACCACTGGTGCCCGATCACCTCGATGCGCTCGGCTTCGCCTTCGGCAAGCGGCAACGGCAGCATGCCGCGGCCGGTGGGCGCGGCGAATACCAACAGCGCAATGATGCTGGCCACCGGCAGTGCAATCCCTCCGCCGAGCACCCAGCGCAGCATGATGCGTCGCTCCTCACGTGCCGTGCGCTGCGGCTGCTCTCGCCGCCGAAAGGTAAAGAGCCATAGCGCGAATACCATCGCGGCAACGAACAGGCTGACGGCAAACATGGCCCACCAGATCCAGAACTGGTCCCGGGCCGCCGGCCCTGCGACATCCATGGTCGACATCTCCCCGCCGCAGCCCGCCAGCAGGCTTGACAGCGAAGTGACGTACCAGGTAAGCCGGGGTGCTCGGTTGACCCGGTTGCAGCCAAGGCGTTGAATGCCAGAGAGAGCTTTGGACAGATCGCAAAGGACGCGAACATGGCTGACCAACCGATACGCTCGATCAAGAGCCGCGCCGGCATTGCCGGCCATCCCCTTCACCCCACTGTGGTCCACTTCCCGATCGCCTGCCTGCTGCTGGTGGTCATCAGCGACGCCGCCTTTCTCTACACCGATGATCCGTTCTGGGCACGCTGCAGCCTGTGGCTCGCTGGTATCGGCGCGCTGGCTGGCTGGCTGGCCAGCACCCTGGGTCTGGTCGACCTGATCTCGCTCAAGCGGGTGCGCTATCTCATCCAGGGCTGGTGCCACGCCATCCTCGCCGTCATGATGCTGTCGCTGGCATCGCTCAATTGGCTGTGGCGCTACCTGGACACGTTCCCCCTGCTGCCCTGGGCCATGGCCCTGTCGCTGCTCACCGCTGCCTTGGTCGGCCTGACCGGCGTGCTCGGCGGCATGCTCGTCTACGATCATGCCGTGGGCGTCGACATCGAAGACAAGATTCGTGCAGCCATCGATGACGACTGAGGCTGTCCATGCCCGGCGGGGCACCGCATTGAACATCTTGGCTCTCCTCGTCATGCCTCGAAGGGGGTGCTCAAGACAAGCACCAGCACCACCAACATCAGCGCTGCCGACACAATGGCAATCAAGGCGCTGGCCACTACCAGACCACGTAGCCGCTCCTGCTCCAGCCGCACGATCAGCCCTCCGCACAGGACGTGGCACAGCACCATGCCGCTGACGGCGGCGAGTTTAAGCACCAACCAGCTCGCTGCAATCTGGCCGACAATGAACAGCACGGTGCCGCTCACGATGGCGAGCAGAGCGAAAGGCGTAGCGATATGTGTGAAAACGAAACGCAGTATGATCGGCACGGGTAGGTCGAACGAGGAAGTTCCCCGCGACCTGGCACCAGCCAGCAACATGGCAGGCAAGTAAAGCAGGGCAGCACACCAGCACACCAGCGTGGCGATGTGCAGAATCTTGATCCACGGCATAACAGCATCCTTGCAGCAGCAGTGTGAACCCACCCTAACCAATGTAGGGCAGCGGAGCCAGGTTTACCGGGCGACTTGATTTCACCATGGCACGGCCTCTCCCCTTACACAAACCGCATCGCTGAAACCGCATGACACCAAGCGGAAACGCAGCGCAACAATCCCCAATTGCTACCTTGGGAGAAAAAGTGTCCCCTCTGCTGATACGAAGAACTTCATGCCTATCGTTGAGTCAGATAGCCAGGCCGGTTTACGGCACCAAGCTTGACGCCAGCCTGGTCTGAAACGGGGTATTTTTCCTTGACCGTGTCGAAGCAGGAGAGCCATCCATGGCCCAAAAGAGCCGCCCCTTGGCCGAACAGAGCCGACGTACCTTTCTACGTAACAGTCTGCTGGGCGTAGCCGCCCTGCCCCTGGGAATCGGCGTCATGTCATCTCGAGCGTTCGCCCAGAGTCTGCCAAGACTCGACCCCGACGACGAGCAGGCCCAGGCGTTGAACTACGTCGAAGCGGCCGAGCAAGCCAGCGACCATCCGGCTTATGAAGAGGGTGAGTCCTGTAGCACCTGCATGTTCTTCGAGCGCCGCAGTGAAGGCTGCCAGCTGTTTCCCCAGAACAGCGTCGAGCCCGGCGGGTGGTGCCAATCCTGGGTCACCGCGGAATGAGCGGGCCCTAGGCCCGCCATCGCCCCTCCCTTCCTCCGATTATTCCTTTCCTTCCTCATCGGGTAGCGGCCATTGATAGCGCCGAACGACCGCTCCCTCTTCGGAGATTGACTCCAGGCGCACGGGGAAGCCCCATAGCTGATGGAGATGCCGGATCACCGGATAGACGCTACGCCCCATGGGACGTCGACTGTCCTGCACGTGGTGCAGGGTAAGCGAGCGATTGCCACGTATGTTGGCCTCGTAGACCTGTATGTTTGGCTCTCGCAGCGATAGTGCATATTGCTGCGCCAAGGCCTCGCGAATCCGGCGATAGCCGCGCTCGTCGTGGATGGCCGACACCTCGAGCATCTCCTCCTGATCGTCGTCGACGATGCTGAACAGTTTGAGGTCGCGCATCACCTTGGGCGAGAGGAACTGCTGAATGAACGACTCGTCCTTGAAATTGTGCATGGCGAAGTGCACCGCATCGAGCCAATCGCTGCCCGCCGTGTCGGGAAACCACTCACGGTCTTCGTCGGTGGGGTTCTCACACATGCGCTTGATGTCGCTGAACATGGCGAAGCCCAGCGCATAGGGATTGATGCCGCTGTAGAAGGGGCTGTCGAAACCGGGCTGACTGACGACCGCAGTGTGCGACTGCAGGAACTCCAACATCAAACCCTCGTCGACCAAGCCTTCATCGTAGAGCCGGTTCATCAGCGTGTAGTGCCAGAAGGAAGCCCAGCCCTCGTTCATGACCTGGGTCTGGCGCTGGGGATAGAAGTACTGTGCCAGCTTGCGCACGATACGCACGATCTCGCGCTGCCAGGGTGCCAGCAGCGGTGCGTTCTTCTCGAGAAAGTAGAGCAGGTTCTCCTGGGGCTCGGGAGGATAGCGCCCCCCCGCGTGCAGCCCCAGAGGGTCTTCGTCGCTATCCAGGCTGCCAGGCAGGGTGTCGTCCTGCTGACGCCCTGGGATGGTACGCCACAGCGTATTGACCTGGGCCTGGAGATACTCCTCGCGCTCCGCCTGGCGCCGCACTTCTTCCTCGGCGGAGATCGGCGACGGCCGCTTGTAGCGATCGACGCCGTAGTTCTGCAAGGCATGGCAGGCATCGAGCAGTTGCTCGACGGCCGTCACGCCGTGGCGCTCCTCGCACTCGGCCACGTATTTGCGTGCGAATACCAGGTAATCGACGATCGAGCTGGCATCGGTCCAGGTGCGAAACAGGTAGTTGCCCTTGAAGAAGGAGTTGTGCCCATAGCAGGCGTGCGCCATCACCAGCACCTGCATCATCAGGGTATTTTCCTCCATCAGGTAGGCGATGCAGGGGTCCGAATTGATCACCAGCTCGTAGGCGAGCCCCATCTGGCCGCGCCGATAGGCCTGCTCAACCGCCAGGAACTGCTTGCCGAACGACCAGTGATGGTAACCCACCGGCATGCCTACGCTGGCATAGGCATCCATCATCTGTTCGGTGGTGATGATCTCGATCTGGTTGGGATAGGTGTCCAGCCGATACTCATCGGCCAGCCTGGCCAGCTCCCGCTCGTAAGCATCGAGGATCTCGAAGTTCCAGTCGGAACCGGTGGCAATCGGCTTGCGTCGGGTCATGTTGCCTCCTCGTTCGCTCAATGGGCGGCGCGGCGCTTGAACAATTCGCGGAACACCGGATAGATGTCGCCCGCCTCGACGATCTGGCGCATGGCGAAACGATCGGGGAATTCTGCGGCCACCGTCTCGTACTCCTCCCACAGCGCCTGGTGCGCGTGAGGAGTGATCTCCACGTAGGTGTAGTACTGCAGGCGCGGCATCAGCGTCTTCATCAACCGCTCGCGACAGTTCACCGAATCGTCGTCCCAGTTGTCGCCGTCCGAGGCCTGGGCCACATAGAGGTTCCACTGGGTCGGGGGGTAGCGGCGGGTAATGATCTCGTCGACCAGCGTCAGGGCGCTGGAAACGATGGTGCCGCCGGTCTCCCGCGAGTAGAAGAACTCCTCCTCGTCGACCTCCTTGGCCGCGGTGTGGTGGCGCACGAAGACCAGCTCGACCTTCTCGTAGTTGCGCTCGAGAAAGAGATACAGCAGCAGGAAGAAGCGCTTGGCGATGTCCTTGTGGGCCTGGGTCATTGAGCCCGAGACGTCCATCACGCAGAACATCACTGCCTTGCTCGAAGGCTGCGGCTGATTGACCAGGTTGTTGTAACGCAAGTCGTAGGTGTCGATGAACGGCACCGCCTCGAGACGCTTTTCGAGACGTTCGATTTCATTCTTGAGTTCGGCGATGCGCGACGGGTTGCGCAGTACCGGGTCCTTGCGCTCCTCCTCTTCCAGCGATTCCTGTGCCTCGCGCAGCGCACGGCGTATAGGGGCGCGCATGGCAATGCGCCTGGCATACGCCTCGCGCATGGAACGTACGATATTGATCCGCGCCGGCACCCCATCACGGGTGACCCCGGCACGCACCGGCTTCACTTCATCCAAGTCCTTGAGCGACTTGCGCTCTAGGTGCGGCAGCTCCAGGCCGTCGAAGACGAAGTCGAGAAATTCCTCGCGGGTCAGGCTGAAGGCGAACTCGTCCATGCCCTCGCCCTGGTTGGAGGCATTGCCCTCGCCGGCCCCCCCTCCACCGCCGCCCCCTCCGGGGCGGCGCAGGCGATCGCCCTCGACGAACTCCTTGTTGCCGGGGCTGACGATGGTGCGCTTGCCGCCCGGGCCGTGCTGGAATACCGGCTCCGAAATGTCGCGAGTCGGAATCGAGACCTTCTCGCCACGCTCCATGTCGGTGATCGAGCGGCGGTTGACAGCCTCCTCGACCGAGCGCTTGATGTGCGTCCGGTAGCGGTCGAGGAAGCGCTGACGGTTCACGGCGCTTTTGTTCTTGGCGTTGGCGCGTCGATCGATGAAATAGGTCATGTTGACCTCCTGGCTCGCGCCGGTTATTGCGATTTACGCACCCGCAGATACCACTCCGAGAGCAGCCGCACCTGCTTCTCGGTGTAGCCGCGATCTTTCATGCGGGCCACGAAGTCCTCGTGCTTCTTCTGGTCCGCGGTCGAGGCCTTGGCGTTGAAGGAGATCACCGGCAACAGCTCCTCGGTGTTGGCGAACATCTTGTGCTCGATCACCCCGCGCAACTTCTCGTAGGACTGCCAGCTCGGGTTCATGCCGTTGTTCTGGGCCCGTGCCCGCAGCACGAAGTTGACCACTTCGTGGCGGAAATCCTTGGGATTCGAGATACCCGCCGGCTTCTCGATCTTCTCCAGTTCTTCGTTGAGTGCTTGACGGTTGAACAGCTCCCCGGTTTCCGGATCGCGATACTCCTGGTCCTGTATCCAGAAGTCGGCATAGGTCACGTAGCGGTCGAAGATATTCTGGCCGTACTCGGAGTAGGACTCGAGGTAGGCGGTCTGGATTTCCTTGCCGATGAAGTCGACATAGCGCGGCGCCATGAACTCCTTGATGTAGCGCAGGTAGCGCTCGAAGGTCTCCTTGGGCAGATGCTCTTGTTCGAGGCGCTGCTCGAGGACGTAGAGCAGATGCACCGGGTTGGCGGCGATCTCGTGGTTGTCGAAGTTGAAGACCTTCGACAGGATCTTGAAGGCGAAGCGGGTGGAGAGCCCGTCCATGCCCTCATCGACGCCGGCCGAATCGCGGTACTCCTGGATCGACTTGGCCTTGGGGTCGGTGTCCTTGAGATTCTCGCCGTCGTAGACGCGCATCTTGGAGTAAATGCTCGAGTTCTCCGGCTCCTTGAGCCGCGAGAGCACCGAGAACTGCGCCAGCATGCGCAGGGTGTCGGGAGCGCAGGGCGCCTGATCGAGCGAAGAGTGCTCGAGCAGCTTCTTGTAGATGTTGATCTCTTCGGTGACACGCAGGCAGTAGGGCACCTTGACGATATAGACGCGGTCGAGGAATGCCTCGTTGTTGCGATTGTTGCGGAACGCCTGCCACTCGCTCTCGTTGGAGTGGGCCAACACGATACCGTCGAAGGGAATCGCCCCCATCCCCTCGGTGGGGTTGTAGTTGCCTTCCTGGGTGGCGGTCAGCAGCGGGTGAAGCACCTTGATCGGTGCCTTGAACATTTCGATGAACTCCATCAGGCCCTGGTTGGCCTTGCACAGGCCGCCGGAGAAGCTGTAGGCGTCCGGATCGTCCTGTGAGTAGAGTTCGAGCTGGCGGATGTCGACCTTGCCCACCAGCGAGGAGATGTCCTGGTTGTTCTCATCCCCCGGCTCGGTCTTGGAGATGGCGATCTGGTTGAGCCGCGAAGGATACAGCCGTACCACCTTGAACTGCGAAATGTCGCCGCCGTACTCCTTGAGTCGCTTGGCCGCCCACGGCGACATCACGCTCTTCACGTAGCGGCTCGGGATACCGTACTCCTTCTCGAGCAGCTCGCCGTCCTCCTCGGGAGAAAACAGCCCCAGCGGCGACTCGAAGACCGGCGAGCCCTTGATGGCATAGAACGGGATACGCTCCATCAACAGCTTGAGCCGCTCGGCCAATGACGACTTGCCGCCGCCCACCGGCCCCAGGAGATAGAGGATCTGCTTGCGCTCCTCGAGCCCTTGGGCGGCATGGCGGAAGTAAGCCACGATCTGCTCGATCGCCTCCTCCATACCGTAGAACTCGGAAAAGGCCGGATAGCGGCGAATCACCTTGTTGGAAAAAATACGGGAGAGCCGCGGATCCTTGGCAGTGTCGATCACCTCGGGTTCGCCGATGGCCTTCAGCATCCGCTCGGCGGCGCTGGCGTAGGCCATGGGGTCCTCACGACACAGCTCCAGATACTCCTGCAGGCTCATTTCCTCCTGCTGGACACGAGAGAAGCGGTTCTGCACATGATCGAAGATGCTCATCGAAGCCTCCTGTTTGCCTACCCTGTCGGCCACCCGGTCGGAATGGCCGCCTTGGGTTACTCATCAGCCTAGCCACTTCGGGGCGGAGTGGGTGGCAAAGAATCAACGCAAGGTAAGGATAATCATGAGAACGCCGAAGGCGCCAAGGGTTCGATGAGTGAACCAAGGTGAATTAAACGCTGTGAGGACGCAGTCTCGCCAGCTGCGCTGGCAGTGCCGGAAAGGATGGAGAGACGCTCCAAAGGCGCACGACGTGTGTCCTGCAGCAAAATCCGCCCCTCGAACGTGCCACAAACAAGGTGATCGGCAACGCGACGGCCGGTCGAGTGACCGGCCGTCGCGCCTTGCTGTTGAGGGCATCATGGGCAGCAAGGGATTTCTTCAGCTTAGCTGCCCAGCCGGGTTCTGCTGTCAACGCTACATGTTACAGTCCGGCCGCCACCCGCGTGCCCTGGTCGATGGCGCGTTTGGCGTCGAGTTCGGCGGCTTCGTCCGCCCCGCCGATCAGATGCACCGCCACGCCAGCCTCTTTTAACGGATCGAGCAGCTCACGCACCGGATCCTGACCGGCACAGACCACCACGCTGTCGACCTCGAGCAGGCGCGGCTCCTCGGCGTGGCGGATGTGCAGGCCCTCGTCGTCGATGCCGACATATTCACAGCCGGCAAGCGCCTCGACGCCGCGATGGCGCAGCGACATGCGGTGCACCCAGCCGGTCGACTTGCCTAACCCCTTGCCGGGCTTGGAGCTCTTGCGCTGCAGCAGGTAGACCTGACGCGGCGTATCGGGCCGCTCGGGCGCCCGCAGTCCGCCCCGCTCGGCGACGCCGAGGTCCACGCCCCACTCGGCACACCAGGCCTCGCGATCCAGTGACGGATGCCCCACGTGGGTGAGCAGCTCGGCCACGTCGAAGCCGATGCCGCCGGCACCGATGATCGCCACGCGCGGCCCCACGCGCTCGGGATGCAGGATCGCCGTGGGATAACTCATCACCTTGGGGTGATCGATGCCCGGCAGGTCGAGCCGTCGCGGGCGGACACCGCTGGCCAGGATCACCGCATCGAAACCACGCAGCGTCTGCACATCCGGCTCGCTCCCGAGCCTCACCGAGACGCCGTGCTTGAAGAGCATCACCTTGTAGTAGCGCAGCGTTTCGTCGAACTCCTCCTTGCCGGGGATCTTGCGCGCCAGGTTGAACTGGCCGCCGAGTTCGCCGGTGCGCTCGAACAGCGAGACGCGGTGCCCGCGGCGGGCGGCGGTAAGGGCAGCCGCCATCCCCGCCGGACCGCCACCGACCACGGCGACGTCGCGCAGCGTCTCGGCCGGTTCGACCACGAGCTCGGTCTCATGGCATGCCTGGGGATTGACCAGACAAGAGGTAAGCTTGCCCTGGAAAGTGTGATCGAGGCACGCCTGGTTGCAGGCGATACAGGTGTTGATCTCATCGTCGCGACCCTCGGCCGCCTTGCTCACCCAGGCCGGATCGGCAAGGAAGGGACGCGCCATGGAAACCATGTCGGCATGCCCATCGGCCAGGACCCGCTCGGCCACCTCGGGCATGTTGATGCGGTTGGTGGTGATCAACGGGATGGAGATTTCGGCCTTCATTCGTCGGGTCACCTCGGTGAAGGCTGCCCGAGGCACGCTTGTGACGATTGTCGGCACGCGCGCCTCGTGCCAACCGATACCGGTGTTGATCAGGCTGGCGCCGGCAGTCTCGATGGCGCGCCCCAGGGCCACTACCTCATCCCAGCTGCTGCCCTCCTCCACCAGATCGATCATCGACAGGCGGAAGATGATCAGGAAATCGTCACCCACTGCTTCACGGATACGTGACACGATCTCGACCGCAAAGCGCATGCGGTTCTCGAATGCTCCGCCCCAGCGATCGTTGCGGTGATTGGTGCGCAAGCACAGGAACTGATTGATCAGGTAGCCCTCGGAGCCCATCACCTCGACACCGTCATACCCGGCCTCACGCGCCAGGGAAGCACAGCGCACGTAATCGTCGATCTGGCGCTCCACCTCGTCGTCGCCGAGCTCGCGTGGGATAAAGGGATTGATCGGCGCCTGGATCGGCGATGGCGCCACCAGCTCGGGGGAATAAGCGTAGCGTCCGGCATGCAGTATCTGCATGCAGATATGGCTGCCCTCGGCATGTACCGACTCGACCACGCCGCGATGGTCGGCCACTTGCTCGGCTCGCTCCAGCGTGGCGGCCCCCTGGAATACCGCGCCCTCTGCATTAGGGGCGATTCCGCCGGTAACGATCAAGCCCACGCCCTCACGGGCGCGCTCGGCATAGAAGGTCGCCAGGCGCGCAAAGCCATTCGGCGCCTCTTCGAGATTGGTATGCATGGAGCCCATCAGCACGCGGTTGGGCAGCGTCAGGTGGCCCACCTCGAGCGGACGAAAAAGATGAGGATAGCGCACGCCGAACTCCTCCTTGGGTTGAGTCACGGTTATTTCAAACAACTGTATGATAGCCAGGCGGCAGGCGCAAAGGAAAAGCGAGCCTTACGCCCAAAGACGCAGTACGCTTTGCTTCGCTACGGGAGACGCCGCGACGCATGCATGCCGGGCGAAGGCAAGACGGAGGGAGTATAGACGATACGAAAAGGCCCCGAGCCGGGGCTCAGGGCCTGAAATCGAATGGCGGACCGGACGGGACTCGAACCCGCGACCTCCGGCGTGACAGGCCGGCATTCTAACCGACTGAACTACCGGTCCGCGTGGTGGGTGATACCGGACTCGAACCAGTGACCCCCAGCATGTGAGGCTGGTGCTCTAACCAACTGAGCTAATCACCCACGGATCGCACTTGCGAAGCTCATGCGAAGTGCTCTTGCAGAGGTACACCTGCATGAGTACACCAAGCCAGGTCATCGTGGCGGACCGGACGGGACTCGAACCCGCGACCTCCGGCGTGACAGGCCGGCATTCTAACCGACTGAACTACCGGTCCAACAGATGACACAGCGATGGAAACGATGGCGGACCGGACGGGACTCGAACCCGCGACCTCCGGCGTGACAGGCCGGCATTCTAACCGACTGAACTACCGGTCCGCTGCTTGCTTCCTACGTGATCACCATTGCTTCGAATTTCGAGAGCGATGGTGGGTGGTACAGGGTTCGAACCTGTGACCCCCAGCTTGTAAGGCTGGTGCTCTCCCAGCTGAGCTAACCACCCCTGGTCACGTGGCGCTGAATTCTACAGGGATCGGCTTGGTTGTCAATGCCCTGGCCACGCAAAACGCTATCGAAGATGCAGGTTCCAGCGGCGACAATCGCTGCAGCCCGCGCCATCCGTAACATTGCTCATCCTGCCGCCCTGTGCTCCTTCATGAAGGCGGCGATCACGGTCGCACCGTACTCGATCAGTTCCGCCTGAGTACGGCCCGATCGTCGTCGCGGTTTCCAGTCGTGGTCGCCATCCTCTAACCAGTGCAGCTGCCTCTGCCCAGCCAGTTCATAATGGGCGACCTCGTCGCGAGTACCGAAGGGATCGCGGCTGCCCTGCACCACCAAAGTGGGACAAGTGATCTGCGGCCAATGCGCGAGGCGCAACTTCTCGGGCTTTCGCGGCGGATGGAAAGGGTAGCCACACAGCACCAAGCCGGCCGCTGGTTGGCGTGCCGCCAACAGGCTGGCCACCCGGCCACCCAGGGATTTCCCGCCGAGCCACAGAGTACCCCCTTGAGGATGTGTCAGAGTGTCGCACCAGCGTGATAATTCTTCTACCAGATGGTCGATGGGCGGCGGTGGTATTCGCTTACCTTCGAGCTGCGCTCGCTGCATGTAGCTGAACTCCACGGCCAGGGTCTGGACGCCTTGCTCGGCAAGCGCATTACGCAATCGACTCATATAAAGCGAATGCTGCCCAGCCCCCGCACCATGGGCGATCAGCAAGCGTCCAACGCCTCCCTCACCCTTCACTTCCAACGGACCGAGCCCGTCTTCAAACCAGCTTCCAGGCTCTCGATCGACCCCCTCTTTGCGCACCTGGATTAAACCAATAGTTACCGTATCTAAACGAGCAAAGTTGGACACACGTCAATTTCCTATACGAGTTTCGCCTGTATCCTTATTTCAGTCTGTCAGGCGGCTGCGCTAGAATCCGCCCTGCTTTCTGACCTGCATCACCCTCAACCGGGAACTTTGCCGTGGCCAGCACCACCGCGAGTTCTCGATACGCGTTCGACGGGAACCTGACATGAGCACAGCACTAGAGCATCCGACCTACAACTACAAGGTAGTTCGGCAGTTCGCGATCATGACAGTGGTGTGGGGCATCGTGGGCATGCTCCTCGGTGTCATCATTGCCGCACAACTGGTATGGCCGCAACTCAACCTCGACTTGCCTTGGACGAGCTTCGGCCGCCTGCGCCCGTTGCACACCAACGCGGTCATCTTCGCCTTCGGCGGCTCCGCGCTGATGGCAACCTCGTACTATGTCGTTCAACGCACCTGCCAGACACGGTTGTTCTCGGACCGACTCGCCGCCTTCACCTTCTGGGGCTGGCAGGCGGTTATCGTGTCTGCAGTCGTGACGCTCCCGCTGGGCTACACAACTACCAAGGAGTACGCCGAGCTCGAGTGGCCGATCAACATCCTGATCGCCGTAGTCTGGGTCAGCTATGCCATCGTCTTCCTGATGACCATCAAGCAGCGCAAGACCTCCCACATCTATGTGGCCAACTGGTTCTTCGCCGCGTTCATCCTGACCGTAGCGGTGCTGCACATTGTCAACAACGCGGCGATCCCGGTGTCGTGGATGTACTCCACCTCCATCTATGCCGGCACCATCGACGCCATGGTGCAGTGGTGGTACGGACACAACGCGGTGGGCTTCTTCCTGACCGCCGGCTTCCTCGGCATGATGTACTACTTCGTGCCCAAGCAGGCCGAGCGTCCGATCTACTCTTACCGCTTGTCGATCGTCCACTTCTGGGCGCTGATCATGATCTACATGTGGGCCGGCCCGCACCACCTGCACTACACCGCCCTGCCCAACTGGGCGCAATCGCTCGGTATGGTGATGTCCATCATTCTGCTGGCGCCCTCATGGGGCGGCATGATCAATGGCATGATGACCCTCTCCGGCGCCTGGCATAAGCTGCGCACCGATCCAACCCTGCGCTTCCTGGTCGTGGCCCTGTCGTTCTACGGCATGTCCACCTTCGAAGGCCCGATGATGGCGGTTAAGACGGTCAACGCACTATCACACTACACCGACTGGACCATCGGCCACGTGCATGCCGGCGCGCTGGGCTGGGTGGCGATGATCACCATCGGCTCCATGTATCACCTGATCCCGCGCCTGTTCGGCCGCACCGAGATGCACTCGGTGGGACTGATTGCCGTGCACTTCTGGCTGGCCACCATCGGCACCGTACTCTACATCGCCGCGATGTGGGTCAACGGTATTCTGCAAGGCCTGATGTGGCGTGCCATCAACCCCGACGGCACGTTGATGTACACCTTCATCGAAGCCGTCGAAGCCAGCGGTCCGGGCTACATCGTGCGCCTGATCGGCGGCCTGTTCTGGGTCACCGGCATGCTGATCATGGCCTACAACGTCTTCATGACCGTCAAGCGCAGCCAGGCCCTGGGCCAGCAGCCGCTGCCGCAGACCGCCTGAGCAACCGGGGAAACCGACACCAATGAAACACGAGATCGTCGAAAAGAACGTTGGTCTACTCGCCGTGCTGATCCTGGTGGCGATCAGTTTCGGCGGCCTGGCCGAGGTCGTGCCGCTGTTCTTCCAGAAGCAGACCACGGAACCGGTCGATGGCCTGCGCCCCCTCTCGGCGCTGGAACTGGAAGGCCGCGGTATCTATCGCCGCGAGGGCTGCGTGGGCTGCCATTCGCAGATGGTGCGTCCGTTCCGCGCCGAGACCGAACGCTACGGCCACTACAGCGTGGCCGGCGAGTCGGTCTACGAGCATAACTTCCTGTGGGGCTCCAAGCGTACCGGCCCGGACCTGGCCCGTGTCGGGGGTCGCTACAGCGACGACTGGCATCGCGCCCACCTGTACAATCCGCGCGACGTGGTGCCGGAGTCGATCATGCCGGCGTATCCCTGGTTGTTCGAAAACACCCTCGACGGCGAGGACACCCCGCGCAAGATGGAAGTCCTGCGCAGCCTCGGCGTGCCCTACACCGATGAGGACATCGAGGGCGCCACCAGCGAAGTCCGTGGCCAGCAGGAAATCACGGCACTGGTGGCCTACCTGCAGCAGTTGGGAACCGTGTTCGAGGGCACGCGCTGATCATGGATACAGGTACCTTTCGCGGCATCATCACCGGCCTGCTGATCATCGCTTTCCTCGGCATCGTCTGGTGGGCCTATTCCCGGCGGCGCAAGCCGGACTTCGACGAAGCGGCTCAGTTGCCCTTCGCCGATGAAGACGAACAATCGAACCGAGACCGCAGCGCCTCGCAGCAGGGCTCGCACCGCGAGCAGGCAGGCGAAGCCGATTCCCGTAAAGACAGGGGAGACGAAAACGCATGAGCAATCTTTGGGATGACTCCCTTTCCGGGTTCTGGAGCGCCTGGATCATCTTGATCACGTTGGGCTCCATCGCCTTCGCTTTCTGGATCCTCTACGCCAACCGCAAGACTGACAAGGTGCCCGATGCCGAAGGCAACGTGGAAACCACCGGCCATGCCGCCGACGAGATCGAGGAGTACGACAATCCGCTGCCGCGCTGGTGGTTCCAGCTATATGTGGCCACGGTGGTGTTCTCGCTCGGCTACCTGCTGCTCTATCCGGGGCTGGGCAATTTCACCGGCCTGCTCGGCTGGACCCAGGAAGGTCAGTGGGAGCAGGAGGTCGCCAGGGCCGAGGAGCGCTTCTCGCCGATCTTCGCCCAGTACGAGGAGATCCCGATTCCTGAACTGGCCCAGGACGCCGAAGCCATGCGAGTGGCCGGCCGGATCTTCCAGAATAACTGTGCGGTGTGCCACGGCGCCAACGCTCAGGGCGGCTATGGCTTTCCCGATCTGACTGACGAAGAGTGGCTGTACGGTGGCGAGCCAGAGCAGATCCTGACCACCCTGGTGCGCGGGCGTAACGGCCTGATGCCCTCCTGGCAGCAGCTTGGCGAGGAGAATATCGAGAACGTCGCCAACCACGTACTGTCGCTCTCTGGCCTGGAACACGACGCCGAGCGCGCCGAACTGGGTTCGGCGGTCTACACCTCGGTGTGTGCGGCCTGCCACGGGCCCGACGGCACCGGCACCCAGGCATTGGGCGCGCCCAACCTGACCAACGACAGCTGGCTCTACCTGGCACCCGGTCAGAGCGTCCTCGATTCGGTACGACAGACCCTGCGCAACGGCCGCAACGGCCACATGCCGGCTCAGGAAGCCTATATCGGCGAAGAGCGCGTCCACCTGGTTGCCGCTTACATCTACAGTCTGCGCGACCGCGACTGAGGCCACCCGCCTCCAGGCGGAGCAGTGCGACCCACCGTCGCACTGCCCCGCCAGGCGACGGGCTCTCGATACAATGAAGCCCTCTTCATTGCCTTCCCCATGCGGGCCAGCGTTGCCCGCCGTGAGTCCGACATGAGCGACAAGATTCCCACTCGAGACGTGACCCCGGAAACGGTGGGCCACCACACGCCCCAGGCGACGGTCCGGCAGGAGATGTACGCCAAGCGGCGTCATATCTACGTGCGCGAGATCAAAGGGCTCTTTCAGCGAGTACGCCGAGTCGCAAACTGGGTCCTGATGCTGGCCTTCTTCGGCCTGCCCTGGCTGACCTGGGGCGACCGCCCGCTGATCTGGTTCGACCTGCCCGGGCGCGAATTCCACATCTTCGCCGCGACCTTCTATCCCCAGGAATTCATCCTGCTCTCCTGGCTGTTGATCATCTGTGCGTTCGGCCTGTTCTTCATTACCGTGTTCGCCGGGCGCGTATGGTGCGGCTATACCTGTCCCCAGAGCGTGTGGACCTTTCTCTACATCTGGGTGGAGCATCGCCTGGAAGGCTCGCGCAATCGCCGCATCAAGCTCGACCGCGAACCGTTGAGCCTGGACAAGGCCTGGCGCAAGGTGGCCAAGCACAGCGTCTGGCTGGCCATCGCACTGGCCACCGGGGTCACCTTCGTCGGTTACTTCACGCCGATTCGCGAACTGGTAGTCGACCTGCCGACGCTCGAAGCGCATGGCTGGTCGTATTTCTGGAGCGGCTTCTTTCTCGTCTTCACCTATCTCAACGCAGGCTGGCTGCGCGAACAGGTGTGCATCTACATGTGCCCCTATGCACGCTTCCAGTCAGTGATGTTCGACGCCGATACGCTGATCGTCTCCTACGATGCTACCCGCGGCGAGCCCAGGGGCTCACGCAAGAAAAGCCTCAGCCATGCCGAGGCCCGTGAGGCCGGCCATGGCGACTGCATCGACTGCGATCTGTGCGTGCAGGTCTGCCCCACCGGCATCGACATCCGCAACGGACTGCAATACGAATGCATTACCTGCGCTGCCTGTATAGATGCCTGCGACAGCGTGATGGACCGCATGAACTACCCGCGCGGATTGATTCGCTACACCACCGAGAACGCGCTGGAGGCAAAGCGGTCTCATATCCTGCGCCCTCGCCTGCTCGGTTACTTCGCCGCCCTGATGGTGATGATTGGTCTGTTCGTCTGGGCGCTGGGCGATCGCATGCCGCTCAATGTCGAGGTGGAACGCGAGCGCGGCCAGCTCTATCAAATGACCCGTGACGGGCGTATCAGCAACGTCTATACCCTGACGGTACGCAACCTCGACGACCGCGATCACGGCTACCGACTCGACGTCCGCGGCCTGCCCGGCCTCGAACTCGATACCGAGACGCTACAGGTACCGGCCGGCTCCTCACGGCTGTTCGCCGTTCAGGTCACGGCCGACCCCGCCGTACTGGAATTGCCCAGCCACCCGATCGAGTTGCTGCTGCAGTCGCAGAACGACGAGAATATCGCGCTCGTGCGCGAAACCCGCTTCATCGGCAATACCCGGAGATGACCGAAATGCGCACTCACCCTCCTTGGTACAAGCAGTTCTGGCCCTGGTTCATGATTGGCCTGCTATTTTCGTCGGTGGCCTTCAGTCTCATCTACCTGACTTTATCGATCCGGTTTTTCGACGGCAGCGTGAAGGGGGATTATTACAAGGAGGGGCTGGCCATCAACGAACAGATAGCCAAGCAGCAACACGCCCAGTCATTGGGCTTGGCAGCCACCCTACGCGCCGATCCTCGCACCGGGGATGTCGTCGTCGATCTGCAGGGAGAAGAGCGTCCTGAGCAGCTTCATCTAGCGCTGATATTTCCCACCGACGGCAATCGGGACCGTGAGCTGACGCTTCGACACGTACGACAAGGACGCTACGTGGCCATGGTAGACGAACCGCTTCGCTATCGCTGGTATCTGCAACTGCAACCCTCCGAGGGCAGCGCTGCTGAATGGCGCCTTACCGGTGAGGCCCGCTTCCCCGATGATGCTGCGGTTGCGCTGACACCGGGTATCTAGTGAGACAAATGACGCTCATCTCTCCCTCGACGCCGGAATCGGACGAACGGGCTTCCTGCTACCACTGCGGCAACCAGGTGCCTGCGCAGGCTCCCTGGTCGATCACCTTGGACGACCAGTCCCACCCGCTTTGCTGCCCCGGCTGCGAGGCGGTGGCCCATGCCATCGTCGACGGCGGGCTGGCCAGCTACTACCGCTTCCGTACCGAGCTACCGGAGCGCCCCGACGAGCGGCAGGCGGTCAAGGCGGAGACCTGGGCGGTATTCGACGACCCGGGCCTGCAGCGTCAGTTCGTCCATGCCGACGGGGACACCGACCAGGTCCACGCGACGCTGGCGGTGGATGGCATCACCTGCGCCGCCTGTGCCTGGCTCATCGAGCATCGTCTCAATGCCCTCGAAGGGGTGACGTCCAGCGCCGTCAACCTTAGTCACCATCGCGTGCGCGTGGCCTGGGATCCGGCCCGGCTGAAGCTGTCGCAACTGCTCGCCGAAATGGCCGCCATCGGCTATAGCGCCCAGCCCTACGAACCCGACGCGGCCCAGCAACGTCTTCAGTTCGAAGAGCGCATGAATATCCGCCGCCTGATCGTGGCCGCGGTAGGCATGGCGCAGGTGATGATGTTCTCGATCCCCATCTACGTGTCCGGCCCCGGCGAAATCAGCGAGGACTTCTACGCCCTCTTTCACTGGCTCTCGTTCGCCCTGGCCACGCCGGTGGTGTTCTTCTCGGCCATGCCGTTCTTCCGCAATGCCGTGCGCGATCTGCGTGCGCGAGTGCTGGGCATGGACGTGCCGGTCTCCATCGCCGTCGGCGGCGCCTATCTCGCCAGTGCCTATGCCGTACTCTCGGGCACCGGCGAGGTCTACTTCGACTCGGTGACGATGTTCACCTTCTTCCTGCTCTTCGGGCGCTACGTGGAAGCGCGTGCGCGGCGCCGCAGCGGCCATACCGGCAACGCCTTGAGCGGCGCCCTGCCGCTCTCCGCGGTGCGCCTGGAGGAGAACGGCGAAGAGCGCATCCTGCCCGCCAGCGAACTCTCCGCCGGAGACCGCGTGGTGATCAAGCCCGGCCACGGCGTACCTGCCGACGGCGTGATCGAAGAGGGTGAGTCGAGTCTCGACGAATCGATGCTCACCGGAGAATACCTGCCGGTAACTCGCCGCGTCGGTGACGGCGTCACCGGCGGCAGCCAGAACATCGAGAGCCCGCTGGTAGTGCGTGTCACGCATGCCGGCAAGGAGGCTCGCGTGGCCAGCATCGTCGACCTCACCGACCGCGCCTTCGCCAGCCGGCCGCGCCTGGCGCAGATGGCGGCACGCATGTCGCACCTGTTCGTGCTGCGGTTACTGCTGGTCACGGCCGTGGTCGCCATCGCCTGGTGGTTCATCGATCCCTCGCGGGTGCTGTGGGTGACGCTCTCGGTGCTGGTGGTGACCTGCCCCTGCGCCCTGGCGCTTGCCACACCCACCGCGCTCACCGCCGGCCACGGTCAACTGCGGCGAAGGGGCGTGCTGATCACGCGCGCCGATGCCATCGAATCGCTGTCCCAGGTCGATCGGGTGATCTTCGACAAGACCGGCACGCTGACCTGCGGCGAGATGCAGTTGGTCGACACATGCACGCTCCGGGAAATCACAGCGCAGCGCGCCAGGGCAATCGGCGCAGCGCTCGAGGCCCGCTCGGAGCATCCCATCGCCCGAGCCTTCCGTCCCTGGCGCGACGCCACGCTGGAGGCGAGTGACAGGAAAAGCTACACCGGCCAAGGCGTGGATGGAGTGATCGACGGCAAGCGCTGGTGCCTTGGCCGTCCAGACTTCGTCTGCCCCGGCCAGGCTCCCGAGGCGCCAGGGGACGGCCAATGGCTACTGCTCGGCGAGGCCGGCGAACCGCGCGCCTGGTTCGCCCTGCGCGATAGGCTGCGCGACGACGCTGCCGAGAGCGTGGCAGCACTGAAGGCACGCGGCATGCAGGTCGAGCTGCTCTCGGGCGATACGCCCAGTGCCGTGAGTGGCCTGGCCGAGCAGTTGGACATCGACACCTGGCATGCCGGGGTCAGCCCGGAAGGCAAGCTCGAGCGAATCCGCGCGTGCCAAGCCGTCGGCGAGAAAGTCGCCATGATCGGCGACGGCATCAACGACGTGCCGGTTCTGGCCGGCGCCGACGTCTCGATCGCCATGAACGGCGCCACCGACCTGGCCCGCACCAGCGCCGACGCGGTGTTGCTGAGCCCGCGCCTGATGCGTATCGTCGAGGCGATCGAAATCGCCCGCTCCACGCGGCGCATCATGCGCCAGAACATGATCTGGTCGGTGTTCTACAATTTCTCGGCCCTGCCGCTGGCCGCCATCGGTATCGTGCCGCCTTGGGTCGCGGCGCTGGGCATGTCAGGCAGTTCGCTGGTGGTGGTGGGCAACGCGCTGCGCCTCAACCGTTTCCGCCTGCGTCCCGGCCCCACACCGAGCCCCGACGCGCGACTGGTGAATGCATGACGATTCTTTACCTGCTCATTCCGCTCTCGCTGATTCTGCTCGGCCTGGCCGTATGGGCCTTCTTCTGGGCAGTCAAGAACGATCAGTTCGAGGACCTCGAGGGGCCGGCCCATCGTATCCTGTTCGATGAAGACGAGAACGACCTGACCCCGGCGGAGCGCGAGAGACGGCGCCAGGCCACCCAGCGCAAGCCGTCCGAAGGGGACGACGGTCCGGCGGAGCGCTGATGGATCCCACCGGACTCGGTCTGCCACCGCTGCTGGCGGCCTTCGTCTTCGGCCTGCTCGGTGGCGCGCACTGTATCGGCATGTGCGGCGGCATCATGAGCGCTCTGACCTTCGCCGTTCCTCCCAGCATGCGCAGCCCCGCCCGGCTCACCGGGCTGCTTCTCGGCTACAACCTTGGCCGCATCCTGAGCTACATGGCTGCCGGCACGCTGGTCGCCTCGCTCGGCACCATAGTGGCTTTGACGCCGGCCGCCCGCACGGGGCTGCAGTTGTTCGCCGCCGTCATGCTGATCCTGATGGCACTCTATATCGCCAACTGGTGGAAGGGCCTGTTGCGGGTAGAAGCCCTCGGCAGGCACCTCTGGCGCTTTCTGGAGCCCATCGGCAAGCGGCTGATGCCGGTAGTGAAGATACCCCAGGCCATCGGCCTCGGCGCGGTATGGGGCTGGCTGCCCTGCGGGCTGGTCTATTCGATGCTGGCCTGGAGCCTGGCTACGGCGGATCCGCTGCGCGGCGCGGCGCTGATGGGGGCCTTCGGCCTCGGCACCCTACCCTCGCTGCTGGTCACCGGCTTCGCTGCGCGCCAGCTGGGCACCCTGATCCGTCACCCGGCGACCCGCACCCTGGCTGCCCTCGCCATAATCGCCTTTGCCTTGTGGCAGTTAATCATCCTGTTGCCGCATGGTGCATCTGGCCATTGAGCGGCCGACTCGTACACGACCTTCACTTCGTTTGACGCAGCTCAACCCACCTTGGTCTGCGTACCGCTACATTGTGTCCATGTTAGCCTTTCGGAGTGCCATCATGTCCGTTCCCGCGATGTCCTTGCATCGAGCGATGGCCGATCCTTTCGCCTGGGACGAGTCCTTGCTGCACCGCTACGACACTCTTGGCCCACGCTATACCTCGTACCCCACCGCTGCTTCCTTCAGTGACGACTTCGGCACGCTGGCCTATCAGGATACCCTTGCCCGCAGTAACGCCAACGGCAGGCCCTTGTCGCTCTACGTACACCTCCCCTTCTGTCGCAAGGGGTGCCATTACTGCGCCTGTCACAAGGTCTCGACCAAGTCCACCCGAGTAGTGGAGCCCTATCTTTCGCGCCTGGACCGAGAGATGGTACTGATCAAGCCCCACCTGGACACGCGGCGAGAAGTGGCCCAACTGCACTGGGGCGGCGGCACGCCGACCTTTCTCGGTCTCGACCAGATGAGCGATCTGTTCGATCGTCTCGATGCTCGCTTCGGGCTTTCCAGCGCCCGCGAACGTGACTATGCCATCGAGATCGACCCGCGCGAGGCCGATGTCTTCACCCTGCGTCACCTGCAGGCCCTGGGCTTCAATCGCCTGAGCCTCGGCGTTCAGGATCTCGACCCCAGGGTGCAGCGCGCCGTGAACCGGGTCCAACCGCGCATCCTCACCGAAGTGCTGCTCGATGAGGCCGATCGCCTCGGTTTTCGTTCGCTCAATATCGACCTGATCTATGGCCTGCCCCTCCAGACCCGTGACAGCTTCGCTGCCACCCTGGAACAGGTGATCGCCATGGCACCGGCACGACTCTCGATCTTCAACTATGTCCACATGCCCGAGCGCTTCGCGGCCCAGCACCGCATTCGCGCCGAAGACCTTCCCAGCCAAGAGGAGAAGCTGGCGATACTGCGCGCCACTCTTGCCATGTTGACCGAGGCAGGCTACGTGCATATCGGCATGGAACATTTCGCCCGAGCCAGCGACAGCCTGGTGATCGCCCAGCGCGAGGGTACCCTGCAGTACAACTTGCAAGGCTATTCGAGCCATGCCCGATGCGACCAGGTGGGGCTTGGCGTCTCGGCCATCTCATGCATCGACGACGTCTATGCCCAGAACCATACCCGCCTCGCTGACTACGAGGCCGCCCTCGACAACAGCTGCCTTCCCACGGCACGCGGCATCCGCCTGACCTTCGATGATCGGGTCAGGCGGCATGCCATCGAGCGTTTGGTGTGCGACATGGCGCTCGACCTGGATGCGTTGAGCGAGACCTTCGGCATCGATGCGCCCCGCTATCTGGCAGACTCCCTGGCACGCTTGGAGAGTCTCCAGCGCGACGGGCTGGTGTCCATCGAGAGCAATCGGGTGGTCGCCAAGCCGATCGGTCGGCTGCTGATCCGACACATCGCCATGGCCTTCGACGCTCGGTTGCCGCCACAGCCCGGCGGGCACTACTCTCGCATCGCCTAGAGGCAGGGGAGTTGGCCGGTCAGGCCTAATCTTATTGCGCCCAAAGGGCGCAAGGGGCATTTCACCTGCTTCATTAATGTTCCATAATGCCTCCATGACGATGATCAAGGAGGTGAAGCATGCCGGTCAACGCGGCCAATGCGCTCGGCAGTCGGCGTTCATTACTGCATGAAACCCGCTGTCAGAACTGCAGCTTGAGTTCGCTGTGCCTGCCTCTCGCTCTGGAACTCGAGGACATGGAGCAGTTCGATGCGATCATCAAACGCCGCTCTCCATTGAAGAAGGGCGAGTCATTGTTCCGCCAAGGCAGTGCCTTCAGCAGCGTCTTTGCCGTACGCTCGGGCAGCCTCAAGCAGATCACCACCGAGGGCTCCGGCGAGGATCAGGTCACCAATTTCTATCTGCCCAGTGAGCTGGTCGGCCTCGACGGCATCGACGAGCAGACCTACCCCGGCAGCGTGATCGCGCTCGAAACCACCACCGTGTGCGAGATCCCCTTCGACCGGCTCGACTCGCTCTCCGAGCAGTTGCCCGAACTGCGTGGCCAACTCTACCGCAGCATGAGCAAGGAGCTGCGCGACGACCGCAAGATGATGCGCCTGCTGTCGCGCAAGACCGCCGATCAGCGCCTGGCCAGCTTCTTTTCCAGCCTGTCGGACCGCTTCCGTCGCCGCGGCTACTCGCCCTACAGCTTCCGCCTCTCCATGTCGCGGGCCGATATCGGCAATTACCTGGGTTTGGCGGTTGAAACGGTCAGCCGAATTCTGGGTCGCTTCCAGCAGCAGGCACTGGTCGAGGTCTCGGGCCGCGAAGTGAACATTCTCAATCTCGAGGCACTGGTAGCCCAGGCGCAGGACGAGCACTGAGCCATATGACGACCGGTTGAAATAAGAGAGACCCGCCCGGCATTGGCCGGGCGGGTCTCTTGCTTTGCGCTTTGGATCGGCTGTTTCGGACTCAGCCGCCAGGCGACAGATTCAACGCATCGATCCGGCGCTCGTGCAAACGGGCCTGCTTGGCTTCGAGCCCCTCGAAGTCGAACAGCTCGCGGTCGGCCAACTGCGAGGGCGCCACGTTGGTCACCGCCTTGAACATGGTCTCGATGCGCCCGGGATGCTTGCGCTCCCATTCGGCCAACATCTCCTTGACCACTTGGCGCTGCATGTTGGGCTGAGAACCGCACAGGTTGCAGGGAATGATGGGAAAGTCCATCAGCCGAGCGAACTCGGCGATGTCCGCCTCGCGGCAGTAAGCCAAGGGGCGGATGACGATGTTCTTGCCGTCGTCGGAGAGCAGCTTGGGCGGCATGGCCTTAAGGCTACCGCCATAGAACATGTTGAGGAACAGCGTTTCGAGAATGTCCTCTCGATGGTGGCCCAGCGCTACCTTGGTCGCGCCGATCTCCTCGGCGAAACCGTATAGCGAACCACGACGCAGCCGTGAACAGAGCGCACAGGTGGTCTTGCCCTCCGGCGTCTTCTCCTTGACCACCGAATAGGTATCACGCTCGAGGATGTAGTACTCGACGCCGGTGGACTCCAGATACCCGGGCAGGACGTGCTCGGGGAACCCCGGCTGCTTCTGGTCGAGATTGACCGCTACCAGCGAGAAATTCACCGGCGCATTGCGCTGCAGGTTACGCAGGATCTCGAGCATGGTGTAGCTGTCCTTGCCACCCGACAGGCAGACCATGACCCGATCCCCCTCGTGGATCATGCCGTAGTCGATGATGGCGTTGCCCACTTGGCGGCGCAGGCGCTTCTGCAGCTTGTTGAATCCCCGACGAGCCTTGGCGTCGAGTTCATCCAGCGGCGAGCTCTTCCCGAACTCCTCTCCCTGCGCCTGGTGAGCGTCGGGGCTGTCGGCAACAAGGGGATCGAAAATCGCGGCATCTTGCATGGTCACGGGTAGCCAGAGCGTAGTGAATGACGGGGCCATCCTACCACTGCCGTTGCCCGGAGGCGACGCCATGGCAACGATTCAGCACCTCATGCCTCGCAGCGGTCCTGCAGCACGGCCCGCTCCAGACGCAGGTACATCAGCGCCGTGGTTACGGCGTCGCCGAGTGCGGTATTGCGCCCCATGACAGGTACGCCGAGAGTTTCCGCTACCGCCTCGAAGCGCTGCGATCGCAGCTCGGGTTCCATCACGCTACGACGCTGCTGTCGGTGGTACAGCTGCGCCACATCGATACCACTGTTGGGCAGGTCGAAGCCGAAGCGTGGACGAATCTGGCGATTGAGGATGGCCAGGTCGAAGTCGAGCCGCCAGCCCAGTAGCGGGCGGTTGCCGATGAAGTCGAGCAGCGTTACCAATGCCTCGTCCAGGTTGACGCCGTCATCCAGGTCAATGCCGCGCAGACCGTGCACGCGGATGGAGTCGCCGGTCAGTGTGGCGGGGCGCTTCAGGCGCAAATCAAGCGACTCGCTGGTCAGCACCCTGTCGCCACGCACCTTGACGGCACCGATGGACACGGGCTCTGCAATACGCGTATCGACACCGGTGGTTTCACAATCGATGGCCACCAGCTCATCCCCGGTATAGGGACGGAATAGCCAGCCATACTCGCCGCCCGCATGTCGACGGCGATCATTGGCCCGGCGCAGAACTCGAAACATGCCGTTCCTCCTTGGTTCGTTCCTGCCTGTCTCTCGCGCCTGCCGGCCTCAGGAGTATTCGAGGTGATAGCGCTGCGACAGGCTCTGTTTGAAGTCCTTGACGATATGCAGTGCCTCACGCAGCAAGTCGCGCTCCAGCGACGACAGCTGCTGCACTACGACACGATCCGGGCTTTTGCTGGCGACATCCTCGTCCAGCCGTTCCAGTTGCTGCTTCAGGCGCAGCTCGGTGAACAGCGACAGCGCCTCGGCCAGATTCTCCGCGACTCGCTCCTCCAGCCTTCCATCCGCAGCCAAGGCCTCGAGCCGCTCCAATGTCGAAGTGGGCTTGATGCCCCGCTCCAACGCCATGGTGCGCACCCCATGCACGATGGGAAAGATGCCGCCCTTCTTGATATCGATGCCGTGCTGCGGCTTCTTCAGCGAGCCGAACAGGGTCAGCGGTGTTGAAAAGCGCAGCGCCGTGCGAGCGAAATAGGAAAGCAGTAGCTCGTCACGCGAGCATTGCTCGAAGAGGGACTGGCGCACACGGTCGAGTAGAGCCGGGTTGCCGGCCACGGCGTGGGAATCGAGCATGATGGCAAGCTTCATCAGGCTATCGCCGTCACGCTTCGCGGCCCAGCGGGCGATACGCTCGCGCCACTGCGACACGCTCCCGACCCATTCGGGATTGGATACCATGATATTGCCCGGACAGGGCGGGTAACCCAGTTCGATCAACGTGTCGGTGAGGCGCTGCATCTGTGCTTCGACACCCGGCCACTCGAGCCCATCGGCGAGTATCAGGCCGTTGTCCTGGTCGGTCTTGAGAATCTGCTCGCCGCGCCCCTCACTGCCCATCACCATCAGGCAGCTTTGCTGGTGGTAGCGCTCGTCGATGAGAAAGCCCCAGGCCTTGGACATGATGCGCCCATTGAGCGCCGCCAGCAGACCCATGGCAAAACGCAGCTTGACGCCTTGGGCCATGAGCGCCTTGACCAGTTCCGGCGTACGCCGGCTTGCGCGGAACAGGGCCTCGAGGCTGTCCGCCTGCTCGACCTGCAGGCTGACGACATAGCTGCGGCTGGAGAAATAGCTGAGTACGTCGGTGAGTTCCACCACACCGATCGGCGGGGCTTGTTCTTCCCCCCGTTCCATTACCACGACCCGCTCCACCTTGAAGCGAGTCATCATGACGAGTACTTCGAACAGGTACTGATCGGGGCGTACCGTGACCAACTCGAAATGCGCGATCTGCTGAAGCGAACTCTCCTTGTCACGTTCCTGGAGCACCAGCGCTTCGAGCAGGTCGGTCTTGGTGACCATTCCCGCTCCGCTGTCGCCCTCCACCAGCAGGCTGTCGGCATGACTCTCGTGCAGCCTCGCCACCGCCTCGGCGATGGTCGTCTCCGCCCCCATGCACAGCGGCGGCCGCATGCACTCGCTGACCTTGGCCAGCATGAAGCCGGCCATGGTCACGCCACCCTCGGCGCGCTGCTCGGTCAGCAGACGTGCCTTGTGCGCCAGGGTCTGGCGGAAGAACTCGGCAAAGGCGGGATAGTCGTCGCACAACTGCAGGAACAACGCCTTCGGCATCAGATAGCAGAGACACTCCTGCTCGGCACGAAAGCGGTAGCGGCTCTTTCCGTTGAGAATGCTGATGGCACCGAACAGGTCGCCTGCCGTGTAGTGCCCGATTCGTTCACGGGCTCCCGGCAGGGTGGTGTCCAATTCAGCCACCTCTCCCTTGTGGATGAGAAAGACGTACTCACCAGGCTGACCGGTTTCGAGAATGATCTCGTCGCGGTCGAAGTAGGCCAGGTCGATGCCATTGCGGACGCGATCACGCCCCTCTTCACTCAGAAAAGAGAACGGGGGTTGGGAAAGATCGACATCGATCATGTTGGAGCCCTCGTTGTGCGGCCGCCATCGCCGTCAGCACCCGAACGAGTCTGAAAGGAGGCCTGGCGAGCAGGTCACAGTACCAAGGGGAAACCCAAGCCCATGCCATGCACATCCCTGTCGCCTGAAACAATAGGAAAACAATTCCACTCTATTTCGATGCCACTGGTATCGAACCGGACTTCTTGAGGCAGAATAACAGCCCCTACTTTCAGGACATAACCTAGACCAACGTCAAAGGGAGGAGACTTCCTGTGTCGCACCTAAGACTAGACAATGGTCTTACAATGAAGGATATAGACAAAAGTCCAACGCTAGACAATCGTCCTATCGGATCAGAAGCAACCGCCTCTACCCCTGAGAGAATGAAAATTAACTTACTGTTTTAAAAGGGAAAAATAATCAATAAGATCATTATAGTTTGCTCATGATACCAAAGTCTGGGATTTTAATTTCCACATTTATTGACCACTATTGACACTGTGTCATTCAGGGCAATCGCACATTGATAAAGCGGTTCGACTATCGGTAACCAGACGTGGTGGGAAGTGCGGCTCGTCCGCAGGGAGAATGGGAACATCAGGCGCTGGCCAGCGTCATCGTCCTTACCACTCGACTCGCTTAGTGCGTCCCTGATGAAGCATGCAACTCTCTTGACGACTTCCCAACCTTAAAAACAAGTGGAGAGCAACACTATGGCTGATGACAAATCCAACGCCACTGCATACTGGAAGGCGAACCTACGCCTCATAACCGGCTGCATGATCGTCTGGGCATTCGTCTCTTACGGCTGTGCCATCCTGTTCCGCCCCCTGCTTTCAGGAATTCCTGTCGGCGGTACTGATCTCGGGTTCTGGTTTGCCCAACAGGGCTCCATCCTGACCTTCATCGTGCTGATCTTCTTCTACGCCTGGAAGATGAATCGGCTCGACCAGCAGTTCGGCCTCGGGGAGTAATCCAGCATGAGTCAATTTGCCATCAACCTGCTATTCGTTGGCGCGTCCTTTGCCATCTATATTGGCATCGCCATTTGGGCCAAGGCAGGCTCGACGAAGGATTTCTATGTCGCCGGCGGCGGGGTTCACCCGATCACCAACGGCATGGCGATCGGCGCCGACTGGATGTCGGCAGCATCGTTCATCTCAATGGCGGGCCTCATCGCCGCCGGCGGCTATGCCAACTCAACCTTCCTCATGGGCTGGACCGGTGGGTACGTACTGCTGGCCATGCTGTTGGCCCCCTACCTGCGCAAATTCGGCAAGTTCACCGTGCCCGAATTCATCGGTGACCGCTTCTACAGCAAGCAGGCCCGACTGGTGGCGGTGATCTGCTTGATCGTGGCCTCGGTGACCTACGTCATCGGTCAGATGGCGGGCGCGGGCGTAGCCTTCTCCCGTTTCCTGGAGGTCGATTCGACTACCGGCCTGATCATTGCTGCCGTGGTAGTATTCTTCTATTCAGTGCTGGGCGGCATGAAGGGCATCACCTATACCCAGGTGGCTCAGTACATCGTACTCATCATCGCCTATACCATTCCTGCCGTGTTCATCTCACTGGAACTGACCGGCAACCCGCTTCCGCCTCTGGGTCTGTTCTCCGATCATGCCGAATCCGGCGTGCCGCTGCTGGCCAAGCTCAACGAGGTGGTCACCGCACTGGGTTTCAATGAATACACGGCGATGGTGGACAACAAGCTCAACATGGTGCTGTTCACCCTGACGCTGATGATCGGCACCGCCGGCCTGCCCCACGTCATCATCCGCTTCTTCACCGTGCCGAAGGTGGCCGACGCGCGTTGGTCCGCCGGTTGGGCCCTGGTCTTCATCGGCCTGCTCTACCTGACCGCACCGGCCGTGGCCTCCATGGCACGCCTGAACCTGATGACCACCATCTATCCGGACATGGCGGGCCAGGTCGAGAACATGGAAGACGCCGCCACCAATCCCATCCTCTACGAGGATCGTCCCGAGTGGATCCGCACCTGGGAGGAAACCGGCCTGATCGCCTTCGAGGACAGGAACGACGACGGCCGCATCCAGTTCTACAACGGCAGCGCCGACTTCACCGATCGCGGCTGGGAAGGCAACGAGCTGACCGTCAACAACGATATTCTGGTACTGGCCAACCCGGAGATCGCCAATCTGCCCGGCTGGGTCATCGGCTTGATCGCCGCGGGCGGTCTTGCGGCGGCCCTGTCGACTGCTGCGGGCCTGCTGCTGGCCATCTCCTCGGCGATCAGTCACGATCTGATCAAGGGCTCGATCAACCCCAACATCTCCGAGAAGGGCGAGCTGATGGCGGCGCGGATCTCGATGTCCGTGGCCATCGTCGTGGCCACCTACCTGGGGGCCAACCCGCCAGGGTTCGCCGCTCAGGTGGTGGCGCTGGCCTTCGGTATCGCCGCCGCCTCGCTGTTCCCGGCACTGATGATGGGGATCTTCTCCAAGCGGGTGAACAACGTTGGCGCCGTCGCCGGCATGCTGTCCGGCCTGGTCTTCACCCTGGCGTACATCTTCGTCTACAAGGGCTGGTTCTTCATCCCGGGCACAAATAACCTGCCGGATACCCCGGACAACTGGGTGCTGGGCATTTCGCCGCTGTCCATCGGCGCGATCGGTGCCATCATCAACTTCGCCGTGGCCTTCGCCGCTTCCAAGGCGACCCAGGCACCGCCCCAGGAGATCCAGGATCTGGTGGAAAGCGTGCGCTATCCGAAGGGAGCTGGCATGGCGGTCGACCACTGAGTCATAATCCCACCCCGGCGCCGTCCCGGTGCCGAAACCCATCTCACATCGGGCTTCCTTCGGGAAGCCCGATGGCTGTCAGGAAGTTACCAACATGATTTGGCACTTGATTGCGGCGGTCTTCGCCGGACTGGGCGCTGCGGGCGTCGGACTGCTGCTCCGAACCCTGAGCGGCAAGCGGCTGCCCCGCTGGATCGTCCCTGTCTTCGCTGGCCTGGGCATCCTCGGCTACCAGATTAATCACGAGTACAGCTGGTTCGAGCACAAGCGCAGCCAGTTGCCGGCGACGGCGCAGGTGGTCGACACCGAGGAAGAGCGCATGTTCTGGCGCCCCTGGACCTATGCCGTCCCCCTGACAGTCGGCTTCAGCGTGGTCGATCGGAGCAGCATGAGGCAGATGGAAGCCGAGGGGGATCCCCTGGTCGAATTCATCCTTTATCGCTTCGAGAAGGAGTACATGGACCGTCTGGATCATCAGCTCTATTTAATGAACTGCAAGACCCAGGAAATGGTGCCACTGGTTGGCGAAGAGCCCAGCCCGAACTTGCAGGCTCTACGCGAAGTGGACTCTTCCTCACGGCTTTACGAGGCGGTCTGCGTCAACGGGTAACGCCTCCAACGGCCCGGCACGTGCCCTTGCGTCGCAATACCCTTTAGAATGGTCGGCAATCTTCTGGGGGGAAGCGCATGTTTGCCGGTTGGCTGCTGATCGCCGTATCACTGCTCTACATCGCCATCCTGTTCGGCATCGCCTGGCTGGGCGATCGTAACGCTCGTCGGCGTGGCGCCAGTCGCCAGCGGCCTGTCATCTACATTCTGGCATTGGCCATTTACTGCACCTCCTGGAGTTTCTACGGTGCGGTCGGCCAAGCGGCGACTGCCGGCTGGTCCTTTGCCAGCATCTACGTCGGACCGATACTGACCTTCCTGTTGTTTTGGCCGATTCTGGCCAAGATGATTCGCGTGGCCAAACGGCAGAACATCACGTCGATTGCCGACTTCATCGCCTCGCGTTACGGCAAGGCGCAGTCTCTGGCGGCCTTCGCCAGCCTGGTCGCGCTGATCGGCACGCTGCCCTACATTGCCCTGCAGTTGAAGGCCGTGTCGACCTCGTTCGCCGTGCTGACCGATGCCGCCGACATCACACACACCCCGCTCTTTGCCGATACGGCCTTCTTCGTTGCCATCGTGATGGCCGCGTTCGCCATTCTGTTCGGCACTCGCCATACCGATGCCACCGAACATCACGAGGGGTTGATCCACGCCGTCGCTTTCGAGTCGATGGTCAAGCTGCTGGCTTTCCTGCTGCTCGGCGCCTACGTCACCTGGGGCATGTTCGATGGGCTCGGTGAGCTCATGGCGCTGGCCGATACGCAGATGGAGCTTCAGCGCCAGCTAGCCGACCAGGACTTCGGTCGCGGCTTCTGGGCTCAGACGCTGCTGGCGATGCTGGCAATTTTCTGCCTGCCGCGCCAGTTCCACGTCGCCGTGGTAGAGAACACCCACCCCAACGATGCCTCCAAGGCACGCTGGTTGTTTCCGCTCTACCTGGTGGCCTTCGCCTTTTTCATTTTGCCCATTGCTGCTGCGGGCCTGGCCCTGTTCCCCGACGGCTCGGTGGAGCCCGACACTTTCGTGCTGGCGCTCCCGATGGCTGCCGGCCAGCAGTGGCTGACCCTGCTCACCTATATCGGCGGTTTCTCCGCGGCGACCGGCATGGTCATCGTGGCCACGGTCGCCGTGTCGATCATGATTTCCAACGAGATCGTGATTCCGCTGCTGTTCCGCCTGCGCTGGCTGGATGCCCGCCCACGCGACTATGGACGCCTGGTGCTCCAGGCTCGGCGCATCACCATCGGCGTTATCCTGGCGCTGGCCTACGGCTTTTACCAACTGATCGGCGAGTTCACCTCGCTGGCATCGATCGGCATGCTCTCCTTTGCCGCAGCGGCCCAGTTCGCTCCCGCGCTGATCGGTGGGCTCTACTGGAAGCGTGGCAATCGGCTCGGCGTGGTGGTGGGCATGAATGCCGGTTTCGCCATCTGGACCTACAGCCTGCTCATGCCGGGGATGATCCAGGCTGGTGTGCTGCCGGCCGACTGGCTAACCGGCGGCCCTTTCGGCCACCCCTGGCTGACCCCCACGGCACTGTTCGGACTCAACTTCGGCGACTCCTTCACCCATGGCGTGATGCTCTCGCTCGGGGTCAATCTGTTCTGCTACATCTTCGTTTCCCAGGTCACCTCGCAGCGAGTGGTCGAACGCATCCAGGCCTCGCTGTTCGTCGACAGCGTCGAAACCCGCCAGACCTCAGTCAACCGCCCCTGGACCGGCGCCACCACCGTCGGCGACCTCAAGGTCTTGTGCGAGCGCTTCCTCGGTGCCGGCCAGGTGGCTCGCGCCTTCGACGACTACGCCCGGCGTGCCGGCAAACCGCTGGAGGACGGCAACCGCGCCTCCATCGACGTCATCCAGTTCACCGAACGCTTCCTGGCTTCGGTGCTGGGAGCCTCCTCGGCGCGCATCGTGGTCAACTCGGCACTGCAGGGACGCGGCATCGGCATCTCCGACGTGATCTCCATCGTCGACGAAGCCTCCCAGGTGCTGGAGTTCAACCGCGCCCTGCTGCAGGCAACCATCGAAAACATCAACCAAGGCATCAGCGTAGTCGACCAGAACATGCGCCTGGTGGTGTGGAACCAGCGCTATCTGGAACTGTTCCGTTTCCCCGATCACCTGATCCGGGTCGGTGCGCCAATGGACAAGATATTCCGCTACAACGCGCATAACGGCGAATACGGGCCCGGCGACCCGGAAGAACACGTGCAGCTGCTGATCGACAACATTCGTGACGGCCAACCCCATCGCTACGTGCGCTACCGTCAGGATGGCAGCGTGCTCGAGGTACAGGGCAACCCCATGCCGGGCGGCGGCTTCGTCTATACCTACCAGGACATCACCCAGCAGAAGCGCATCGAGGAAGCGCTGATACGTTCCGAGAACAACATCCGCATCTATACCGACAACGTGCCTGCGCTGATCGCCTACTTCGACAAGGAGTGCCGCTACCTCTTCACCAATCGCGCCTACGAGCAGGCTTTCGGCATCGACCGCAACGAGGTCATCGGCAAGCACGTCAATAGTGTCATCAACGACCGGATGGCGCTCGAGCGCGAGCCTTGGATCCAACGGGCGCTGGCCGGCGAACGAGTCAATTTCGAAGTGTCGCTGCGCCTAGGCGACGACCTGCGCTACATGCTGGTGACCTATACCCCGCACTTCGGCGACAGCGGTACCATCCTTGGTTTCTTTGCCCTCTATCAGGACATCACCGAGCGGCGCCTGGCCGAAATCGCCCTGAAGGAGACCAACGAGACCCTGGAAGAACGGGTGCGCGAACGTACCCAGGCACTGTCGGAAGCCAATACCGCACTGCGCCAGGAAAACCGGGTACGGGCCGAGGCCGAACAGGCCCTGCGCCAGGCCAAGCAGGTGGCGGAGGATGCCAATGCCTCCAAGACCCGCTTTCTCGCCGCCGCCAGCCACGACCTGCTGCAGCCGCTGAATGCGGCGCGCCTGTTCACCTCGGCGCTGTCCCAGGAGATGGAGACCGAGGACATGAAGCGCACCATCGGCCATATCGACAACTCGTTGCAGGCTGCAGAAGAGCTTCTCGGCACCTTGCTCGACATCTCCAAGCTCGACGCCGGTGCCCTCACCCCGCGGCGCAACCACTTCGCGCTGTCCGACATCTTCCGTCCGCTGCGCGCCGAATTCGAAGTCATGGCCGAGGAGCGCGGCCTCGATCTGGTCGTGGTGCCGACCCGCTCCTGGGTCGACAGCGATCCTCAGATGTTGCGGCGGATCGTGCAGAACTTCCTGTCGAACGCACTGCGCTACACCCAGGAGGGCCGGGTACTGCTGGGCTGCCGACGTCGCGGTGCGCGCCTGACCATCGAGGTATGGGATTCAGGCCCGGGTATCCCCGAGTCCAAGCAGGCGGAAATCTTCCAGGAATTTCGTCGCCTGGATCAGGCTTCACGGCATAAGGAGAGCGAGAAGGGACTGGGGCTGGGGCTGTCGATCGCCGACCGCATGAGCCGTGTGCTCGATCACCCGATCAAGGTTTTCTCCCGCGAGGGCATCGGTACCATGTTCTCGGTCAGCGTACCCGTGGTGGCCGCACGCAGCGAGGCCGAGCGCGCCGAAGAAGCGGCCTCGCCGCGGCGCGTGGGCAACAAGCTGGTCGGTACACGGATCCTGTGCATCGACAACGAGACACTCATTCTCGAGGGTATGAAGGCGATGCTCTCGGGCTGGGGCTGTGAGGTCTTCACCGCGACGACTATCGGCGGTGCCAAGTCGATTCTGCGCAATCTGGATGGCGAACCGGATGCGATACTGGCCGATTATCACCTCGACAACGAAGTGACCGGCCTGATGGCACTGGAAGCGCTGATCGAACGGTTGCAGGGCGCAGTGCCTGGCATCGTGATCACCGCCGACCGAACCGAGGAAGTGGCCGAGGAGATCCGCCGCAGCGGCTACCACCTGCTGCAGAAGCCGGTTCGCCCCGCCGCCCTGCGTGCCCTGCTGACCCGCACTCTGCAGGCCAGTCGAGCGCCTAGCGCCTAACGCAACGAGCAACCGGCATCATGCAAAACACGAGGGGCCTACGACATTGTCGTAGGCCCCTCGCTAACAGCTCAGAGCTAACAGCGCAAAGCTAACAGCGCAAAGCTAACAGCGCAAAGCTAACAGCGCAAAGCTAACAGCGCAAAGCTAGGATTCCACCTTGGGCGGCTCAACCTCAAGCTTCTGGGCCGCGATGACCGCCTGGGTGCGTGAATGTACGCCCAGCTTGCGCAGGATGGCGGTGACGTGGGCCTTGATGGTGGCCTCGGAGACGTTCAGCTCATAGGCGATCTGCTTGTTGAGCAGGCCCTCGGTGAGCATGTTGAGCACCCGGAATTGCTGCGGCGTCAAGGAGGCGATAGCCTCGGCGAAACGGGTCTCTTCCTCGTTGGCATCGCCCAGCGAGTCGGCCAGTTCCTGGGGCAACCATACCTCGCCGTCGAGGATCTCGCCGACCGCTTCGGCGATCAACTGCAGCGATGACGACTTGGGAATGAAGCCTGAAGCCCCGTAGTCGATCGCGCGACGCACCACATGGGGCTCGTCGCTGCCGGAAACCACCGCCACCGGAATGTCCGGTGTCTGCCCCCGCAGTTGGATCAGACCGGAAAAGCCATGGGCGCCCGGCATGTGCAGGTCGAGCAGGATCAGATCAGCATCTGGGTGGCGAATAACGACCTCGCAAGTCGCCTCCATGGTATCGGCCTCGACGATCTCGGCCTGTGGCGCCAGCTGGCGCAGCGCCTGCGTCAGCGCTGCACGGAACAGCGGATGGTCATCGGCAACGATGAATTTCTGGGCAAAAGCCATGGATTCTCCTCCGGTTCCTCGGGCTCGGGGCCTGGGGCCGCCACTTTGGGCTCTTCGATTGTTCACCGCATGTTACCCCATGCCAGGGCGCTTCCCAAGCGCGGGAAACGAGTTGTCGACAATACTTTTCGAACTGGCTCGCTTCGAGGGGAAGCCTGGACAACTTTCTTTTCACTTGGAAACAGCAACTCTCTTGATGATTCTGAAAAGCGGCTTCTATCTTCAAAGACGATGGCAGACGCCAGCAGTGCCGGATTCCCGGTAAATGGAAGTACATGGTTGGAATATCCATGCGGAAAGGATTCAAGGAGTTTTATCATGGCACAGCGTAACCAGAACCCTGGCAACTTCGCCAACGACCCGCAGAAAGCCTCACAGGCTGGTCAGAAAGGCGGACAGCGCAGCAGCGGCAATTTCGCCAACGACCCGGAGAAGGCCTCTCAGGCCGGCCAAAAAGGCGGGCAGCGCAGCAGTGGCAACTTCGCCAACGACCCGCAGAAGGCCTCTCAGGCCGGCCAGAAAGGCGGGCAGCATAGCGGTGGCAACTTTGCCAACGACCGTCAGAAGGCCTCCGAAGCCGGTCGCAAAGGCGGCAAGAACAGCTGAATGTCGTTTTCCGACGATCTCTAGCCGATCGGCCCAAGCTGCCGGAGAGTTCTCTCTCCGGCAGCTTCCTCACACATGACGGTCAAGCGTGACAGGCCCTACTACTAGCGGGGCTCTGCCAAACCTCACCCTGGCGCTCAGGAAGAGCAGATCAATCCGCCTAAGTGAGCGGAACCATCATCGATCGCAACCGTAAGGAGACATCAAATGGGTACCCAACCGCAGACACCCAAACATCTTGAAGACTGGCTACGTGACGCCCACGCCATGGAAAAACAGGCGGAGAAGATGCTGGAGGCCCAGGCCAGCCGGATCGAACATTATCCGCAGCTGAAGACCCGCATCGAACAGCACCTGACCGAAACCCGTGGCCAGGCGGAGAAGATCGAACAGTGCATTTCGCTGCTCGGTACCGATCTGTCAGCAGTAAAAGATATCGGCGGCAAGCTGGCCGCATTCGGCCAAGGCATGGGCGGCATGATGGCAAGCGATGAAGTGGTCAAGGGTGGCCTGGCCAGCTACGCCTTCGAGCACTTCGAGATTGCCAGCTATAAGGCCTTGATTCAGGCGGCGGAGAAAGCTTCAAAGCCGGAAATCGCGCGAATCTGCGAAGAGATTCTTCGCGAAGAGGAAGCCATGGCCCAGTGGCTGGCCGAGCATCTCGACGATACCACCCGGCAGTTCCTCGAACGCTCCGAGGATGACCAGCTCACCGCCAAGAAATGATAAGCAACCGACTTTTCTGAGGCTGTTTCTTAGTCCCCTCCTTACCCCGGCTGAACGACCTTCCTATAGGTCACTTCAACGCCGGGGTCTTTTTGTTCAGTTTCAGCGATTTTCCAAGGTCGCGAGTGCCACAGGTGCGTTTCGCCCTTTGCTCTGCCCTGCGCTTGCCCGAAAAAGCCGCACCCGCCAAGGTGCGGCCAAGACCAGGCACAGCCGGCTACTCTCACATATGATCGCGCGGAACCACCTTTTCCCAGTTCTTGGAGAAAACCCGGTAGTCGTCCTCGTAGGCATCGAGCTGGGCGTGAATGAAGAAATTGCTTTCATCACAGCTCAGAATGCTGCGCGTATAGATTTCCACGTTCCAGTCGTCGCGCTTGAAGGAACGCTCGGTATAGGTTTCACCTCGCGCCGAGGTGAAATCGTCATTGAGAGTGGTGTACCACTCCCTCGTGCTGCGACGGATCTCGGTGCCTATGTCCTCGATGCGGAAGTGACCCTGATCGTTGACCACCTCGAGAGTCGACTCCTTGGTCGCCAGGTCGCGGTGCAGTAGCCAGTTGTGTTCACTGGCTTCGAAGGTGTGGGTCTCAAGCGGCGGCGCTTCCTCGGGCTCATCGAACGCCGGCAGTCGTGCGTCCTCCTCGCCCGGCTTTCGCTCCGGTAGCACCAGGGCACAGCTGCTCGGGTAGATCTCGACCTGGGCCGGCTCCGGCGGTAACCAGGCCAGTGGCCAGTAGGAGGTCGACACGGACAGGCGCAACTGGTGACCTGCAGGGAAACGCTGAGCGATACCGTTCATCGGGATGCGAACCCGGTAGCGCCGGTGCGGCACCAGCGGCTCGGGGTTGGCGTCGCTGTCGCGATGCGACAGGTTGAGCAGGCCATAGGTAACCCGAGTCGACTTGCCGTCCGGCGCCACATCGGAGAGACGCACGGCCAGCATGGCCTGTGGCTTGTCGCTCGAGAGCTCGAGCTCAACCACGGGCATGCCGAAGATATCGAGCGGTTCCGCCAGCTGTCGGCTACTGAAAATCAACGAACCGCCATCCTCTTCGCGCTGATCCCCGGGCAGATCGGGCGTGGCGGCATAGGAGCACCATTTACCGGCGAACAGTCCGACGCTCAGCGGCGACTGCAGCGCCAGCGAACTTTCGTGCTCGTCGCGCTGGTGCGGACCGCCATGCCCTTCCCCCATGGCAATGGTATAAGGGCCCAGTCCGTAGCGTCTCAGGCTTATGTTATCGGACGGCCAGCCCGACTCCCCGATCCAGCGTCCAGGGCGTTCGGAATAGGAAGTATCGGGTGGGATGCTGTCTTGCTCCCAGGCACGCAGCATGGGTTCATCCATGATGCCGTTGTCCTTGCCCTTGAGCCAGTAGTCCCACCAGCGCAGGGTTTCCTGCAGGAAACCGATGGCCGGCCCGGGAAGCCCCTGGTGGGGATACTTGTGCCCCCAAGGGCCGATCAGCCCCTTGCGCGGCACCTCGAGATGCTGCATCAATCGCAGCACGGTATTGGTGAAGCCATCGGCCCAGCCGCCGATGGCATACACCGGGCACTCAATGGCCGAGTAGTACTCACAAACCGAACTGGTCGACCAGTAGGCGTTACGTCGCTGGTTCTCGACCCACTGCTCAAGCCACAGCCCGCTGTTCTCCATGCGATCGAACCACATGTCGCGCCAGCGGTTGCCGACGATCACAGGGTCCGGCGGCAGGGTATTGAAGGCGAACATCACCGTGGCTTCCGACAGGTTGTCGCCGAGCAGACAACCCCCCATGTAATGCATGTTGTCAGCATACAGGTCATCGCTCGAGCAGATGCTGATGATCGCCTTGAGTGCCGGCGGCCGCTTGGCCGCCACCTGCAGGCTATTGAAGCCCCCCCAGGAGATGCCCATCATGCCGACGTTACCGTCACACCAAGGCTGCTCGGCGAGCCAGGCGATGGCGTCGACGCCATCCTCCTGCTCCTGCTGGGTGTACTCGTCGGTCAGAACGCCATCCGAATCGCCGCTGCCGCGCATGTCGACCCGAATGCAGACATAACCGTGTCCGGCCAGGTAGGCATGATTGGTGGCATCCCGCCCGCGCGTGATATCGCGCTTGCGGTAAGGGATGTATTCCATGATCGCCGGCATCGGCGTGCGCTCGGCCTCCTCGGGCAGCCAGATCCTTGCGGCCAGCTGCGCGCCGTCGCGCATCGGGATGAAGACGTTCTCGATCTCGCGAACCTGGTAGGGAAACGACTCTACGACACTCACGAAACCTCCTTGAGTTCAGTCCTGTACGGGTTCGATCTCGAATTTCAACTCATCAAGGCACGCCTTGTAGCGCTCCTCGATCTGATCGTGATCCTCACCCGCAATGTAGAGGGTTCCCAGGCGATAGCTAAAGCTGTCCTGGTGCATCAGCTCCCCGAGGCGATCGCCCGGCTCCACATCGAGCCGTACCATGGTGCCAGGGTAGCGTCGCTTGAGTTCCTCGATCTCTTCCTCGCTCGGTACCCGCCGCACGATGCCATCCTCATGCTTGTAGGGTATGAAGCATTTGGCGGCGGCAGGATACTCTCCCTGGCGGTTGACCAGCGAGGGGCGCTCACCTAATGCGATATCGACGGCGACTTCGTGATTCGACATGCCGTCGACCATGATGAAGATCTCGCTGTGGGACTGTGAGATTCGAGTATTGACCTCGATCAGCCACAGCTGATCCTTATCCTCGTCCCACAGGAATTCGGCATTGAAGCAGCCGTTGTCATAGCCGATATGTTCCAGAAATTTCTTGGATACCTCGACCATCTTGTGATGCAGCGTTTCGGGAAGATGGCTGGGGTATTCAATACGATCGTATGGCGCATCACTCGCCTCCGTATTCGGCTGAGATATGATGCCATGCACATTGAACTCACCCCGATATACTGTCCCTTCCGGTGCCCCCTGGACTCCCGCTACAAGCTGCTCTGCGATACAGGAGTTGCCATCCATCTCCTGGATTTCCGGTGGCAACTCCGCATGGCGAAGTGCTTCATTGAACGGATCGCCCAGCTGTCGAATCCCCTCGCGAATCTCCTTGATTGCCTCGTGGAACTGCTCTTCGTTCTCGATTTTGAATCCTAGGTGAGAAGAGAAGGCCTTGACCGGCTTGATCCAGAAGGGATAGTCGAGCGTGACCTGCGAGAGCGGATTCTCCGCAAAGGGGTCGACACCGCAGAACTCGGGCACCACTTCGGGAATGACCTTCTGCTGTTCCAGTCGACTCCAGTACTTGTGCTCGCACTTGAGCACGCTCTCGACCGAGGGTGACGGGATGCCATATTCCCGACACAGGATGGGGACCATGACGCTGGTGGGAAAGTCCCACTGCGCCACAATGGCATCGATGGAGCCATCGAACTCCTTGAGCTTGCGGCGCGCCTCCTCCAGTAACGCATCGAAAGAGAAACGCTCCGACTCCACAGCTGTCTTGACGGACAACAGGCTGTGTACGTTGAACCCATCGGAATGGCGCAGGGTCTCGAGTTCCTGGCGCTGATGGTCTTCCAGCGCTACGACATAAATGTTCCGCTTCATCCGTCTATCTCCATGACAGTCCTGTTGAAGAGTCCCACTGAAAGACTCTCCGCTCTTCCTTACACACATCAAAGATAAGTAAGCGCCGCCCAAGGTTCCATGAGGAAGACGATTCTTTACCCTTCCGAACCCCGTGAAACAAATCGGCACGCGACGTGCCTTGTTTCTGCCTCGATTTGACAGCGTACGGAAGCTGGCTAAGTTGAACCTGATGGCGAGATGAGCCCGAACGGATGCCTACAGGAGGTAACATCATGAACGCTCTCGATCTGCTCAAGGAAGATCATGACAAGGTACGCGACCTGCTGGAGCAACTGGTCAACACGACTGAGCGAGCCGAGAAGAAGCGGCCTGAGTTGCTGGCAAAAATTGAACAGGAGATCCAAGTTCATACCCAGATCGAGGAAGAGATTTTCTACCCAGCGTTCAAAGAGGCCAGCGGCAAGGCGAACGACAAGATGTACTACGAGGCCCACGAGGAGCATCGAGCCGTCGAGGACCTGGTCATGCCCGATCTCAAGCAGGCCGACCCCTCCGGCACGCAATTTTCAGGGCGTGCCAAGGTGCTCAAGGAACTTATAGAGCATCATGCTGAGGAGGAAGAGGAAGAGATGTTTCCCCAGGCCAGAAAGACCATGTCGACACGACAGCTCGAGGAGCTTGGCGAGAAGATGCAGTTACGCAAGAAAGAGCTGATGGCCGCCTGAACCTGAGCGCGTACACACCTTCCGGGCCTTGGCAGAATGCTGGGGCCCATTGCATCAAGCGTCCATTTGGCGACACCGCCAAGCGGAGCTAGGCTGAGAAGAGGTCTTTTGCCTGGGAGCCAGCGGCCAAGGATGGAGCCGATGGAACGACTCGAGGAGTACCGCCGCAAGCGCGACTTCACGCGAACCCGGGAGCCCGCCGGCGAAGCACGCGGCGAGAGCACACCGGGCGAACTTTACGTGATGCACAAGCACGCGGCGAGTCACGACCACTTCGACCTGCGACTGGAACAGGACGGTGTGCTGAGGAGCTGGGCGCTACCCAAAGGGCCGAGCCTCGAGCCCGGCGAGAAGCGTCTGGCCGTCGAGGTCGAGGATCACCCGCTGGAATACGGCGCCTTCGAAGGCGTGATACCCGAAAAGTCCTACGGCGGCGGCACCGTGATGCTGTGGGATCGCGGCACCTGGCGCGTCAAGGGCCGACCCAAGAAGGATCGCATCGACATCGAGCTCGACGGCGAGCGGCTCAAGGGCAGCTGGACTCTGACCCGCATGAGCGGCAAGCGCCAGGACAAGCAGGGACGCAACTGGCTGTTGATCAAGCGTCACGATGACAAGCCGCGAATGGACGACTCGCTCAGCGTCGATGAAGACACCAGCATCGCCAGCGGACGCAGCATGCACGAGATCGCCGAAGATCGCGATGCCACCTGGTCGTCGAACGAAGGCGATGCCCTCCCTGCTCCACCGGAGCCTTCGCTCCTCGATGGCGCCCGGCGCGCGAAACTGCCACGGGAAGTCAAGCCGCAGCTCGCCACCCTGGCCCGCGAAGTGCCCTCCAAGGGCGACTGGATCCACGAGATCAAGCTCGATGGCTATCGCCTGCTCGCTCGCGTCGAGAGCGGCGAGGTACGGTTCATTACCCGCAACGGCAAGGACTGGACCCACCGGTTTCCCGAACTCGCCCGGGCGCTCTCTCCTCTGCCGGTGGACTCGGCACTGCTCGACGGTGAGGTGGTGGCCATGGGCAAGGATGGCATCAGTCGCTTCGGCCAATTGCAGGAGGCACTGAGCAACGGCCGCACTGCTGCCCTCGTCTATCAGGTATTCGACCTACCCTATCTCGCAGGCCACGACCTCTCGAGCGTGCCGCTGCTCGAGCGCAAGCGTACCCTCGAGGCGCTGCTTGGTGCCGCAAACATGAAGGAAGGTACCATTCGCTACTCCGACCATATCGAGACTCATGGCAAGGCCTTCCATGAGCGCGCCTGCCAGATGGGCCTCGAGGGCATCATCTGCAAGCGCGCCGACAGCCGTTACCAGCAGAAGCGCAGCCGCGACTGGCTCAAGGTCAAGTGCGTCAGCCACGAAGAGTTCGTGGTCGGCGGCTTCACCGACCCCGGCGGCTCGCGGAGTGGCTTCGGCTCGCTGTTGATGGGGGCTTATGGCAAGCAGGGATTGGTCTATGCCGGCCGCGTCGGCACCGGCTTCAACAATCGCCTGCTTGAGCAGCTCAGCGCCACACTGCAGGAAATCGAGGTGAAACGCTCGCCCTTCCACGGCAGCGTGCCGGACAGCCGCTCGGTGCATTGGGTGCGCCCCGAAGTGGTGATCGAGGTGGAGTTCACCGAGCGTACTCGCGACGGTCGCCTGCGGCATCCGGCGTTTCGCGGGCTGCGCGAGGATCGCAACCCGGAGGAGATCCGCATGACCCCGACCAAGGAGATGGCCGCCGAAGGCGAGTCCGCAGAGGGCGGCAAGGCAGTTACGACCGGCCGCAAGCGCAAGGACGAGACCTCGCTGCTCGGTGTACGCCTCACCAGCCCCGACCGCGTGCTGTTTCCCGAGCAAGGCCTGACCAAGCTCGACCTGGCGCGTTTCTACGATCAGATTCAGGAGTGGGTTCTACCCCACCTGGCGCGACGGCCGCTGTCGCTGGTGCGCTGCCCCCAGGGTCGCAACGACGAATGTTTCTTCCAGAAGCACCCGCGCCGCGCCATTCCGGCCAGCGTGCCGCGCCTCGACGTGCCGGAGAAGCAAGGCAGCGCCGAGTACGTTTACGTCGAGAGCGCCGCCGACCTGGTGGGCCTGGTACAGGCCGGGGCGCTCGAAATCCACCCCTGGGGCAGCCGCATCGACCACCTCGAGCAGCCCGATAGCCTGGTGTTCGACCTCGACCCCGACGAGGGCATGGCCTGGAAGGAAATCCTGCGTGTTGCCGGCACCCTGCGCGAGCGCATCGAATCGCTGGGGCTCACGCCTTTCCTGCGCACCACCGGCGGCAAGGGGCTGCACCTGGTCGTGCCGCTCGAACCCAGCGCCGAATGGGACCCGGCCAAGGCCTTCGCCCGCGCCGTCGCCGAGCAGCACGCCAAGGACGACCCCAAGCGTCTGACCACCAACATGTCCAAGGCCAAGCGCGAGGGGCGCATCTTCATCGACTATCTGCGCAACGGCCGCGGCGCCACGGCAGTGGCGTCCTACACTGTGAGAGCGCGCCAGAACGCCCCTGTGGCGGTGCCGATCCGCTGGGACGAACTCAATGCCGCGCTGCGTGCGGATCGCTACAACGTCGAAAACCTGAGACGCCGGCTTTCGGCACTGCGAGAGGACCCCTGGGCGGATTTCTCCGAAGCGGCGCGTCCGCTGAATGCCGACCTGCTCAAACGCGTCGGCGTGAAGTAGACAACAGCACAGAACGAGGGAAACGACATGAGCGAAGCGCCCTGGTGGCTTGAGTCCGGTCCCGAAACTTGTCAGTTCTGCCTGCGCACCTTCCACTACGAGGCAGGCTATCACTGCATCTACTGTGACCGGCCAATCTGCCCGGTTTGCGTTGCGACACGCTTCGAGAGCCGCGAAACGGTGTGTCCCGAATGCCATGAGCAGAACGCCCACCAAGCGCAGAAGGAAAGTCACCGGGAGGAAAGCTGATGGCGGCACGAGCAATGTGGAAAGGCGTGATCCGCTTCGGCGAGATCCAGGTCCCGGTCAAGCTCTACTCCGCGGTGCAGGATCGCAGCGTGCACTTTCGCCTGCTCCACGAGAAGGACCATTCCCCGGTCAAGCAGGCCATGGTCAATCCCGAGACCGAGGCTATCGTGCCCTACGCCGAAACGCGACGCGCCTTTCGCACCGACGAGGGCAGCCTGGTGGTGTTCGACAAGGAGGAGCTCGAGGCACTGGAGCCGGATTCGGGGCGCGACATCGAAGTGATCCGCTTCATGCCGTCCCAAGTGATCGATCATCGCTGGTACGACCGACCCTACTACCTCGGCCCGGATGGCAGCGAGTCGCTCTATTTCGCCCTGGCCGAGGCGCTGGGCAATAGCGGCAAGGAAGGGCTGGCGCGCTGGGTGATGCGCAAGAAAAGCTACGTCGGCGCCCTGCGCCTGCATCGCGGCGTGCCCATGCTGATGTCGCTGCGTCACGAGGAACAGGTGGTTCCCGTGGATGCCCTGGAGCCGCCGAAGGGCAAGGCGCTCGATGCCAAGGAGCTCGACATGGCGCGCCAGTTGATCGGCATGCTGGAGGCCGAGTTCGACCCCGAGGAGTACCACGACGAGTATCGCGAACGTGTGCTCGAGCTTATCGAGGCCAAGCAGCGCGGCAAGAGCGTCAAGGTCACGCCCATTCGTCGCCGGGAGCCCTCCGACGACCTGTCGAAGGCGCTCGAGGCCAGCCTGAAGAAGGAGCGCCAGCGTGCCTAGCCAGAGCAAGCGTCCCGGCAAGGGAAAAGACAAGCGCAAGGCCAACGACGAAACGGCCCAGGGCGAAGAGAAGAAGCGCTTCCACGCCAGCGGCCCTCGCCCGCTATGGTCGGGCACCATCACCTTCGGCCTGGTCAGCCTGCCGGTCAATCTCTACCCGGCCAACCGGCCCAAGCCGGTGTCGCTGCGCATGGTCGACCAGGACGGCACACCGCTGTCGCGGCGCTACTTCTGCGAGAAAGAGGAGCGCGTGCTCGACTACGACGAGCTGATTCGCGGCTACGAGGTCGAGAAGAACGAGTTCGTGGTGGTGGAGGATCGCGAGCTCGAGTCGCTGGCCCCGGAAAAATCCCAGGAGATCGATCTGAAGCGCTTCGTCGGCCTCGACGAGATCGACCCGATGTACTTCCAGCGTGCCTACTTCATGACCCCCGACAAGGGCGTGACCAAGGCCTACCGGCTGCTGGCAGAGAGCATGGAAGCCTCCGAGCGCGCCGGCATCGCCACCTTCGTCATGCGCGGCAAAGAGTACCTGGTGGCGATCATCGCCGAGAAGGGCATCCTGCGCGCCGAGACCCTGCGCTTCGCCGAGGAAGTGCGCGCCCCCGAGGACATCGACCTGCCCGAGGCCGCCAGTCCCGACAAGACGCGGGTCAAGACCATGCAGCAGGCCATCGACAGGCTGACCGAGGATGAGCTCGAGCGCGAGGCGCTGCAGGACCTGCAGAGCCAGCGTATCGTGGCGCGCGCAGAGGAGAAGCTCTCCCGCGGCATTGACGTGATCGAGCTGGGAAAGGAGGACGAACCCGATGTCGAGCCGGAACAGGGCGGCGAAGTGATCGACCTGATGCAAGTTCTCAAGCAGAGCCTGGCCGAGGGGCGCCCGCCTGGGCAGGAGGAACGAGGTAGCCGCACGACCGGCAAGCCCAGCAACCAGCACGGTGACGACACTTCCGCCAAGCGCAGTACGGCGCAGAAACACCCGGCGACCAAGCGGGGCGAGAGCGAAAAGCGCAGCGCCGGCAAACGTGGCCACGGCAAGGCCAGTACCGCACCGCGAGGCAAGCGCCGCCCTGCGAAGCTGGATGGGCTCTCGCGCGACGAACTTTACGAGCGCGCCCAGCAACTCGACGTTCCCGGCCGTAGCCGCATGAGCAAGGCCGAGCTGGTCGAGGCCATCTCCAAGGCGAGCTGAGACGAAAAAGCCGGCCCATAGGGCCGGCAAGGGTCGTTCAATTCAGGCTTTCGCTTACTTGATGGCGCGATTCTCGATGAGATCATCCACCACGCTCGGATCGGCCAGGGTGCTGGTATCGCCCAGGCCATCGGTTTCGTTGGCGGCGATCTTGCGCAGGATGCGGCGCATGATCTTGCCCGAGCGGGTCTTGGGCAGGCCCGGCGCCCACTGGATGACATCGGGCGAAGCGATCGGTCCGATGTCCTTGCGCACCCACTGGGTCAGTTCCTTCTTGAGCTCGTCACTCGGCTCGACGCCATCGGTCAGGGTCACGTAGATGTAGATGCCCTGGCCCTTGATGTCGTGGGGGAAGCCGACCACGGCGGCTTCGGCCACGGCCTCGTGGGACACCAGTGAAGACTCGATCTCGGCGGTGCCCATGCGGTGGCCCGAGACGTTGAGTACGTCGTCGACCCGACCGGTGATCCAGTAGTAGCCGTCCTCGTCGCGACGGCAGCCGTCACCGGTGAAATACAGCCCCTTGTAGGTGGAGAAGTAGGTCTGCACGAAGCGGTCGTGGTCGCCCCAGATCGAACGAGCCTGGCCGGGCCAGGAGTCGGTGATCACCAGGTTGCCCTCGACGGCACCCTTGAGCTCGTTGCCCTCGTTGTCGACAAGCGCCGGCATGACGCCGAAAAACGGCAGCGTGGCAGAGCCCGGCTTGAGATCCATGGCACCGGGCAGCGGCGCGATCATGATGCCGCCGGTCTCGGTCTGCCACCAAGTATCGACGATCGGGCACTTGGCGTTGCCGATCACACGGTAGAACCACTCCCACGCTTCGGGGTTGATCGGCTCGCCCACCGAGCCGAGCAGGCGCAGGCTGTTGCGCTGGCTGGAGTCCATCACGCCGTCGCCGTGTGCCATCAGGGCACGAATGGCGGTCGGCGCGGTATAGAGGATGCTGACGTTGTGCTTGTCGACGATCTCGCCCATGCGGCCATGGCTGGGATAGCTCGGCACGCCCTCGAACATCAGCGTGGTGGCGCCATTGGCCAGCGGGCCGTAGACGATGTAGCTGTGACCGGTGACCCAACCTACATCGGCGGTACACCAGTACACTTCGCCATCCTGATAATCGAAGACGTACTGGTGGGTCATGCTGGCGTAAACCAGATAGCCGCCGGTGGTGTGCTTGAGACCCTTGGGCGCCCCGGTGGAACCGGAAGTGTAGAGGATGAACAGCGGGTCCTCGGCGTTCATCTCCTCGGCCGGGCAGTCGCTCGCCTGCTTGTCGACCAGGTCGTGATACCAGACGTCACGGCCTTCCTTCCACTCGATCTCGCCACCGGTGCGCTTGACCACCAGCACGTTCTCGCACACCTCGGTGCCCTTGCGGGTCAGGGCGGCGTCGACGTTGTCCTTGAGCGGTACCTGCTTGCCACCGCGCACCGACTCGTCGGCAGTGATGACGAGCTTGGAGTCGGCACCGATGACGCGCTGGGCCAGGGCGTCGGGAGAGAAACCGCCGAACACCACCGAGTGCACGGCACCGATGCGGGCACAGGCCAGCATGGCCACCGCCGCTTCGGGAATCATCGGCATGTAGAGGGTGACGACATCGCCCTTGCCGATGCCGAGTTCCTTGAGCGCATTGGCCAACTGGCACGTCTTGGCGTGCAACTCACGGTAGCTGACGTGCTTGGAGTCCTTGGGGTCGTCGCCTTCCCAGATGATGGCGGTTTGGTCGCCACGGCTCTCCAGATGGCGATCGAGGCAGCTGACGCTGGCGTTCAGGGTGCCGTCCTCGAACCAGCGAATGTCGACGTTGTGCGCGTCGAAGGAGGTATGCTTGATCTTCGTCGGCGCCTTGAACCAGTCGATACGCTTGGCCTGCTCCGCCCAGAATCCCTCGGGGTCGTCGACGGACTGCTTGTACATGGCCTGATATTTGTCGCGATCGATCCAGGCGTTGGCGGCGAAGTCGTCGCGTACCGGATGGACGTTATGCTGATCGGTCATTGGCTAGCCTCTTCCAGGAGATGCATCCTCACGGTGGATGTTACCGGCAGCCTTGTTGTGGGTTGCGCCGGCTTCAGATTCGTCCATCAGCATATACCCTCGGCGCGGGCCTTCCACTTAGACATTGGTATCAGGATTTTTTCTTTAATAATCAGTAATTTGTAGCATGTTTTTCATTCTCTACAAAGGACTGATAGACCAAGGTCTCGGCGCACGAGAGGCAACGATAGCGGCGTCCCTTGCGGGCCAGCGAGTGCCGGTGCGAGGTGAAGAAGTGCGCCTGGCAGCCACAGTGGTAACGGTAAGGCATCGGGCTCGCCCGGCGGGTATCGAAGGAGTGCGTCACGTTTGCCTCGAGACCGAACAGGCGCTCCATCACGGTTCGCCACTCACGGCCATGAGGCTTTGCCTGGCGCCCGTCGCGCAGGTGGCGCACCAGCCAGTGAGCCATCTCATGGGGCACGACCTCGGTCAGGAAGGCATGTCGATTCTCAGCATAAAGCACCGGGTTGAAGCGTAGCCCACCGCGACCGTAGTGGGCCTGGCCGGCACACTTTCCGCGCAGGTCACACCAGACCTTGGGCCGCGGCAGGTCGGGGTAGTACTGGCAGCACAACTGCCAGGCGGCCTCCACTCGCTCCAGCAGAGCCCGGTGAAGCGTTGCCTCGTCGAGGCTCGCCAGCCATTGGGAGGAAGGATCGGGAAGCACGGGTCGTCTCATGGGTGCTAGAATGACGTCCCGCCAAGGTGACGTCCAGCCCGGCGCGGCCACTACCCGCTTTCACGATGCCATGCGAGAGGCCCATGTCAGACACGCCCCTGCCCCAGCCCCTGCTCGAGGACGAGGAGCTAGAACGTCTCGATGAGTTCCTCGACTCCAAGAGCGTCGATCCCGACGCCCTGGACCTGATCTCTGCTCACGGTTTCCTCGTTGCCTTGGCCGTAGCGCCGCGCGAGCTGGAGGCTGCCACCTGGGTGGCCGAGCTGTTCCACGGCGAACCCGCCTTCGTCGATGCCACCGAGCGCAGCGAAATCCTGGGATTGCTGGAGAAGCTGCGCGACAACGCCATCGCTACGCTGGAGCAGGGCGGGCTGCCCGAGTTGCCCTTCGAACTCACGCTGGACGGAGTGCCACCGGAGGAAACGCCCATCGGCGACTGGTGCGCCGGCTTCATGGAGGCTGTGTTTCTCGACGAAACGGCTTGGTTCGAACAGGACGAGGAGACCGTGGCCACCCTGCTGCTGCCGTTCATGGCACTTTCGGGGCTGTTCGAAGACGAGCCGGACATGGCCGAGATGGCGGCGGACACGGCACGCCTGGAGTCGCTGGTCATCCAACTGCCGGACCTGGTGCTGGACCTCTACTTGCACTACCGCGTACCGCCCGAGACACCCAAGCCGGTGCCGCGCAAGAAGAAGCCCGCCGGCCGCGGTCCTGGCAGGGGCAAGCGGTAGCTGTCTCCAGGCTTGCGTAGCACAGGCAGGTCGGCTTCTGATGCACTAGCGCTTGTTCAATCGGGTTGTGAATTCAGCCGTGGATGGGGCTCCTCGCCCCATAACATGACCAATGCACCCGAGAGGAACATGGCGATGGCAACGAACCAGAAGGTGCCTAGCGGCCATCGGTGAGGGTGGCGCCAGGCCTGAACCAGCGCTGCAGCGGCGGTTGTAACCCCTCCGCCGGGAAATTCCAGTCCACTGATAGCCGCACAGCACCGAGTGCGTGCCGTGTCGAGCCTCATCGCGCCTGTCCTCTTCAGCCTATGTTGACGAGGCGACATCTAAGAGGAAGAGAGGAATTGAGCGACTGCAGGCCCGAATCGCTTCTGCTAAGCAATCCCTTGTATTGAGTAAAGCTTCCTCGCGGAAATGGCGATAACGTTCAAGTTTTCTCGGGATGCATCTTCAGGATCCAGTCGACAAGCATCTCGGCCTCTTCTTCGCTAACTTCTGCACGTTCACCGGGCTCCGGCATGACAGCAGAACCCCAGTGCTTTTCTCCCCCCGAAACGATGACATCGATAAGATATCCCCTCATCTCACTGTCTGAATATTTTGCTGCGATACTGTTGAAGCCAGGCGCCCTGGGCGTGTCATCCTTTCTTTCGTGGCAACTAAGGCACTGCTTTTCTTCCGCTAGCTTCTGCATGTCTGTATGGGTGTCAGCTGTCACCGTAAGCGAGCTCAGAAGCAGGATGCCGAATGAAAATAAAGCAATAATAGTTTTCATTTTCCCTTTCCCCTTGTCAATTGAGTCAGTGAATCACTTGACTCTTGATTAAGCCAAGAGTCGTGGAGTTAAAGTTAGGCCTTGGCCAGATCTTGAGCTATAGGGATAGGTTGGTATTTTCGGCTTAAATTTGTAACCGCCCAAGGAAAACAATTTCAGCAGGCACCGCTCCTACCTCTAAGTCTATGCCAGCACGCCCTATGCTGAATAGAAGGGGGTGAACTATAAATTGAGCCAGATCCACGAGCTTCTGCCGCTGCACTAGAAGCCGGGCGCCTAATCACTCCTAATGGGTGATGCCCAACGCTTAGCATCGAGTATTTCTTAGCGGGTATTTGTAAAGGAGAAAGGGGACGATGCCACTCAGGACCACGCTGGGCTACACCATGCACCAATCACGGTCAGGGACTTCGCCGCTATCCCCGGATGCGCCTTACCTGCGAGACCGGCCAGGCAAGCCGATGACAATGTCGCTTGTCGTAATGATGGCATTAGCAGCCGGACCATGCGCGTCAGCCCCCGTCGACGCTCAGGAAGCCGATCGGCCTGGCCGTTTCTCTCAACGCAGCGTGGCCGCCCAACTGGAAACGACCATCAGCGAGCTGAGCGACTGGATCATCGATCACAGCGACTACCGTAAAGCCCCCAATGTCATTGTCACTTGGGAAGGGCAGCTTTCGTTGCAAGCGCGCTGCTTTCCAAATTTCCCGAGTGACTTGATGCCAGCCATCCTGATTAAGGCAGCCTACGACTCCAGCACTTCGACGATCTACGTGGACACCGGCTTCGACCCAGGAGATCCGATCGATATCAGCTACCTGCTACATGAACTCGTTCATCACCACCAGCTGCGCGCCGCCAAAAACACCACAGCGCGCCACCGGGGGGAATTGGAGGGCGAAGCGTACCGGCTACAGCTTGCTTGGCTCAGCGAGCAAGGGTACACCGACCCCTACGCTGAGCTCGGGATCGATGAAAAGACGCTGCTGATCATCGAGCGCTGTCCTCGCTAGCCCGTCTGCGACACCCTGCGCCGCGAGTTCTTCGCACACTTTGACGCCGCCAACATCGATACCAAGTTATACAGGGGCTGGCATGGCCAAGATTCCTTATGGCTCAAATGATCCAGAGACTTGGCTGGCCAGCCGTGATTTGGTTTTCAAGCCGGACCAGAGGGTGGCCAGGGCCACCAGAAGGATCAATGGCAGCATGGCCAGGTTGAGAGCCTCCCATCCCAGGCGGTGCAGCAGTTGCCCGGCCATCAGCGAGCCGATGGCCACCAGCGTGAAGATGATCAGGTCGTTGACGCCCTGCACCTTGCCCCGCTCGGCCTCGCTATGAACCGTGGAGAGCATGGCGCTGCCACCCACGAACAGGAAGTTCCAGCCCACGCCCAGCAGCACCAGTGCTACCCAGAAGTGCGCCAGGCTGGTGCCGAGTTTGGCGACCAGCACCGTGCCGATGAGCAGCGTCACCCCGCTGAGCAGGATGCGTTGCACGCCGAAGCGGGCGATCAGGCTGCCGGTCACGAAAGACGGCGCGAACATGCCAAGCACGTGCCACTGCATGATGAAGGCGATCTGGCTCATCTCGAAGCCTTGGGCGCGCATCGCCAGTGGCGTGGCGGTCATCACCAGTATCATGATGGCGTAGCCCACCGCGCCGGCCAGTACCGCCACCCTGAATTTGGGCAGGGCGGCGATTTCCGACATCGGGCGTGATGTCTCCCCGGGCTGCGGCTCGCCGCTGGGCGGTACGCGCAGTTGCGTCAGCAGGCCGATGGCCAGCAGTGCGAGGATGGCGATCACCAGATAAGGCCCACCGGAGGGCACGCCAGCGATGAGGCCACTGGCGGCGCTGGCGTTCCAGGGGCCGAGGAAGGCGGCCACCACCCCGCCGGCCATCACGAAGGAGATCGCACGACTACGAAAAGCAGGGTTCGCCACGTCGGCAGCAGCGAAGCGGTAGTACATGGCGAAGCCTTGGTAGAGCCCCAGCAGCAGGTTGCCGGCGCAGAACAGCCAGAAGGAGCCCAGCGCAATGGCACCGAAACTCAGCAGGCCACCGGCCACGCCACCCAAGCTTGCCCCGGTGATGAAGCCTCGGCGCCGGCCCACTCGCTTCATGAAAAGTGAGGCGGGTAAGGTTGATACCACCGTTCCCAACATCAATATGGCTATTGGCAGAGTGGCCAGCGCCGGGTCGGAAGTGAGTTGCTGCCCCACCACCCCGCTCAGGGTCATCACTGTCACCATGGCAATGACGAACAGGGTCTGGCTGAGCACCAGGATGGCGACGTTCTGCTTTTCCCGGTTTACCGGCTGCATCGCGATCTCTCCAAGGGAGTGAGGTTTTGGGATATTGGGACGACTAGAACACCAGTACCTTGTCGGCCTGCTCGGTGATTTCGGCCAAGGCATCCATGGTGCTGCGCTCGGCGCCTTTCACCACCTCCTCGCCGATGATTCCCCGGGCATCCATGCAGGTGCCACACAGCAGCACGCGGCCCTTGGTGGTGACCCGCTTGACCATGCGCTCGACGTTGTAGAAGCCATCCGGGGTCTTCTGTCCCGCCTTGGCACCGGACACGGCATCACCCATCAAGAAGACGGTGACGTCGCCTTCGCGCTTCAGCAGCGCATGAGCCAGGCGCAGGCCGTTGTAGAGGCGCTCGGTACCGTAGGGCGGATCGTTGATGATAATGAGCGTATTCATTGTGTTCCCTTGCTTCGAGGATGGGTATCCGGAGTGGAAAGCGGCGGGGCTGCCCGTGGCGTAACAGGGGTGCCGCCAGCTTCGACATGTCGTGCCACCTTGCCCTTCATGCGCACGCTCGCTTCACCGTAGTCGCGTCAGCCAGGCATCGAAACTGCCAAAGATCCACTCCTTGAAGCGCTGCCAGCGCGGGCGCCGCACCCACTCACGATGGTTGATCTCACGGCTGGCGGCGAAGTTGCGCTCGAACAGTGCCGCCACCTCGCTGGCGAAGCGGGCATCGTCCACTTCCTGGTTGGCCTCCAGGTTCCAGTGCAAGCTCCAATGATCGAAATTGCACGAGCCCAGGCTCGACCACTGGTCGACCAACGAGAACTTGGCGTGAATGAAGCTGGGCTGAAATTCGAAGATGCGCACCCCGGCGCGCAGCAGCCTGCGATAGAAGCGCTGACCGGCATAACGCACCCAGGGGTGGTCGTGGTCACGGCCAGGCAATAGCAGGCGCACGTCGACGCCGCGGCGGGAGGCACGAGCCAGCCGCCTGCGCAGGCTGCGGGTGGGGACGAAGTAGGGCGTGCACAGCCAGATGCGGCGTTGAGCCGATGACACCCGGCCATAGAGGGAGTGGCGAATGGCCTGGTAGCGATAGCCCTGCCCCCACACCACTCGGCCACGCATGCCATGGTAGTCCTCGTGGGGCCGGAGTTCGAGCTGCAGGTGCCGCACCATGGCCGTCTCGCCCGCGCCACGTGTCAGCGGCGAATCCCAAAGCCGCGAGAACAGCCGCACCCAGTCGGCAATGACCGGCCCCTCGATGCGCACTGCGACTTCGTACCAAGCCTCGATGAACTCATCCACCGCACCGAAGCCACCAGTGAAGGCCACACGGCCGTCGATCACCACCAGCTTGCGATGATCGCGGGTCAGGTTGCGTGTCAGCGAACGCAGCCCCAACGGATTGAACAGACGCAGCGCCACGCCAGCCTGCTCCAGCCGCCGGCGATCCTCGCCTCCAAGACCCATGGCGCCATAGGCATCCAGCATCAGCGCAACCGCCACGCCGCGCTCGGCGGCCCGGCACAGCGCATCGATCAGCGCCGTAGCCAAGTGCCCCGACTCCATCAGGTAGAGCTCGATGAGGATCGAGCGGCGCGCCTCCTCGATGGCTGTGAACATTACCGGCAGGAAGCACGACGACTCCGCCAGCAACTCGAACCGATTGCCGTCCCGCCACACGCCATGCATGGCATGCCTCCCGTCACCTCTCCTGCCGTGATTGACGCACGTTTGCCGGCCAAGGGAAAGCACCTGACCCGAAATGGCCCCGTGGCTATACTGGCCCCTCGGTTCGACGTCGAGGCAATAGGATGGCTCTAGCCCATACACTGCTCGCTGCACTTCGCGCCCCGCTGAAGGGCTTGATCAAGGCTTGGGTCGAGACTCGCCTCATCGAGCCCGATCCCGGCGACTTGCCCATCGACCCCGCGCTACCGACACTTTACGTACTGCCCCACTCGGCGCTCTCTGATGCCCTGCTGCTCGAGATTCTTGGCCAGCGCCACGGACTGCCGCCGGCCAGCGGCAGAATTTTCCTGAACGACCTTGCGCTACCGGCCAGCGTCGCGCTGCCCACCAGGCAGCGCCGCCTGTGGCGGCGCAACCGCGCACTGGAGGCTCCCTTTCGTCAGGCACTGGAGCATCTGGAGACCCACCCGGAGGCTGATCTCCAGTTGATTCCGGTGAGCGTGTTCTGGGGTCGCGCACCGGGCAAGCGCTTCGGCCTCTGGCGCCTGCTGGCAGCAGACAGCTGGCAGCTGACCGGGCGGCTGCGACGAGCGCTGTCGGTCCTGATCAACGGCAAGAGCGTGGAGGTCCACTTCGGCGCGCCGCTCAGGCTACGCGTCCTGCTCGACGAGCGTGGCCCGACCGTGGCCAACCGCAAGAGTGCACGGCTGCTGCGGGTCCACTTCCGGCGCATGCGCATCCGGGTACTCGGCCCTGACCTCTCCCACCGTCGCACCCTGATCGAAGGCGTGGCAACCAGCCGTGAAGTGCGCCGAGTCATCGGCGAGCTGGCGCCAGCCGAGAAGCGTTCGCCTGAGAGACTACAACGACGAGCCCTGCGTTACGGTCGTGAAATCGCTTCAAACATGACGTACCCGGTGCTGCGCTTCATGGATGGCCTGCTGCGTCGGCTGTGGAATCGACTGTACGATGGCGTCGAGGTGCGCGGCCTCGACCGGGTCAAGGCGCTGGCCGGCGACCACACGCTGGTCTACGTCCCGTGTCACCGCAGCCATATCGACTATCTGCTGCTCTCCTACGTGCTCTATCGCGACGGGCTGATGCCGCCACACATCGCCGCCGGGCGTAATCTGAACATGCCGCTGATCGGTCCGTTGTTGCGCCGCGGTGGCGCTTTCTTCCTGCGCCGTAGCTTCCGCGAAAAGCCACTCTATGCCGCGGTCTTTAACGAATATCTGCATCGACTGCTGGAGCGTGGCCACCCCCTGGAGTACTTCATCGAGGGCGGACGCTCGCGCAGCGGCCGCATGCTCTTGCCGCGGCCCGGCATGCTGTCGATGACACTGCGCTCGTTCCGCCGCAGTGCGGCAGGTACCGGCCCGCCCCGGCTCGTGTTCATCCCGGTCTATATCGGCTACGAGCGCATCATCGAGAATGCCAGTTACCAGCGCGAGCTGCGTGGCGGCAAGAAGCGCAAGGAGTCGCCATTGGCGCTGCTGCGGGTACTCGGCCAGCTGCGCCAGCGATTCGGCAAAGTGACGGTAAGCGTCGGCGAACCACTCCAGCTCGGCGCCTGGCTCAACGACACCAGGCCGGGATGGAGAGACGACCTCACCCAGGCCAAGCCGGCCTGGCTCACCCAGTCCGTGCCGGAACTCGGCAATGAGCTCGCCCGGCGAATCAACGCCGCGGCGGCCCTCAATCCGGTCAATCTGGTGGCGCTGGTCCTGCTGGCCACGCCCCACCACGCCATCGAAGCCAGCCTGATGTCGCGTCAGCTCGCCCTGCTCACCGCCCTGCAGCGCCACTGCCCCGGCGGACGCCACGTCAGCCTGCCGCCAGGTGATCCTGACGACTGGATCGCCGAGGTCGTCGCCCTGGGGATGATCGAACGCCGTCCGCATGCGCTGGGCGATATCCTCATGGTAACGGCTGATCAGGCCAGCCTGCTGGTGTGGTACCGCAACAACGTGTTGCACTTGTTCGCCCTGGCGGGCCTGACCGCCTTCGCTTTTCGCCATGCTCCGCGCCACGACCTCGAGGGTCTGCTCGCTCAGCTCGGCCCACCCTGGCCGATACTGGCACGCGAGCTATTCCTCGAGCCGGTGATGCTGCCACAGGCGCTGCCCACGATGTTGGAGGCACTGTGCAAAGAGGGATTGCTGCAGCCTCACGGGGACGGTTGGCAGCGCCCCAAGAGCCTGGAGGCCGGCGAACAGCTGCGCTTGCTGGCGAGGCTGATGCAGCCCTCGCTGGAGCGCGGCTATCTGCTGCTGACGATCCTGCTCGATCACACTCCCGGGCACCTGAGCCGTGATGCCCTGGCCGAACGCAGCCAGCAACTGACTGAGCGCCTGGCCCTGCTCACCGGCCGCGATGCGCCGGAGTTCTTCGACCACAAGCTGTTCGCCAGCCTGATCGAAAGCCTGGAGGCCGAAGGCTGGATCTGGGAGCAGGGCGAGCGACTATGGTTCGACGAACGGCTGCGCAGCGCCGCGCAACGCACCGGAGAGCTGTACGATCCGGCGCTGAGGCATCGTTTGCAGCTCATCAGCCACGGGTAGGGGAAGCGCTGGACTGGCTTGGATTAGTATTCAGGCCTTCAGAGAGCGGTGGACGTAGAGGTCGTAGCGGCTGGTCTTGCCTTCGATGACGTGCTGTGGCGCCGGCCCCTCGATGGGCGGCGCCTTGCGCGGCCGCTTGACCACCACTCGGTGGGTGGCCACGTCCAGCGCCGCTTCCAGCAGCCGCGGGGCATCATCGTCGTCGCCGGCGAGCTCACGAAACAGGCGCATCTCCTTCTTCACCAGCGCCGACTTCTCGCGATGCGGGAACATGGGGTCAAGATGGATCACCTGCGGTGCCACCGTGCTGGCGGCCACCAGCGCGGCGAGATCTCGGGCGGCATCGCCATGGGCCAGGTGCATGCGGGCCACGATGTCTGCCGTCTCGGGGTCGCGGACGGCACGCACCAGGCCATCCTCCAGCAGGGCATGGATCGCCGGTACGCGTTCGATCAGCAGCACCTCGGCCCCGAGGCTCGCCAGCACGAAGGCGTCGCGACCCAGGCCGGCAGTGGCATCGACCACGCTGGGCGTCCCGCCCGAGGCAAGACCACAGGCCCGTGCGATCAATTGCCCCCGGCCGCCACCGAAGCGGCGTCGGTGTGCAGCACGCCCCTCGGCGAAGTCGACCCGTAGCGGCTTGCCGTAGCGAACCGGGTCGCCAGCAAGCACCAGGGCATCCCCTTCGCGCAGAAGCGTGAGTCCTTCGTTCACCCGGCCCGGCCGCGCGTCGACGAAGCTCATTTGCCCTTCTGCCATGCCACCTCGTCGCGTAGATAGATCGGCTGCGCCTCATGGGCGACGGTGCGCACTCCCGCCGCATAGTCGCGTGCCGCCAGCATCACCATCTCCTCCGCCGCCGGCTCGGATTCGGCGTCGCGCTGGCCGACAGCCGCCTGGACCTCGGCCGGCATCGCTTCCCACAGCGACCAGCCGGAGCCGATGCCGTACCACCCGCCCTGGCTCGCAATCGTGGGCAAGTGCAAGCGCTGCGGCGGCAACACCGCCTCCTCGAGCAACGCCTCGGTCATTCCATCGCGACAGCGCCAGGCGGCTACGTAGATCTCTCCCATGCGCGCATCCATGGCGGTAACGACATGCTCGACGCCGTGGCGCCGATGCGCTGCCAGGGCCAGCGCCTCTAGCGTCGAAATGCCCAGCAATGGGCGGTCGAGACCATAGGCCAGCCCCTGGGCCGTGCCGGCGGCAATACGCAACCCGGTGAAGGAGCCCGGGCCGCGGCCGTAGGCCACGGCGTCCAGATCGGCAGGCGACACGCCCGCCTCGGCCAATACCGCGTCGACCATGGGTAGCAGGCGGCGGGTATGCTCGCGCGGCGTCAAGGCGAAGCGTGAAACGAGACGCTCTTCGCCGCCGTCGCGCCGAAGCAGCAGGGCGGCAGAGCAAGCGCTGGAGGAGGCGTCGAGGGCCAGCAGGATCGGCATAGGGATTGTCGCGTCAAAGCATGGGCAGGTCATTATACGCCGCCGAGCGGTGCAGGACGATGGCCCCTAACGAGACTGGCCCGCCAGGGCGGGCCAGTGCACAACGCACGCGAGCGAAGGGAGTTAAGCGTCCAACGCCTCAGTCACTTTGCGCGTGATCTCGTCGACGCTGCCGATCCCTTCCACGCGATGATAGGCGGGTGCCGCTTGCGGCTCCTCCTCGGCCCACTGCTGGTAGTAGTCGACCAGCGGTGCGGTCTGCTCGTGGTAAACCGCCAGACGGTTGCGCACGGTGGACTCGCGATCGTCGTCGCGCTGAATCAGCGGCTCGCCGGTCACGTCGTCCTTGCCTTCCTGCTTCGGCGGGTTGTACTCGATGTGATAGACCCGACCGGAGTCCGGGTGCACGCGACGGCCCGCCAGTCGCTTGACGATCTCCTCGTCGGCCACGGCGATCTCGAGCACGTGATCGATCTTGACCCCGGCCTCCTTCATGGCATCGGCCTGGGGAATCGTGCGCGGAAAGCCGTCGAACAGGAAACCATTCTCGCAGTCGGGCTGAGCGATGCGCTCCTTGACCAGCGAGATGATGAGATCGTCGGACACCAGGCCACCGCTGGTCATGATCTCCTTGACCTTAAGCCCCAGCTCACTGCCCTCCTTGACCGCCGCGCGCAACATGTCGCCGGTGGAGATCTGCGGAATCTTGTAGCGTTCGCAGATGAACTGGGCCTGGGTACCTTTGCCGGCACCCGGCGCGCCCAACAGAATCAAACGCATCTAGCTGCTCCTTGAGAGAGTGGAAATTCTTGTGAGTAAACGGAATGTCATGAACGATAACCGCGGTGGCAACGGTAGACAACCACAGCCTGCCTAAAAGCCCTGCACAGCGGTCCAAAGCTGCTGCGTTTTCAGCCTATTAAGGCCAGGTTGCACTTTGGTATCCCACCCTGAAACGAGGCCCGAAACAGCGACGGCGCCCCGCAGGGCGCCGTCGAAGCCACTTCAGTCCTCGATCACATCAGCATGCGCCGGATATCGCTGAGCGCCGCCGCCAGGAAGGCGGTGAAGCGTGCAGCGTCGGCACCGTTGACGGCCCGGTGGTCGTAGGAGAGGGACAGCGGCATCATCAGCCGCGGCTCGAAGTCGGAGCCGTTCCATACCGGCTTCATCTGCGCCTTGGAGATGCCGAGGATGGCGACCTCCGGGGCGTTGACGATCGGCGTGAAGGCGGTGCCACCGATGGAGCCCAGGCTGGAGATGGTGAAACAGCCGCCGGTCATCTCCTCGCGCTTGAGCTTCTTCGACTGTGCCTTGCCGGCCAGCTCCACGCTCTCCTTGGCCAGCTCGATCAGCGACTTCTTGTCGGCATCGCGGATCACCGGCACCATCAACCCGTCGGGAGTGTCGACCGCGACGCCGATGTGGACGTACTTCTTCCACACCAACGTCTCGCCGTCGCTCTTCAGGCTGACGTTGAACTGCGGGAACTTGCGCAGAGCGAAAGCGCACGCCTTGATCATGAACGGCAACGGCGTGAGCTTGGCACCCTGGGCCTCGGCTTCCGCCTTCATCGACTTGCGGAAGGCCTCCAGCTCGGTGATGTCCGCCTCGTCGAACTGGGTGACGTGGGGTACGTTGAGCCAGCTGCGATGCAGGTTGGTGGCACCCATCTTGAGCAGGCGGCCCATCGGCTTCTCTTCGATCTCACCGAACTGGCTGAAGTCCTGATCCGGCACCGGCGGTATACCCGCGCCCCCGGTCGCCGCTGGCGCAGCGGCAGGCGCCTTGGCCTGGCCCGCCATCACCTGCTTGACGTAGGCGTGGACGTCCTCCTTCAGCACCCGCTCCTTGGGTCCGCTCGGCTTGACCAGCCCCAGGTCGACGCCCAGTTCGCGGGCCAGCATGCGCACCGCGGGACCGGCGTGGACCAGCTTGCCGTCGCGCGGCTTGTGAGCTGCCATCTGCGCCTCGGGGCTCGGCGTGCCGGCCGGTGTCGGCTTGGCCTGGGTGGGCGAGGCCGGCTTTTCGCTCGGCTCGCTCGGCGCCTTGCTGGCCTTGGGCGTGGCCGCCCGCGGCTTGGCCCCTGCCACCTCGATATAGCCGATCAGGTCACCCTCGGAGACGGTGTCACCCTCCTTGACGGTGAGCTCGATCAGCTTGCCCTTGTAGGGGCTCGGCACGTCCATGGAGGCCTTGTCGGACTCCAGCGTGATCAGCGGATCCTCCTCATCGACCTCGTCGCCAGCACTGACGGCGATCTCGATGACCGGCACGTCGCTCGAGCCGGAGAGGTCCGGCACGCGGATCTCCTTGCGCTCGGGCTCGCCGCTCGTCGCCTCTTCCTCGGCCGGGGCCTCGGCCTGTTCGGCGGGCTCATCGGTGGTTTCGACCGCCTCGGGCTCGGCCTCATCGGCCTCGCCGTCGCCAGCGATCTCCATGGTACCGATCACGTCGCCCTCGGAGACGGTATCGCCCTCCTTGACGGTGAAAGACACCAGCTTGCCGGTGTAGGGGCTGGGCACGTCCATGGAGGCCTTGTCGGACTCCAGCGTGATCAGCGGATCCTCCTCGCTCACCTCGTCGCCTTCGGAGACGGCGACTTCGATCACCTCGACGTTCTCCGAGCCACCCAGATCGGGCACCTTGATCTCGACGGTGCGCTTGCCGCCGCCGGAGGATTTCTTCGCCGCCGGCTTCTCTTCGGCGGCCGGGGATTCCTTGGGCGCCTCTTCTCGCTTGGCCTCGGCCTTCTCGCCGCTGCCGGCGTCATCGCTACCGCCACCCTCTACCTCGAGTTCGACGATGTCGTCGCCCTCGGAGACGGTATCGCCCTCCTTCACCAGTACGCGAACGACCTTACCGCCCTTGGGCGAGGGTACGTCCATGCTGGCCTTGTCGGACTCCAGCGTGATCAGGGTGTCCTCGGGCTGGATGACGTCCCCTTCGGATACGGCGATTTCGATGATCTCGACGTCTTCGCTGCCGCCGATGTCTGGAACTTTTATGATTTCGCTACTCAAGGTCGCGCTCCTTCCAAATCGTGCCTGGAACAGGCGGGCTCATGCCCGCCTTGCCACCGGATCAGCTCGTCAGCGGGTTGGGCTTGCTGGGATCGATGCCGTATTTCTTGATCGCCTCGGCGACGACCTTGCGATCCAGCTCGCCACGGTCGGCCAACGCCTTGAGCGAGGCCACGGTCACGAAGTAGCGATCGACCTCGAAGAAGTGACGCAGCTTCTCGCGGGTATCGGAACGACCATAGCCGTCGGTTCCCAGTACATGGTAGTCGTTCGGCACCCAGGCACGAACCTGGTCGGCAAAAAGGCGCATGTAGTCGGTGGAGCCAATGACCGGCCCCTTGCGACCTTCCAGGCAGCGTGTGACGTGAGGTTTGATCGGCTCGTCGGCGGCACTGATGAATGCCTCACGCTCGAGCAGCAGCGCCTCGCGGCGCAGCTCGTTGAAGCTGGTCACGCTCCACACGTCGGATGCCACGCCCCACTCGTCGGCCAGCATCCGGGCCGCCGCTTCCACCTCGCGCAGGATGGTGCCGGAACCGAGCAGCTGCACATGGCCCTTGTCGCCCTGATGCTCGCGCAGCAGGTACATGCCCTTGATGATGTCTTCGGCAGGCACGTTCTCGAGTTCGGGATGCTCGTAGTTCTCGTTCATCACCGTCAGGTAGTAGAAGCAGTTCTCCTTGTCGGCGAACATGCGCTTCAGGCCGTCCTGAACGATCACCGAGACCTCATGGGCATAAGTCGGGTCGTAGCTGCGGCAGTTGGGGATCATTGCCGCCTGCAGGTGGCTGTGACCATCCTGGTGCTGGAGGCCTTCGCCGTTCAGCGTGGTGCGTCCGGCGGTGCCACCGACCAGGAAGCCCCGCGCCTGCAGGTCGCCGGCGGCCCAGGCCAGGTCGCCGATGCGCTGGAAGCCGAACATCGAGTAGTAGATGTAGAACGGCAGCAGCGGCAGGTTGTGGTTGCTGTAGGAGGTCGCCGCGGCGATCCACGCCGACATCGCGCCGGCCTCGGTGATGCCCTCCTCGAGGATCTGACCCTTCTTGTCCTCGCGGTAGAACATGATCTGGCCCTTGTCGACGGGCTCGTATTTCTGGCCTTCGGAGGTATAGATGCCGAGCTGGCGGAACATGCCCTCCATGCCGAAGGTACGCGCCTCGTCGGGGACGATCGGTACCACCTGCTGGCCGATCTTTTTGTCCTTCACCAGGCCGTTGAGAATGCGCACGAAGGCCATGGTCGTGGAGATCTCACGTCCCTTGGAGCCTGCCAGTTGGGTGGCAAAGGTCTTGTCTTCGAGAGTGGGGATCGTCAACGCCTGGAAGTCGCTGCGCCGCTGCGGCAGGTAACCACCCAGGCGCTCACGCTGGAGGTGCATGTACTTGAGCTCGGGCGAGTCGTCCTCCGGCTTGTAGTACGGCACCTCCTTGAGCTGTTCATCGGTCAGCGGAATGCCGAAGCGGTCGCGGAACTTGCGCAGCGCTTCGTATTCCATGGTCTTGACCTGGTGGGCTTCCATGGAAGCCTCGCCCTCGCCGCTGCCCATGCCGTAGCCCTTGACGGTATGCGCCAGGATCACAGTGGGACGGCCGTTGGCACTGTTGACCGCCTCATGGTAGGCCGCGTAGACCTTGAACGGATCGTGACCGCCACGATTGAGCCGCCAGATGTCCTCGTCGGACAGGTCCTTGACCATCTCGGCGGTTTCCGGATACTTGCCGAAGAAGTGCTCGCGGGTGTAACCGCCATCGATGGCCTTGTAGTTCTGGTACTCGCCGTCGACCGCCTCGTCCATGCGTTTCTGCAGGACGCCCTTCTTGTCCTTCTCGAACAGCGGGTCCCACAGCCGGCCCCAGACCACCTTGAGCACGTTCCAGCCGGCACCGCGGAAGACGCCCTCGAGCTCGTCGATGATGCGACCGTTGCCGCGCACCGGGCCATCCAGGCGCTGCAGGTTGCAGTTGACGACGAAGATCAGGTTGTCGAGCTTCTCGCGGCTGGCCAGGTGGATGGCACCCAGCGATTCCGGCTCGTCGCACTCGCCGTCGCCCATGAAGCACCAGATCTTGCGATCATGCATTTCCCGGAGCTCGCGCGAATCGAGGTACTTCATCACGTGAGCCTGGTAGATCGCCTGGATCGGACCGAGGCCCATGGAGACGGTAGGGAACTGCCAGAAGTCCGGCATCAGCCAAGGGTGCGGATAGGACGATAGGCCATCGCCGTCGACTTCCTGGCGATACTTGTCCATCTGCGCCTCAGTGAGGCGTCCTTCCAGGTAGGCGCGGGCATACACACCCGGTGCCACGTGGCCCTGGATGTAGACCAGGTCGCCCTCGAAATCGCCGTTGGGCGCACGGAAGAAATGGTTGAAGCCGACGTCGTAGAGCGTGGCGGCGGACATGAAGCTGGCGATATGCCCACCCAGGCCTGGGTTGGCGCGATTGTTGCGGATGACCTGGGCGATGGCGTTGTAGCGGATCAGCGAGCGGATGCGCCGCTCCATGAACAAATCACCCGGCATCGGCGCTTCGCGGTGCACCGGGATGGTGTTGCGATGCGGCGTGGTCACCGAGAAGGGTGCCTGCATGCCGTCACGACGCAGCCGGTCGGCCAGGCGTGTCAGCAGGTACCGGGCGCGTTCCTCGCCCTCACGATCCAGGACCGACTCCAGGGAATCCAGCCATTCCGTGGTTTCGACCGGATCGAAATCTTCTCTTGCCTCCAGACTCATAGACGTCTCTCCGAGTGACAATGTGATGTCAGATCGCCCCCTGCGTTTGGACGCTGGGACGGGTCAATGCTACTGACGATCAGGGGAATGTCAGGCCGCGACGCGGCTGTTGTAGTCATTTTACAGAAGCGCATACAACGAATGGCGTAGAACATACCGTAAAGTGGCCTCCCTGCCAATCACAGAGAAATGGAATTTTTTTCCATTCTAGCAATATTGCATTGCACACAAGATGTTACGACAACCATCTCGGCCTGGCCGCCACAGAACCCGAAATGTAATAAAACTACCGTATGATTACTTCCCCGCTGTTGGCATGCGCTTTATTTGCGTGGTCCCAACGCCTTGAGGCACTGGCGAAAATAGGCCCAGTCGAAGGCGGGGCCGGGATCGCTCTTGCGCAGAGGGGCCACCCTGGCGTGGCTGGTGATGCGCGCGGGATTCACTTCAGAGTAGCTCACCATCAGCGCCCTCATGGCCAGGGCCAAGGTCCGATATTGAGCATCACGATAGGCATGGATCTCATCGCCTTCCAGCTCGATACCGACAGTGAAATCGTTCAGCGCACGACGTGGGCGCCCCCCTTCGATCCAGCACGAGCGCCCTGCGTGCCAGGCACGGCGGTCGAAAGGTACGAACTGCACGCACTCGCCATCGCGGCGAATCAGCAGATGCGCCGAGACCCGCAGCTGAGCGATGCCGGGAAAGAAGGGATGAACTGCAGCCTCCAGCGAATTGGTGAACAGCCGCTCGATATGTTCGCCGCCGAACTCGCCTGGAGGCAGGCTGATCGAATGCAGCACTACCGCCGAGATCTCGCCCTGTGGACGGGCGTCCTGGTTGGGCGACGGCACGCGCCTTACGCCTTCCAGCCAGCCTTCCTCGATTCTCATCTCGATCCCCTGACGTCCTGGAGCTGGATTCCTCTATAATGACGGTCCCGACGCTCCATGAACATGAAAAGGCCCGCCATGCATTATCAGGACGCCCTTGCCGAAGCGATCCGTGAAGCCTCCGCCCACCTGCTGGCCGAGGATGTCGGCCCTGGCGACATCACCGCGCAGCTGATTCCCGAGTCGCAGTGGGCCACGGCCCAGGTCATCACCCGCGAACCGGCGGTGCTGTGCGGCATGGCCTGGGTGGGAGAGATCTACCGTCGCCTCGACCCCAGCATCCACTTGCGCTGGAGCGCCGCTGACGGCGACCGACTGGAGGCAGGCCAGTGCTTCCTAGAGATCGAAGGCCCTGCCCGCCGCCTGCTGACCGGAGAGCGCGCCGCCCTCAACCTGCTGCAGACGCTATCCGCCACCGCCACTCGCACGCGCCACTACGTCGATCTTATCGCAGGCACCGGCGTGCGCCTGCTCGATACCCGCAAGACCCTGCCTGGCCTGCGCCTGGCACAGAAGTATGCGGTGTCCTGCGGTGGCGGACACAACCACCGCATCGGTCTGTACGACGCCTTCCTGATCAAGGAGAACCACATCGCCGCCTGCGGCAGCATCGCGGCCGCAGTCAAGGAGGCGCGCAGCATTGCGCGTGACTTGCCGGTGGAAGTGGAGGTGGAGAATTTCGCCGAACTCGACCAAGCCTTGGCGGCCGGCGCCGACATCGTCATGCTGGACAACTTCACGCTCGACGACATGCGTGAGGCGGTGAAACGCAATGCCGGCCGAGCCACGCTGGAGGCCTCCGGTAACGTCGACGAGAGCACGCTGCGCCAGATCGCCGAGACCGGCGTCGATTGCATCTCCTGCGGCGCCCTGACCAAGGACGTCAAGGCGATAGATCTGTCGATGCGCATCACCCAACTACGCGACGCCTGAATCAGGTTTCGACAGCGGAGAGGCGCCTCTCCAGCCGCCGCCTCTCGAGTCGTGCGCCATTCCTCGTCACCCATTCCGTGCCGAGGTCTCGCCAGCCGCGGCGCAGCAGGCTCTCGGCCAGCATGCGGCTGGCATCGATAGTGGCATGCCCGCAACCGTGCTCGAGCAGCATGCGCTCGGCGTGCACCAGCAGGGTCGAGCCAATGCCGCGCCGTGCCAGTGAAGGCCATACGTAGAGGGTGTGGATGTGCCCCTTGGGGATGTCCAGCTCCAGAAACCCTACGCAGCGCCCGTCGCAGGTAGCCATCAGGGTCGTGTAGAGCGCCTGACGTGCAACCCAAGCACTGGCCTCCCTCGGCATCGTCGCGGCCCAGGCCGCACGCTGCTCCACGCTGTAATGAGCGGCAGCGCCCTGCATCACGGCGTGATGGAAGACCTCGGCCTGGTCGGCACCGTCACGCGCCTTGGCCTGACGATAGAGAATCCGCAGCGAACCACCCCTCGGGGAGGGCGCATCGTTCATCGTCGTCGTTTCCATCTTACCTGCCCCTGTCTCGCGTGCCTGTCTCGCCGTGCAGGGTACACAAGCTCGCCGCTGCGGCCAATGGCAGGCATAATGCAACGCCATGACCAACCCAACGCCTCCTGCCGCCGGTCTCACGATGCAACCCATCGGGCACATCGAGAGCGACTTCCCCGACAAGTTCGGCGTACCGCGCCAGCCCGGCCTGGCATCGGTTGCACACGCTGAGCTGATTCTCACCACGCCCTACGACGACCCCTTGACGGTGCGCGGCCTCGAGGCCTTCAGTCACCTGTGGCTGACCTTCGTCTTCCATCACAGTCCCGAGCGCTGGACGCCACTCGTTCGCCCGCCGCGGCTCGGCGGCAATGCCAAGGTCGGCGTCTTCGCCAGCCGCAGCACCCATCGCCCCAACCGGCTGGGGCTGTCACTGGTGGAACTGCTCGCGATCGATACCGGCCATGGGGTACGCCTGGTGCTGGGCGGCTGCGACCTGGTAAGCGGCACGCCGGTGCTCGACATCAAGCCCTACCTGCCTTGGGTGGAGGCGCGCCCCGATGCACGCGCCGGCTACGCACCGGCGGCACCATCGTTGCTGGAGGTACGCTTCAGCGATGCGGCCGAATCGACGCTGGCCACGCGTCCCGACGGTTCTTCACTGCGCGAACTGATTCGCCAAGTGCTGGCCCAGGATCCTCGCCCCGCCTATCGCAAAGGAGCTGAGGAGAGGCTCTATGGCGTGCGCTTGCGCGATGTGGACGTGCGCTTTCGCGCCCTCGAGGAAGCCCAGGCAACGCTGGTGGAAGTGGTGGAAATCGTCCCGAGCTGAAACGCTGACGCCCTCACAAGGAGGGCGCCAGGCAGATCGATGACGGAGAGGCTCGGTGCTTGCTCAGGCGAACTCGACACCGATGCGCCGACCCACTTCCTCGTAGGCCTCGATCACCCCACCCAGGCCTTGGCGGAAGCGATCCTTGTCCATCTTGTTGCGCGTCTCGGCATCCCACAGACGACAGCCATCCGGCGAGAATTCGTCACCCAGCACGATCCGGCCCTTGAACAGGCCGAATTCCAGCTTGTAATCCACCAGCAGCAGCCCGCCGTCGGCGAACAGCTGCTTGAGCACGTCATTGACCCTGAAGGTCAGCGCCTTCATCTCGGCGAGCTGCTCGGGCGTAGCCCAGCCGAAGGTCTCGGCGAGCGACTCGTTGATCATGGGGTCGTGCAACGCATCGTTCTTGAGGAACAATTCGAAGGTGGGCGGGGTGAGCTCACTGCCCTCCTCCACGCCGAGACGCTTGACCAAGCCACCGGCGGCGATGTTCCGCACTACGCACTCCAGCGGGATCATCTCGAGCTTCTTGACCAGGCTCTCGGTATCGGAAAGGCGCTTTTCGAAGTGGGTGGGAATGCCCGCTGCTGTCAGTTTCTCCATGATGAAGGCGTTGAAGCGGTTGTTGACCATGCCCTTGCGAGCCAGCGATTCCATGCGCTCGCCGTCGAAGGCACTGGTATCGTCACGGAAATGAAGGACGAGCAGGTCGGGATCGTCGGTGGCATATACCGATTTGGCCTTGCCGGCGTAGAGTTCTTGGCGCTTTTCCATGAGGATCTCCAGAAGGAATGAAGGCATGACCAGAGGATGGCAATTCAGGTGATCGCCTGCCAATCCAGCCCGCTGTCCTGGGCGGCGATCGTCAGGCGTGAGCCGTCGCCGTCGAGCAGCGGCGTCAGGGTATCGAGGACGAGCTCGGGGCAATTGTTGTGCTCGGAAAGATGCGAGCAGACGATGCGCTGCAGGCGATCGAGGCCCAGGCGCTGGAGCAGCGCCGCCGCCTGGACGTTGGCCAGGTGCCCCCAATTGCCGCCGACCCTGCGCTTGAGCCGCGGTGGGTAGGGTCCGACCTCGAGCATGTAACGATCGTGGTTGCACTCGAGGATCAGCGCATCGCAGCCGCTGAAGGCTTCGACGACATGATCGGTGGGCTGCCCCAGGTCGGTCAGCACGCCAAGATGACGGCCGTGCGACTCGAAGCGGAACTGGACCGGTTCACGGGCGTCGTGGGGCACCGTGAACGGATCGATCACGAGGCTCTTGACCGCGAAGCGCGATTGCGGCGTGATCCAATGTCGGCAGGGCACCTCGCCCAGACGTCCCGAAAGCCATGTGCCCGGGGTGATGTAGACCGGCACGGCGTAGCGCCGCGCTAGAGGGCCGACACCGCGCAAGTGATCGCCATGCTCGTGGGTCACCAGTACGGCATCGAGCTGGCGCGGATGCAGACCGAGACGCGCCAGGCGTCGCTCGGTCTCGCGCAGGCCGAAACCGCAGTCGACCAGCACCATGGTCTCTTCGTCGCTGACCAGGGTGGCGTTGCCCTTGCTGCCGCTGCCGAGCGAGGCGAAGCGAAGCTTGCCCATAACCGGCAACGGCTCGTTGACCTGCCCCAGCTGCATCAGCGCAGCAGGCCCGACACCCGCTCGAGCAATTCGCGGGCGTCCCCTTCGGTGAAGCGCCGCTCGCTCTCGTTGACGGCACGCAGCGTGGTGCGCTCGGGGCCATCGGACTCCAGCACCAGACGAATCTGCTGGGGCATCTGGCGCACGTCGGGGCTCAAGATGATCTGGAGCATGCCGCGGTCACGCTCGGAGGCGGTCATGTAGCTGACCAGGAAATCGTGCTGCTGCGGATTCTGCTCGAGCAGCTCGCGACGGTTCTCGACACTGAAGTCGGCTTCCAACTGGTGGTTCAGCTCGGCCCAGACGCGGTCGATGTCGAGCGGAATGCGTACCACCCACTCGCCGCTGTCGAGCTGCTCGAAGCGCAGGCGGTCCTCGCGTGACATCTGCTGCCCCGCCAGAGATGCGGCACTGGCACTCTCGCTGCGTGCACTGAAGTGCTGCTCCAGCGCATCGAGACAGGCCGCCACCGGGCGCCCGTTCTGGTCGCAGCGAACCTCGCTGTCCCCGGCGCGCAGCCCCTGGCTCACGCTCAGCCGACCCTGTGCCGTCTCCAGCACGCCTCGGGCGTCGTCGCTGGACTGGACCTGCAAGCCACGAGCACGGGCAAAATCCTGCAGCTGCGGCCACACCATGCCCGGGTCGGAGCCGACCACCAGCCAGCGATCAGTGCCGATCTCCCGCCGCTCGACGAAGTCCCGCTCCACCGCACCGCCCGATGCCAGGCGCTCCGGGCTGGGAGCACTGAAACCATCGTCGTCGGAGCGCAAGCTGCCTTGGGCCTCCGGCACCGGCATGGCGTCGCGATAACGCTGCTCGTTGCGCCCTTGCGGCAGGACCAGAGGCGCACTGCGCTGGGCCTTCACGTAATCGATGTTGCGGTCGTCATAGAAGCCTTCGCGGGCACAGCCAGCAGTGGCCAGGGCAGCGAGAGCCACCAGCGGCATCCATTTCAGCGCAGAATTCATGCGTTCACCTTGCAGTCAGATTATCGGGGCGGCGGGAGCTTTCCAGGCCGCCTCAATCGTCGATTACGCCAGCCAGTTGCAGGGCCTCATCCACCGTCGCATGGTACTTGCCGGACAGCCAGGTAAGCGGCAGACGAATGCCCTGCTCGATCATGCCCATGCGGTGCAGCGCCCACTTGACCGGAATCGGGTTGGATTCGATGCCCAGGTTGGTATGCAGCGGCATCAGCCGGGTGTTGATCTGGTGAGCGCGATCGGCATCACCGGCGACCGCAGCAACGCACAGCTCATGCATGGCCTTGGGCGCCACGTTGGCGGTAACCGAGATGTCGCCGTCGCCGCCCATCAACATGAATTCGCAGGCGGTACCGTCGTCACCGGAGTAGAGCATGAAACCGCTGCCCTTGAGCCGCGCGATGAGGTCTTCGGCGCGCTCGAGATTGCCGGTGGCATCCTTGAGCCCGACGATATTGCCGACCTCGGCCAGGCGCAACACGGTCTCGTTGTAGAGATCGGAGCAGGTGCGGCCGGGCACGTTGTAGAGGATTACCGGGAGGCGGCTGCCCTCGGCGACCGCCTTGAAGTGGCGATAGAGCCCTTCCTGGGTCGGCTTGTTGTAGTAGGGACACACCGACAGGCAGTAATCAGCGCCCACTTCGCTGGCATAGCGCGCCAGCTCCACGGCTTCGGAAGTGGCATTGGCCCCGGTGCCGGCGATGACCGGAATGCGACCATCGACCTCTTCCACCACGGCGCGAATCACGTCGAAATGCTCGGCGAAGGACATGGTGGTGGGCTCACCGGTGGTGCCGGCGGCGACGATGCCGTCGGTACCGTTCTCCAAGTGGAAGTTCACCAAGCGGCGCAACGCCTCCCAGTCGATATCGCCATTGGCCTTCATCGGCGTCGCCAGGGCGACGATACTGCCAGTGATCATCCTCTCTTCCTCTGCAATAGCCGCTCATGCCGCACTCGGGTGTCGTATCGACCACGAGCAAAGGGTAAATGGTACTCAGGCGGCACAGGCCTGTACAGCACGGCCGACGCGCTCTTTGACAGCACCCGCCGGGCTGCGTGTAATAAAGCGCCGTACATCCCATCAAGGAGCCCTTCATGACGCTAGCCATCGGTCAATCCGTGCCTGATTTCAGCGCCACTGCCACCGGTGACACGACAGTCACACTTTCCGCACTCAAGGGTCGCCAGGTGGTGATCTACTTCTACCCCAAGGCCAGCACCCCCGGCTGCACCACCGAAGGTGGCGACTTCCGCGACCGCAAGGCCGAGTTCGACGCGGCCAATACCGTCATCTTCGGCGCCTCGCGCGACGGCATTCGCGCGCAGGAGAACTTCAAGGCCAAGCAGGCGTTCAACTTCGAGCTGATTTCCGACAAGGACGAGGAAATCTGCCAGCTGTTCGACGTCATCCAGCTAAAGAAGTTGTATGGCAAGGAGCATCTCGGCATCGAACGCAGCACTTTCCTGATCGACGCCGAAGGCAAGCTTGCCCGCGAGTGGCGCGGCGTCAAGGTCAAGGGGCACGCCCAGGAGGTCCTCGAAGCTGCCCAGGCACTGCATACCGCCAACTGATCGCAGCCAAGATCAGCGCCCCGACCGGCACCCGGCCGGGACGCCCTTCACTCCTCGATCTGGTGCTCCAGCTCGACGGGCTGGAGCGAGTCGTGGTACTGCCTGATCCCCCTCGGCCAGGCATAGACCAGCGCCTTGAGCAGGGTGGCCAGGGGAATGGCGAAGAAGATGCCCCAGAATCCCCAGACTCCACCGAAGAACAGTACCGCCACGATGATCGACACCGGATGCAGGTTGACCGCCTCGGAGAACAGGATCGGCACCAGCACGTTGCCATCCAGTGCCTGGATCACACCATAGGCGAACAGCACGTAGAGGAACTGGTCGCTCATGCCGAAGTGAAAGCCCGCCACGGCGGCCACCGGCAGGGTCGCCACGGCAGCACCGATGTAGGGTACCAGTACCGAACAGCCCACCAGCACCGCCAGCAGCGCCGAATAAGGCAAGCCGAAAAAGGCGAAGGTGAAGAACGACACGGTGCCGACGATAATGATTTCGATGAATTTGCCGCGCACGTAGTTGGCGATCTGAGCATCCATTTCCTGCCAGATGCGCGTCATCAGCGAGCGCTGCTGGGGCAGCAGCGACAGACAAAAATTCACCAACTGATCGCGATCCTTGAGCAGGAAGAAGACCAGGATCGGCACCAGCACCAGATAGATGATCAGGGCCAGCAGGTTGCCAAGCGAAGCCAGCGACAGCGACAGCGCGCGCTGGCCGAATTGGGTCAGCTCGCGGCCGGCAACCGCGATCCATTCCTGCACCTGATCCGGCGTGACCAGATTGGGGTAACGCCCCTGGAGTTCATCCAGCCAGCGCTGACCGCTGGCGACGATGCGCGGCGTCTCCTGAACCAGGCTGACGAGCTGGTTCCATATCAACGGCATCAAAATGAAGGCCAGCGCCAGCAGCACGCCGATGAAGGCCAGGAAGATCAGCGTCACGGCCAGCAGGTGCGGCACGCCGCGTCGTGTCATGGCGTTGACGCCGCCCTGCAACAGGAAGGCGATCACCAGGGCGGTGAGGAACGGTGCCAGCATGCGGCCGAACAGGATCACCACGGCGAAGCCCAGTATCAGCAGCACCAGCAGGATCACCGCCTCCTCGTCGGAGAAGTAGTGCTCGACCCAGCCCTTGAACACCTCACGTAGGATCATGAGGTTGGCACCTCACCCTTGCGCAGCCAGTAATGATATATCTCGCCCCGCTCCTCCCGCTCGACTAACGCGTGAATACTGTTGTCGGCGAAGGTCTCGAAATCGCGCCAGGAGCCGGCATCGGTCGCCAGGACCTCGAGTACTTGGCCAGGCTTCAACCGAGCCAGCGCCTGCTTCGCCTTGAGCAGAGGCAGCGGGCAAGGCAGGCCGCAAGCATCGAGCACATCATCTGGTTGCACAGCCATGTCGTCTCCCGAAAAATGACTAACGCTCATACGCATCGGGCTACATGCCCTTGCAACAAAGCGCAAAACCCTTGAGATTTAAAGGCACTTTGCAGGCCGAATCAATGTCGGATAATGAACCGAACGCCGCTTCGAACGAGACTGGCACATGCTGCGCAAGACCCGAAACTGCCTGACCACCGCTGCCGTAGCGCTGACCTTGGGCCTGGCTGCCCCGGCCAGCGCTACGGAGGACTACGGACTGCCCAGCCTGACCGGCAGCAGCCAGGCCATCACCGGCGAGGAGTTCCGCCTGGGCCGCGCCTGGCTGCGCCAGTTTCGTGCTCGCACCCCCAGTTGGCAGGACCCTATCGCACAAGAGTATGTGGAATCGCTGGTGTCGCGCCTGCTGCCTCACAGCGGGCTTACCGATTCCAATACCGTCGTCACTCTGGTGGATAACCGAGCCCTCAATGCCTTCGCCGTGCCGGGAGGCGTCATCGGCGTCAACGCCGGCCTGTTCGCCTTCGCCAGTGAAGAGGATGCCGTCGCCTCGGTGCTGGCCCACGAACTGGGCCACCTCTCCCAGCGCCACTACTCACGCGGCCAGGCGCGTGCCGAGCAGACCCAGTTGCCGGCCATGGCGGCAATGCTGGCCGGAATGCTGATCGCCGCCAGCGGTGGCGGTGACGCCGGTATCGCTGCCGCCATGGGCTCTCAGGCCGCCTTCATTCAGGATCAGTTGGCCTACTCGCGGCGTTTCGAACAGGAGGCCGACCGCCTCGGCCTGCAGACCATGGTCCAGGCCGGCTTCGACCCCGACGCCATGGTCAGGATGTTCCGCGCCATGCAGCGCCAGGTGAGCCTCCAAGGCGGCAATCCACCGGAGTTCCTGCTCACCCACCCGCTGACTGAGTCGCGCATCAGTGATGCCGAGTCCCGTGCCTCTCAGCTCGAGCCAGCGCGCCCTCGCGAGGGTGACCCGATCTATCACCTGGTGCGCGCCCGGGCACTGCTGGCGGTGAATCAGCGCGACCCGCAGCAGGCGGCGACACGCCTGGCTCAGGATGACGCCCCGCCAGAGGCCAGGCGCTATCTCGACGCCCTGATTACCGCCCACCACGGCCAGACCGACAGCGCTCTCGGCCAGCTCGACAGTCTGGCCCGAGAACTCCCCGACCTGGCACTGCTGCCGGTCAGTGCCGCCGAGGTCGCCTTCAAGGCGGGCCGTTACGACGACGCCATCGAACGCAGCCGACGCCTGCTGCGCCTGATGCCGGGCCACATGCCGGCCACCCGCATCCTGGGCGAAGCGCTACTGCAGCGCGACCCCAACGAGGCTTACCGAGTCCTGCATGAGCTGTCGAACCGGCGCCCCGAGGACCCGCAGGTCTTCACCCTGCTCGCCGAAGCCGCCGGCCGTAGCGGTCGCGAGGCCTGGGGCCACCTGGCACGGGCCGAGCACATGCAGCTTACCGGTGAGATCGACCGCGCCATCCGCCAGCTCGACGTAGCCCGCCGAGTAGCGGAGCAGAGCGGCGCGACCAACGCCCTGGCGCGCATCGAGCAACGGCGGGAGGACTTCGTCGGCTATCGCGAGACAATGGAGAAGTTCTAGCTCGCCTCCGCCTGCTCGGCACTACCTCTGAAAGTTGAGCATGCGCTCCAGCGGTGTGAGGGCCTTCTGGCGCAGCTCGGCATCGACGAAGATCTCACCGCTGCCTTCGCGCAGGGCGCCGGCCAGGTTGTCCAGCGCATTCATCGCCATCCACGGGCAGTGGGCGCAGCTACGACAAGTGGCGCCGTTACCGGCGGTGGGGGCCTCGAACAGGGTCTTCTCCGGCACCATCTGCTGCATCTTGAAGAAGATGCCACGGTCGGTGGCGACGATCAGCTTGTCGTTCGGCAGCTCCTTGGCCGCCTTGATCAGCTGCGAAGTCGAGCCGGCCACATCGGCCAACGCCACGACTGAAGCAGGCGATTCGGGGTGCACCAGCACGGCGGCGTCGGGATAGACCCCCTTGAGGTCCTCGATGCCCTTGGCCTTGAACTCCTCGTGCACGATGCAGGCACCGTCCCAGAGCAGCATGTCGGCGCCGGTCTTCTGCTGGATATAGCCACCCAAGTGCTTGTCCGGGGCCCACAGGATCTTCTCGCCGCGCGCCTGCAGGTGCTCGATGACGTCCACCGCGATGGAGGATGTCACCACCCAGTCGGCGCGCGCCTTCACCGCCGCCGAAGTGTTGGCGTAGACCACCACGGTACGATCGGGGTGCTGGTCGCAGAAGGCGCTGAACTCATCTACCGGGCAGCCGATGTCGAGCGAGCAGGTAGCTTCCAGCGTCGGCATCAGCACGCGCTTCTCCGGGGACAGGATCTTGGCCGTCTCACCCATGAAGCGCACCCCGGCCACCACCAAGGTGTCGGCTTCGTGACGCGCGCCGAAGCGGGCCATTTCCAGCGAATCGGCAACGCACCCGCCGGTTTCTTCAGCCAGCTGCTGAATGGCATCGTCGGTGTAGTAATGAGCCACGAGCACCGCGTTGTGCAGCTCCAGCAGACGCTTTATCTCGTCGATGCGAGCCTCGTCCTCGGCCGGGATGCGGGTCGGGCAGTAAGCGCGAGCGAGGTGCTCACGCACCTCGATTCGGGAAGTCATGATCGTCATCGTGTCTACCACTGTGACTGGCAGGGGCTCCCCCTGCGTGTACCGGGTGCATCGCTGATCGTACGCTCCGTACGGGCGATACGCCTGGGGCTGATAACGGCGTCTCTCGCCACATCCGCCCATTGCGCTATCTTACACCACATCCCTGTGTTGCTGGCTAGTGCTTGGCCGCCTTGCCACTACATAACGACATGGAGGCACGTGCCGCCGTTTCAAGGTCGCCAACAGCAGAGCGCCCCCGCCTCGTGAGAGGCGGGGGCGCGATATCTGGTGGGTCGTGTAGGATTCGAACCTACGACCAATTGGTTAAAAGCCAACTGCTCTACCAACTGAGCTAACGACCCAGCACTTGCATACAAGCTTCCAGGCCCGGAATGGTGGGTCGTGTAGGATTCGAACCTACGACCAATTGGTTAAAAGCCAACTGCTCTACCAACTGAGCTAACGACCCTTCCGAACGGGGGCAGATATTACTGATCACACCCCCGCCTGGCAAGGACTTTTTTGACTTTAGGCGAGCATGCTCGCCCAGCTATTCGTCCATCGCTCATCTAGCGGCCCTTGATATTCTTGGGCTTACGCATCGCCTGTACCGGGCGCCGCTTGTTCTTGTCGCGGCTCCAGCGGTTCTTCTCGTCCGGCGTAAGCTCGGGCACCTTGCGCGGCGTCAGCCCGGCAGACTGGGCCAGGTCGTCGATCTCGTCCTGGGACATTTCCACCCACTCACCCGCTTTGGCGCGCTTGTCGAGGAAGATGTTGCCGTAGCGCACCCGCTTCAAGCGGCTCACCGTGAGCCCCTGAGATTCCCACAGCCGGCGCACCTCGCGGTTGCGCCCTTCCATGATCACCACATGGAACCAGGTGTTGATCCCTTCGCCGCCGAACTCCTGCACGTCGGTGAAGCGCGCCGGACCATCCTCGAGCATCACCCCCTCGACCATGGCCACGATATGTTCCTTGCGCACTTCGCCCATCACTCGCACGGCATATTCGCGCTCGATCTGGGTGGAGGGATGCATCAAGCGGTTGGCCAGCTCGCCATCAGTGGTGAACAGCAGCAGGCCGCTGGTGTTGATGTCCAGGCGGCCGATGGCGATCCAGCGTTCGCCCTTGAGGCGCGGCAGACGCTCGAACACGGTGCGCCTCCCCTCGGGATCCTTGCGCGTACACAGCTCGCCTTCCGGCTTGTTGTACATGATCACCCGGCGCGGCGTCTCCTCGGCGCCGCGCAGGGTCACCGGGCGGTCGTCGAAGGCGACCCGGTCGCGCATCTCGATGCGATCGCCGAGCGTGGCGACCTTGCCGTTGACCTTGACGCGGCCGGCTTCGATGGCCGCTTCCATCTCGCGGCGCGAACCCAACCCGGCCCGGGCCAGGACCTTCTGCAGTTTTTCCGTGTTGCTCGTCATGTGTCTTCTGACTTCTCGTCTACGGTGGATTCCGCCCCCGCTCCGCCGTCATCGTCGACGCTGGTGCGGGCACGTTCGGCCAGGCGAGCCTCGAGATCGGCGAAGCTCAATCCTGGCCTGTCGGACGCCTTCCCGGCGTGTGGTACGTCGGCCGTCCCGGCCGTCGGTTCGTCAAGCGTAGCGTACGTTTCGGCACGCTCGTCGGCATTCTGATCTTCGATGCCGGCGCCATAGCTGGCCTCATCCTCGTCGCCGGTCATTTCCCCGCCTACGGCATCTTCGTCGGCCTGAGCCAGCAATGTGCTGGGCGGCGGCGGGGCCTCGTCCTCGAACACCGGCTCCGCCATACCCTTGAGTTCGTGCATGGGCGGCAGCTCATCCAGGGTCTTGAGCCCGAAGTCATCGAGGAACTGACGGGTGGTGGCATAAACCGCCGGACGACCCGGCACGTCACGGTGTCCGACCACGCGAATCCAGCCACGTTCGGCCAGGGTCCGCATGATCGAGCTGCTCACCGCCACCCCGCGCACTTCCTCGATGTCGCCGCGGGTCACCGGCTGACGATAGGCAATCAGCGCCAGGGTCTCCAACAGCGCTCGCGAGTAGCGCTGCGGGCGTTCGTCCCACAAACGCGAGACCCAGGGCGAAAGTCGCGGGCGAATACGCAATTGATAGCCCGAGGCGGTCTCGATCAGCTCCATGGCGCCGCGTTCGTGACGCCCTGCCACTCGTTCCAGCGCCTCGCGCAAGCTGCGCCGCTGCGGCCGCTCATGGTCGTCGAACAGCCCTTCGAGGCGTTCGAGCGACAGCGGCTCGGCTGCCGCCAGCAGTGCCGCCTCGAGGATCTCGTCGAGGCTGTCGGGCAGCTCCATGGCGGTCATGCGTTATCACCCCCTTCGGACATGCTCTTCTCCCCTCTGGCCACGGGCGATTCGGCAAAGGGGCTCTCGACGTCAACGCCCTCGTCATCGAAGGCTTCCTCCCCCGACTCCTCTCGTGGTGCACGGGCGCGCACATGGATCGGCGATAGCGGTGCATTCTGCACGATCTCGATCATCGCCTCCTTGGCCAGTTCGAGAATGGCCATGAAGGTGACGATGACGCCGGCACGCCCCTCCTCGAGGGTGAACAGCGCCTCGAACGGCGTGTAGTGCTCGTGGTTGAGACGCTCCATGATCGCCAGCATGCGCTCGCGAGTCGAGAGCACTTCGCGTCCCACCTGGTGGGCCTGGTTGAGTTCGGCCCGGCGCAGGATCCCGGCCAAGGCGCCGAGCAGTTCGTCGAGCTCCACGTCGGGGTGAATCACCCGTGCCTGCAGCGGCGGCAGTGCCGCCCGTGCCGGAAACCAATCGCGCCCCACCCGCGGCAGCCCGGCCAACGCCTCGGCCGCGCTCTTGAGCTGCTCGTACTCCTGCAGGCGGCGTATCAGCTCGGCACGTGGGTCGTCTTCCTCGTCGTCGCCCCCCTCCCTTGGCGGGCGCGGCAGCAGGGTCCGTGACTTGATCTCGGCCAGCATCGCCGCCATCAGCAGGTACTCGCCGGCCAGCTCGATCTCCATCGCCTTCATCAACTCCACGTACTCGATGTACTGCCGAGTGATGGCGGCCACGTCGATGGCCAGAATATCCAGGTTTTGCCGGCGAATCAGGTAGAGCAGCAGGTCGAGCGGCCCCTCGAACGCCTCGAGAAAAATCCGCAGCGCCTCCGGCGGGATATACAGATCCTCGGGCAGCTGAGTGATCGGCTCGTCGAATAGCCGCGCCAGCACCGCCGACTGGGTCTCGGCGTCGCTCGTGGCCGGCTGATCGGGAACAGCCGTGTGGGGCGTCTCGCTCACGCAGCGCGGACCTCTCGGGATGGGTCACAAACAAACGGACAGTCTAACCGAAACCATCATGGTGGAACATGGCAGCTCAGGACCTGACCGGGGCGCCACGGACCAGATAGAGAGCGAACAACGACAGTAGTGCAGCGAAGAAGCACCACACCGAGAAGAAGGCATAAGCGTAGAACATCATCGTCGCCACCATAGCAACCAGAAGCATAAGGCTGAAGACCATCAGGCGCCGATCCGAGGCAATCATGAAGGGAATGAGCGTCACGATCACATAAGCCAGGGTATAAAGCTGCTTCTGCAGCACTGGCCTGGCAGTCTCGTAAGCAATGGAGCTATTGACCACCGTGGTGGTAAAACCGGTGATACCAAGCAGTAGCGGCAGGTAGACCATCACTCCTACTCCGCCGCCAATGACCAAGAAGGAAAGCAGGAGGCTGCGCCGGCGTGCACTGCCCGTCTCAAGCCGGTAGGCGATCCAAGGAGAGTAGAAGGGCCAGATGCCAAACGCGAAGAAAAGGTAGACCAGCGATAGGGAGTGGACCCGGGATGAATCTCCCTGGCCCAAAGCCAGCCAAAGCCAGCCCTCGGTGGCTTGTTGCGCAGCGAATAGCAGCGGCATGGCAGCTATGGGGCGGTAACGTGGCTCCCTACCCCGGCATCGGTACAAGCAATAGGCTCCGGCCGCGACAAGCAGTCCGCTAGCCGCAAAGCTGGACTCGGCAGAGAAACACATGGCTCGCCCTCGCACCCCCGTTGTCTTGCACAGTAGCGAGTTATTCCCAGCACCTCAATCGGCGGCAACAGCACGTCGATAGCGCCCGGTGTAGTCGAACAGCTTCTCTCGCACCTGCCAATGTCGGCCCACCTTGCGCCCCACCACGAAGTCGGGGTGGCGCAGACGCCGACGCTCGACGACGACTTCCTCCGCGCTCAACGGCCGCCAGCGTGCTCCCGGCGCGCGTAGGTGATCGCGCAAGAAGACAGCAGCGAAAGCGGCACGCTGGGCCGCGGTCTCCAAGGCGAACCACTCGGCCAGCGTCTCCCCATCCTCGTCGTGGTAGGTGACCTTGAGGCGCGGCAGGCCACGCCCGTTGTCGGTGGCCTCGAGTTGCATTCCGGCCACTCGCAGCACTTTGGCATTGCTGAGGCGCAGCGCTTCCTTGAGCTTGTCGTCGGCGTCGACCAGCAGGGTCTCGCAGCCGTGGCAGCGCCGCGCGGCGATGTCGTTTTCGGCGCCGCACTCGCCGCAAACCTTGAAGCGATAGCGAAATTCACACTGATACTGTTTACAGGCGCCCGAAGCCGCGCCCCGTTGGCCACTGCCCTCCCCGCTGGAAGGGCCAGGATCGTTGATGAGCCCTTGGCAGCGCCTGCCGAAGTGCTCGATGACGATGTCGCCGTCGCGCCGCCCCCAGAACAGGTTGGCGTGGCCGCAAGCGGGGCATTCGACCTGCACCGGCTCGGTGTCCGAGGCCGGCCTGGGGCTGCCCACCTCCGGTGCGTAGAGGTCCCAAGGATTGCCGGCGTAATCGAGGATCAGGCAGTCGGTCTTGCCCGGTGCGAGTCGCAGGCCACGCCCCACGATCTGTTGGTAGAGACTCACCGACTCGGTGGGCCGCAGGATCGCGATCAGGTCGACGTGGGGCGCATCGAAGCCGGTGGTGAGCACCGCCACGTTGACCAGGTACCTGAGCTCCTGCCCCTTGAAAGCGGCTATGAGGCGTTCGCGCTCGCGTGATGGCGTCTCGCCGGTGATCAGTGCCGCCTCATCGGGGGGCAGGTAGCCGAGGATCTCCTCGGCGTGAGCCACCGTGGCGGCGAAGAGCATCACGCCCTGGCGCTGGCGGGCGCGCTCGATGATCTCGGCGACGATGCCCGGCGTAGCGCGGCTGCCCGCCACCACCCGGTTGAGTTCCTCTTCGCGGTAAAGCCCACTGGCGGCCGGGCGAAGCGAGGCGAAGTCGTAGCGCTCGACGGCAGCATCCACGCGCCGTGGCTCGGCCAGGTAGCCCTGCTTGACCATTAATCGCAGCGGCTGCTCGAAGACGCAGTCGCGAAAGAAGCAGTCGTCGTCGCCGCGTACCATGCCGTGATGATGCCGGTAGTAGATGAACCCCTGCCCCAGGCGATAAGGCGTGGCGGTCAGCCCCAGCACCTTGAGCCGCGGGTTGGCCTGGCGCAGGCGCTCGATCACGCGGCGGTAACCGGCGTCCTTGTCCGGCGAGACCCGATGACACTCGTCGATTACCAGCAGGGTGAAATTACTGTCGTCGAAGCGCTCCAGGTTGCGCACCACCGACTGTACCGAGCCGAACACCACCTGGCGCGCACTCTCCTTGCGCCCCAGCCCGGCACTGTAGATATCCGCCTCGAGGCCATAGGCCAGGTACTTGGCGTGGTTCTGTTCCACCAGTTCGCGCACATGAGCGAGCACCAGCACCCGTCCGCGTGCGAGGCGCGCCAGCTCGGCAATCACCAGCGACTTGCCGCTACCGGTGGGCAACACCACCACCGCCGGCTCGTCACTGGCGCGGAAATGTGTCACCACGCGACGCACGGCCTCCTGCTGGTAAGAACGCAGCGAAGGGCAGCGAGAGGTGGACATGGCAGCTACGCCGGAGGAATTCATAAAAGGCCAGTCGGACGATCGAGGCCCGTCATGTTAACCGTGATCGGATTCTTCGTCAGGTCGACATGGGTCGGCAAAGCACGGCTTGCGCCCGGCCATTCTGGCCGCCACGGCTTCCAGTTGCTCCTCGCCGCCGAGCAAACCCCGCTGCAGGCTCGCCTCCTGCGCCAAGCGCTCGCGCTCCGACATGCCAAGGGCGCGGGCAAACAGCTCGCGGGCTGCGGCCACGGCCTTGGGCGAGCGTGCTGCAACCGCCGTGGCGATATCGCGAGCGGTACCCTGCGGGTCGTCGGCCAGGCGAGTAGCCAGGCCCAACGTTACGGCTTCCTGCCCGTCCACCTTGCGTCCCGTCCAGGCCAGCTCGCGCAGCACGTCGCGGCGAATATTCTCTCCGGTCACGCTGATGGCCATATCGGGAATGATGCCCCAGACGATCTCCAGCAGTGCCAGCCGAGCCTCGCGGTGCACCACGCGAATATCGGCGCCCAATGCGATCTGCAGGCCACCCCCATAGACATGCCCGTGCAGGGCGGCGATCACCGGCACGCCGGCATCGCGCCAGCCCAGCGCCAGACGCTGCACCGGATTGATGCCCTGTTCGTCGGCAGCCAGCAACGAGGGCAGCCGCTCGGGGCGGGACATGATCGCTGCCATGTCGAGGCCGGCGCAGAAGCTCTCCCCCTCCCCCTTGAGTACCACGGCGCGCAAACCGTCGAGTTCACGCAAGCACTGCTGCGCTGCCAGCAGGGCATCGATCATCGCCCAGTCGAGGCCGTTGTGCTCGCGAGGTCTCGCCAGGGCGACCTCGGCCACATGATCCTGAAACGTAAGTGTCACCCGTTCATGAAAAACTTGCTGTGTCATGCATGGCTGCCTCATGTCATTCGTCAAGGCAGTCTGGCGCGACGGCTACAGTTGTCAAACCTTCGTTTCATTTTGCTTCGATGGATTTTTCCGCAGTTCGTCTATAGTGAGAGTTCAGTGCTGTGTCGGGCGAAGCCACCAAAGGGCAATGGGGAGTAGCGTGGCTTTCGTCATACCCGTGGATGGAATCACTGGTTCATCGGACCTAAACGTCGCGAAACTTGATGAAGGTCATGCAAACCGAAGGCATTCTCTGAGCATCATTGTGGCCGCCAACATGCGGGGAAGCGGCTGATGCTCGGCCTTCGTAAAGAGGACACCGCCATGCCAGAAAAACAAACAAGGATCACCAGGCTGGCCCTGGTGCTGGAAGAGCTGCTGACACTCGCCGAAGCGCACGAGCGCAACGAGGTCATGCGCTATAGACGACTCGCTTTCAGCTTCCTGCCTTTCGATACCGCCGTGAGCCGCCTGATGGCCTCACTTGGAATCCAATGCGAAATGCGCGTCGAGGAGTTACGCCGCCTCTCGCGTCAGTTGGGCCTTCCGGAGCCTTCCGGCATTCAGGCACAGCCAAGTGCTACCTTGGCACCTCCCTTCTTCGTCAGCACTCAGGCAGTGGCATATGATGTCTTGACCCAGGCGGTGACCGACGCCGGATACTCGCTGCACTTCCATGAGCATCTGCGCGAAGCCAGCACCGTACCGGCGCTATATCCCGCCCTGACGGCGGTGATCAAGCAGAAGCGGGCGGAGCATACCGTGCTGGAGGGTTTCCTCGCTTCTCGCAGTGAATCGACGCAAATGGAACAGCGCGCCTGAAGCGATGCCTTAGTCGGGCAGCGCAGCCAGCCATAAAACGGCAGGGATGAGCCAGGACAGCTGTAAACGAAGAGGCGGCCCGCAGGCCGCCTCTTTTATTTCGTTTCTTTCATGCCGATCGAGAATCAGCCAAGCCACACGCGCGCGTTGCGGAACAGCCGCATCCAGGCACCGTCCCGACCCCACTCCGCAGGACGCCAGGAGTTGCTCACGGCCCGCACCACCCGCTCCGGGTGAGGCATCATGATGGTGACACGCCCATCCGGTGTGGTCAGGCCGGTGATGCCGGAAGGCGAGCCGTTGGGGTTGGCCGGATAGTGAGTGGTCACCTGGCCGTAGTTGTCGACGTAGCGCAATGCGACCTGTGCGCTGCCCTGCATGCTGCGCAGGTGGGCGCTGTCGCGGAACTCGGCACGCCCCTCGCCGTGTGCCACGGCGATCGGTAGCCGCGACCCCTCCATGCCGGCCAGCAGGATCGAAGGATTCTGCTCCACCTGTACCATGGCCACCCGGGCCTCGAACTGCTCGGACTCGTTGCGCACGAAGCGCGGCCAGTTCTCGGCACCGGGGATCAGTTCCTTGAGCTGGGCGAACATCTGGCAACCGTTGCACACCCCGAGACCGAAGCTGTCGTCGCGCTCGAAAAAGGCTGCGAACTGCTCCCGGGCACGCGGGTTGAACAGCACCGACTTGGCCCAGCCGCCGCCGGCGCCGAGCACGTCGCCGTAGGAGAAGCCGCCGCAGGCGACCAAACCCTTGAACTCCTCAAGGGTAATTCGCCCTTCGAGAATGTCGCTCATGTGCACATCCACCGCCTCGAAGCCGGCACGGTCGAAGGCCCAGGCCATTTCCACATGACCGTTGACGCCCTGCTCGCGCAGGATGGCCACCGCCGGACGCGACGTGTTGACGAACGGCGCGGCGATGTCCTCGTCGACATCGAAGGTGGCAGTGGCCGAGAGGCCCGGATCGCGGCCGTCGAGCAGTCCGTCGAACTCGCTCTTGGCGCAGTCGGGATTGTCGCGCAGCGCCTGCATGCGGTAGCTGGTCTCGGCCCAGGTGCGCTGAGTCAGCAGCCGGGTGGTCTCCAGCAGCGGTTCCTCGAACAGGGTCACGCGCACCTGGTCGTCGTAGCGTGGCCGAGCGATGACGCCACAGGTCTCGATGCCGGCCGCGGCGAACTGGGCCAGCACCTCTTCGGTATGCCGGCGGTTGACCTGAATCACCGCGCCGAGCTCCTCGGCGAACAGCGCATCGACCGCCTGGGTCGGCTCGTCGATCAGCCAGTCGAGCTTGATCTCGAGGCCGGCGCGAGCGGCGAAGGCCATCTCCAGCAGAGTCACCAGCAGGCCACCGTCGCTGCGATCGTGGTAGGCCAGCAGTTTGTCGTCGCGGTTGAGCCCCTGGATTACGGCGAAGAACGCCTTGAGATCCTCCGGGTCATCGAGGTCCGGGCACTCGTTGCCGACCTGGCCGTAGACCTGCGCCAGTGCCGAGCCGCCCAGGCGGTTCCGGCCGCCACCCAGGTCAACCAGGATCAGGTCGCTCTCGTCCTGGTCGAGGTTGATCTGCGGCGTCAGGGTCTTCAGCGCATCGGTGGCCGGCGCGAAGCCAGTGACCGCCAACGTGAGCGGCGCGGTGACGCTCTTCTCCTCGGCCTCGTCGTCGCTCCGCCAGGCGGTGCGCATGGACATGGAGTCCTTGCCCACCGGGATGGCAATGCCGAGCTGCGGGCAGAGTTCCATGCCCACCGCGTGGACCGCGTCGAACAGCGCCTGGTTCTCGCCGACGTGATCGGCGGCACTCATCCAGTTGGCGGAGAGCTTGATGTCGCCGAGATTCTCGATGGGTGCCGCCGCTAGGTTGGTGATGGTCTCTGCCACCGCCAGCCGGGCGCTCGCCGCCGGGTCGATCAATGCCACCGGCGGGCGCTCGCCCATGGCCATGGCCTCGCCGGCGTGGGTATCGAAGCTCGCGGTGGTGACGGCGACGTCGGCCACCGGCACCTGCCACGGGCCGACCATCTGGTCGCGGGCCACCATTCCGGTAATCGAGCGGTCGCCAATGGTGATCAGGAAACTCTTGGAAGCCACCGTGGGCAGGCGCAGCACACGCTCCATCGCCTCGCGCAGGTCGAGGTTGTCGAGCATTACGCCGGGCAGTTCCAGCGCCTCGCGCTGAAATTCACGCTGCATCTTCGGCGGCTTGCCGAACAGGACGCTCATCGGCAGGTCGACCGGTTTCGTCGCGAAGTGACCGTCGTGCACCTCCAAGTGATGCGCCTCGGTGGCCTCGCCGACCACGGCGTAGGGGCAGCGCTCGCGGGCGCACAGCGCATCGAAGGTGTCGAGGTCCTGCGGCGCCACGGCCAGCACATAGCGTTCCTGGGCCTCGTTGCACCAGATCTCCAGCGGGCTCATGCCGGGCTCGGCGTTGGGTACCTCGCGCAGCTCGAAGCGTCCGCCGCGCTCACCGTCCTTGACCAGCTCGGGCAGGGCGTTGGAGAGCCCGCCGGCACCGACGTCATGGAAGAAGCGGATGGGATTGGCCTCGCCCAGCGCCCAGCAGCGGTCGATCACTTCCTGGGCTCGGCGTTCCATTTCGGGGTTCTCGCGCTGCACCGAGGCGAAATCGAGGTCGGCGCTGGAGGCGCCGGAGGCCATCGACGAGGCCGCCCCGCCACCCAGGCCGATCAACATGGCCGGCCCGCCCATCACGATCAGCTTACCGCCGACGGGGATCACGCCCTTCTGCACATGGCCTTCACGAATGTTGCCGTAGCCGCCGGCGATCATGATCGGCTTGTGGTAGCCGCGCCGCTCGATGCCACCAGCCCCCATGGTGTCCTGCTCATAGGTACGGAAATAGCCGGCAAGGTTGGGGCGCCCGAATTCGTTGTTGAACGACGCCCCGCCGATGGGCCCCTCAAGCATGATTGCAAGCGCCGACTGCATGCGCTCGGGCTTGCCGTAGTCGAACGCCTCCCAGGGTTGAACGAACTCGGGGATGCGCAGGTTGGAGACGGTGAAGCCGGTGAGGCCGGCCTTGGGCTTACCGCCGATGCCGGTGGCACCTTCGTCGCGGATCTCGCCACCAGCGCCGGTGGCTGCTCCCGGATAGGGCGCAATCGCCGTGGGGTGGTTGTGAGTCTCCACCTTCATCAGGATGTGGATCGGCTCGCGCTGCGCAGCGTACACGGCGCGCTCGGCGGCCTTGCCGGTCAGCGGCGCGGCGAAGAAACGCGGCGCCGTAGTCCCTTCGATCACCGCGGCGTTATCGCTATAGGCGGAGAGAATGTTCTCGGGTGCGGCCTGGTAGGTATTCTTGATCATCTTGAACAGCGAATGGCTCTGCGCCTCGCCGTCGATCACCCAGTCGGCGTTGAAGATCTTGTGTCGGCAATGCTCGGAGTTGGCCTGGGCGAACATCATCAGTTCGACGTCCGAGGGGTTGCGCTCCAGGTCGCGGAAGGCATCGACCAGGTAGTCGATCTCATCCTCGGCCAGCGCCAGGCCCAGGTTGAGGTTGGCTTCCTCGAGCGCCGCACGGCCCCCCTCGAGGATATCCACCTGCCCCAGCGGCGCCGGCTCATGATGAGCGAACAATCGAGCGGCATCTGAGGCGTCGGTCAGCACGCTCTCGGTCATGCGGTCATGGAGGGTCTCGTGAATCGCCATGAAGGCCGCCTCGGACATCGGCGCTTTGAGTGCCACGCGGTAGGCGATCCCGCGCTCGATCCGACGCACTCGCTCCAGGCCGCAGTTGTGGGCGATGTCGGTGGCCTTGGACGACCATGGCGACTGAGTACCGATGCGCGGCACCACGAGGAACAGTTGGCCTTCGCTATCGAGCGCGCTCTGGGGCTCATCGCTCCCGCTTCTGATGCCATAATCGAGCAACTGGCCGAGGAGGTTACGCTCCTCGTCGGAAAATTCACCGGAGTGATCCACGAAATGCACGTAGGCGGCGCGCAGGGACTCGACCTCGGGAACCCGTGCGCGCAGGGCAGCCAGCAGCTTGTCATGACGGAAAGCGGAAAGGGCAGGCGCGCCTCGAAGTTCGAGCATGTCTTGAAGCCTCTGAAGCAAGCGGAGGAAGGGGCCGCACGGCGGCGCAGAAAGGCGACATGATACTGGAAAGCGAGGGGTAGACGAAATGCAGCAGATGACAGTCGTGCCTCGGACCGTTATCGTGAAGCTCTCTTCGCCGATCGTCGTCTGAATGCCCCAGTTTGATAGTCCTGTCCCGCTAAGCCGCCTGCGCCTGGCCGCCTTGTTGCTGCTAGGAGTCATCCTGTGCCTGGCGCCCTACCGCCATTTCAAGCCCCCCAGTGGTTTGCTGGAAGCCGTTCGTCACCGCGATTTCATCAGCATTCACACGCGCAATACGCCGACCACCTACTACGAGGGGCGTCACGGCCCGACGGGATTCGAATACGAGCTGATGCTCCGTTTCGCCGACTTCCTCGGCGTCAGCCTGACCCTGGACTCGCGCCACCATATCCAGAGCGCGCTGGATGCGGTGCGCCAGGAAGGCGATCTGGCCGCGGCCGCCCTGCCGCTTGACCTGACCCAGCAAGACCTTATCTATAGTCGCCCGATCCTCGACCTGCAACCGCTGCTGGTCTACCGCCGCGGCCTGCCGCCGGTCGATTCCACCGAGGATCTCGCCGGCCTCACCATCGGCACCATCCGCGGCTCGGGTACCGATCTTGTACTGCGCGAACTGCAAACCGAGCATCCGGAGCTTGGCTGGCGAGAATCCTCTGACCTGGAAGTCGCCGAGCTGCTCAGCCGGGTGGAGAGCGGCAACCTCGATGCAGCCGTGGTCTTCGAGCATCAGTTTCGCATCAACCGGATCTTCTTTTCCGGCGTGGAGCGCGGCTTTCCGTTGGGCAAGCCGCTCTCGATGGCCTGGGCCTTTCCGGCCAAGGGCGGTTTGGGGCTGCAGCAGGAGGCCAACCGTTTCCTCACCGACCTGCAACAGAAAGGGCTGCTCGACGAACTGATCGCCAACCACTTCGGTCATGACGACTATCTCGAGTACGTTGGCGCGCGTACCTTCATCGCCCACCTCAACGAGCGCCTGCCGGACTACGCCGAGCTGTTCCGCGAGGCGGCGCGCAACACCGGTTTCGACTGGAAGCTGCTGGCGGCAGTGGGCTATCAGGAGTCGCACTGGAACCCCGAAGCCACCTCACCCACCGGCGTACGCGGGCTGATGATGCTGACGCAGCCCACCGCTGGCGAGATGGGCGTGAGCGACCGCCTCGATCCGGCCCAGAGCGTGGATGGCGGCGCGCGCTACCTGCGCCAGATCAAGGAGCGTCTACCAGAATCGATCCAGGGCGAAGACCGGCTCTACATGGCCATGGCCGCCTACAACGTGGGGCTCGGTCATCTGTACGATGCGCGCAAGATCGCCGAGGAGCGCGGCGGCAATCCCGATAGCTGGAAGGACGTACGCGAGGCGTTGCCGCTGCTGCAGCAACATGAATGGCACAGCAAGACTCGCCATGGCTACGCCCGTGGCGGCGAGCCGGTCATCTATGTGCGCAACATCCGGCGCTACCATGAGATCCTGACTTACGTCGACCGCAGCCAACAGCAGTACCTTCAATTGAACAACCTGCAGAACGGAGAGGATGATGGCGCACCGCTGTTCGACATCGTCTCTCCCCTTCTCTAGAAGAGCGTGATCATGTGCCGCCATGCCACCTTCTTCACCTGCCTGGCCAGCATTTCGCTCGCCATTGGTGTCGTATTCGTGGGTGAAGACGGCCCGGTGCATGAATTCGCTGCGCTCGGGCTGACGGGCATGCTCGTCCTGGCCCAGTTGCTGCTGTTGCGGGGCTGGCATGCGCCGGCCAAGATACTGGTAGGGCTCACCCTGTTGCCGCTGGCCTTGACGCTGGCCAGCTATGTGCTGCCGGAGTACTGGATTCCACTGCCGCACTGGAACGCCATGAGTCGCGGCCTGGCCGACGGGCTGACGCTGGAAGCCTGGCGTCCGGCACTGCTGACGACCCTCAGCCCGATTCTGCTTGCCACACTGATCGCCACGCGTACCCGTCGTCACCTTGGTCGACGGCCCGCTTGACGTCGCCGTTCGCATGCAGGCTGCCGACGATGCGCTCTACCGCGCCAAGGCCGAGGGGCGCAATCAAGTCAGGATGACCCCACCGTTAACCACCTTCGAAAAAGTCTGACGAGGCTGCCCCGCTCTCACGCCTGGTTTCGAAGAAGGCCTTGAGCATTTTTGCTGCACGCGCGGCGAGCACACCCCCCTCCACCATGACCCGATGGTTGTACCAAGGCTGGGCGAACAGGTTGGCCTTCGATTCCACCATGCCGGCACGCGGTTCGGCGGCGCCATAGACCAGCCGGGCGATACGAGCATGGATGATCGCTCCGGTACACATCAGGCAGGGTTCCAGGGTGACGTAGAGGGTGCAGCCATCGAGGCGATAATTGCCCAGGTGCACCGCGGCGGCACGCAGTGCGCGAATCTCGGCGTGGGCGCTGGGGTCGTGGCCCGAAATAGGCGAATTGTAGCCGGCGCCGACGATTTCACCGGCGGCATCCACCACCACCGCCCCCACCGGCACCTCACCGGCAGCCAGCCCTTCGCGGGCCTGGTCCAGCGCCCGGTGCATGTAGAATTCGTCACTGCGCATCGGCGCGGACTCCGTTATGCTGTTGCCTGAAACAACCGTATGATACGCCAGAGGAAGCCCCATGACCGTTGCCCTGAATGCGCTCGTCGACCTGCTCGGTCTGGAAGAGATCGAAGAGAACCTGTTCCGCGGCCGTAGTCAGGATCTTGGCCTGCCGCAGCTGTTCGGTGGCCAGGTGCTTGGCCAGGCCCTCTCGGCCGCCTCTCACACGGTGGATGCCAGCCGCCAGGCACATTCGCTGCACGGTTATTTCCTGCGCCCCGGGGACCCGCATCGCCCGGTAGTCTATCAGGTCGACGCCGTGCGCGATGGCGGAAGCTTCACTACTCGGCGCGTCACCGCCATCCAGAAGGGGCGTCCCATCTTCTTCTGCAGCGCCTCCTTCCATGGCCGCGAAGAGGGCATGACGCACCAGATAGCCATGCCCGAGGTTACCCTTCCCGAAGCGCTGGACCAGGATCCGAACGCCCGCCTGGAGCGCTTTCCCGGTCATCCCATCGAATTCCTGCACCTAGGTGACGAAGCCGAGCCGGGCCAACCTTCACGCAAGCGGCTCTGGTTCCGCCTCACCGGCGAGCTGCCCGACGATCCGGCGCTGCATCGCTACCTGCTGGCCTACAGTTCCGACTTCAATCTGCTGACCACGGCCCTGGTGCCACATGGCATTACCTTCCGCGATCCCAAGCTGCAGATCGCCAGTCTCGATCACGCGCTATGGTTCCATCATGACGTCAAGGTCAATGACTGGCTGCTCTACGAGATGGACAGCCCCTGGGCCGGCGGCGCTCGTGGCTTCGCCCGCGGCAGCATCTTCGACCGCAGCGGCCGGCTGGTCGCCTCTACCGCTCAGGAGGGCCTGACTCGCCTGCGCGATACTCCCTGAAACCACTCCTATGAGGCCACTGTCGGACTAATGTCGTAGCCGCGGAGAGTGAGGAAGACCTAAAGAATCGCTGAAATCGGCCGATGTAAGTAAGTGCTTACGATCGTATCAGTACACTTCCATCTCCGAGGTTTCGCAATGCAAGCATCAGCTCCCAAGGCCTCATTTGCACTGAGCCTTCAGGCTCGCCTCCTGCTCCTGGTCCTGGTCCCACTGTTGATCACCACCGTCGGCCTGGTCGTCCTGGATGCCTACAGCCGGATACAGGACAATCTCGACGCCCTCGACCGGCAGCGCCAACTGCTCATCGACACCCGAAAGGCCGGCGTTCGCGATGTGGTAGAGAGCGCCCACACCGCCATCGAACCGGTGCTGCAAGCTCCGGGCCTCAGCGATGCCGAGCGGCGCGAGCGAGCTGCCGAGATACTGCGCTCCATCAAGTTCGAAGGTAGCAACTACATCTTCGCCTACCAGTACGACGGCCTAAACGTGGTCACCGCACCGATGCCCGAGCGCGAAGGCACGAACATGTGGGACCTACAGGCCCCGGATGGTTCCTACATCCTCCGCGACCTGATCGCCGCAGCGCAGCGGGGAGGCGATTTCTATGAGTATCCGTGGGAGCATCCGAGCACGGGCACCGTCGAACCCAAGTACTCTTACGCAGCCAATGTGCCCGAACTGGGCTTGATGATCGGCGCCGGCGTCTACGCTACCGAGATCGACGCTGCGATGGCCAGCGCCAAGGCCCAGTCAGCCGCCTCTCTACGTCGCGCCATCCTGTTCTCATCGTTGCTGGGGCTGGGACTATTCGTCGGCGTAGCGATCGTATCGATCTGGCTGGTACGCCGTACCGTGGCACCGATACGTCGCACCGCCGAGGCCATGCGCGACATCGCCAAGGGGCAAGGCGACCTGACCCGCCGGCTGAAGGTGGAGAGCCGCGATGAGATCGGTGAACTGGCAAGCCAGTTTAATGCCTTCGTCTCGCGCATGCAGGATACCCTGCGTGACGTGCGCCGTAGCACCGCGAGCGTAAACCAGGCCGCCGAGGAAATTGCCCAGGGAAGCGACGAGCTCGCCACCCGCACCGAGCAGGCTGCCGCCAACCTGCAGGAGACCTCAGCCTCGATGGAGGAGATCACCGCCACGGTGAACCACAGCACCGAATCGGCCGAACAGGCCAACCAGTTGGTGGTGGCAACCTCCCAGGTCGCCCGCGACGGGGAGAGCGCCATGCAGCGGGTCGAGCGCACCATGGCCGATATCGACGCCTCATCCAGCCGCATCGCAGAGATCGTCAGCCTGATCGACGGCATCGCCTTCCAGACCAATATCCTGGCTCTCAACGCCTCGGTGGAAGCGGCACGCGCCGGCGAGCACGGGCGCGGCTTCGCCGTGGTCGCCCAGGAAGTGCGCACCCTGGCCAGCCGTTCCGGCGAAGCGGCCAAGGAGATCCGTGCCCTGATCAACACCTCCGTGGCCCACGCCCGCGACGGCAGCGAGATCGTCCAGCGTGCCGGTGCCACCATGCAGGAGATTGTCTCCAGCGTGGCGCGGGTCAGCGACGTGATCGCCGAAATCAGTGCCGGAGCAAGGGAACAGAACGCCGGCATCGGCCAGATCAATACCGCCGTGGCCGAGATGGACACCATGACCCAGCAGAACGCCGCCATGGTGCAGCAGACTTCTACCGCCGCAGCCGAAATGCGCCGCCATGCACAGCACCTCGGCGACCTGATCGGAACCTTCGTCCTTGGAGAGGAAAGGTCCGTACAGCCGAAGGCACAGCAACGGGTCGTTCCTGCGGCTCGGCCCACCGCGCTTCCGCGCCCTGCCACGGATCCCAAGCCGCGCAAGGCGCACACTGCCGAGGAGGAGTGGGAAACTTTCTGACGAAGAAGACGAACGGCCAGCCAGGGAGGTCTGACCATCTTGCACTGTCGCCTCGTGTCTTCTCTAACACGGTCAGGTACGAACGCCGGGCACGTCATGCCGCAGCCGCGGCACGGGCTGCGGCGGGGGGACGTCGGTGGTGATCTTCAGCTCGTTCTCCTCACCCTCCTGCCAATAACGCAGCCGGGTGTCTTCTTCCACGGCGGTATCGCGGACCAGCTCAAGATAACGCAGCGGCGTGACGGGAACCTCTCCGTTCACCTCGAGCAGCAGCGCGCCGGGGCGTACCCCGGCCTCCGCCGCCGGCCCGCGCACGTCGCTGACCAGCACACCGGGGCGGTCGGGCAGGCCCAGTGCCTCACGCAAGTCGTCGGTCGCCGGCGTGACGCTTATGCCCAGCGCCACGACGACCTGTTCTTCCAGGCCTTCGTATTCGATATTCCGAGCCGCCTCGAGGACTTTGGGCGCCACGTGAATGCTTGCCCCCGCATAGAGGGCCAAGGCGATGGCATCGCTGGGCCGGCTGTCGATGAGCAGCGTCTCTTCACGCCCCGGCAGGCGCAGTTCCAGCATGCCGAGAAAGGTGTGACCGACGATGGCATCGACGTAGACCCGCTCCAAAGTGACGTCGAGACCATCAAGCACGCCGCCCAGCAACTCGTGGGTCATGGGCCGGGGAGAACGCTCACCGGCCAGCCCGCGCAGGATCGCGCCCGCCTCGCTGATACCGATGAAGATCGGAATCACCTCGCGCACGCCCGGCTCGCGCAGCAGCACCACCGGCGGACCGCCAAAGCCGGCCAGCCCCACCGTGGCGACCTCCACCTCGACCATCTCGCCGATTTCGGCGGCGAGTTCACGGGCGCCTGCGGCCAACGGGCCAGCCAACAGCACGGCCCCACACAGCAGCGACAGCAGGTAGTGCCAGCGATTGGACAGTGGCATGGGGTATCTTCTGTAGGCAGGCAGTTGGTTTCAGCATGGCACCCGGGGCGCCTCCCTTCCATGTTGGCAAGCGCTTTGCGACCTTACCGGCAATCAAGCCCACCGTCGGCACTATCCCGCCGCAGCGACGCGCCATAGCGTCATATCCTGAAAGAGCCCCTCGACGCCGAGACTAGCGGCCAGCAACAGCACGAACCCGACCAGCATGGCAAGCCACGAGGCCCGCCCCAGCGTAGAGACCTCCCCTTCAGGAGGAGCGAACAGCATTGCCGCAGCCACCCGCAGGTAGTAGTACAGCGAAACCAGGGTATTGAGCACCGCGATTACGGCCAGCCAGGCATGGTCGGCCGCCAGCGTAGCCTCGAAAAGCAGGAACTTGCCGAAAAAGCCAACCAAGGGAGGAATGCCCACCAGTGACAGCATGGCGACGATGAGCACCGCTGTCGCAAGGGGTTGTGTCCGTGCCAGGCCACGGTAGTCGTCAAGATCGGTTCGTCCGCGCAGGTGCGTGATCACGGCGAAGGCGGTCAGATTGGCCAGCGCATAGGCGGCCAGGAATGCGAGCAGCGCCGTTACGGCAACCTCGGCGCGTTCGATCACGGCCACCGCCATCAATGCATAACCGGACTGGGAGACCGACGACCAGCCCAGCAGCCGGCGAACGTCGGACTGGCGTAGTGCCGCCAAGTTGCCCAAGGTCATGGTGATCGCCGACACCATGGCCACCAGCCAGATCAGTCCCTGATCCCCGGGCAATAGAGCCATCAGGCGCGCAAGCGCCAGCGCCGCCCCCACCTTGGGCGCCACGCTCAGCATCGCGGCGACCGGTGCCGGCGCTGCCTGGGCGACATCGGGCATCCAGGCATGGGCCGGAAATGCCGCCAGCTTGAAGGCGAGCCCCAAGATCACGCAGCCCATGGCCACACTGAGCGCCAGGCGGTCGCTCTGGGCAAGAAAAGCGGACAACACGCGGTAGTCGGTATCACCGACCAGGCCGAACAGCATGACTACCCCGACACACAGCAGCGCATTGGCCAGGGCGCCGATCAGAAAGTATTTCATGCCCGCTTCCAGCGCCGGTGCAAACCCGCGATGGTAGGCTACCAGCGGATAGCTGGCCGCCGAGGAGAGCAGCACGCCAAGCAGCAGCTCCATGCTATCGCCGGCCGCAGCCATGACCATGGCGCCCAGCAGCGCGAACAGGCACAGCGCATAGTACTCGCCATGCCGCGGGTCGCTGCGCATCCAATCGGGGGACATCGCCACGGCAAGCGCGCCGCTACCCACAATGAGCAGCTTGGCCAGCGAGGCTGGCGCGTCCAGGATCCAGACCCCCGAAAACGTCAGCGAAGGCGCTGCCGGCCACTGAACGACCACGGCGCCCAGGGCGGTAATCAGCACCACCAGGGCCGCGCCGGCCAGCCAGCCTTGGCGGGAGTGCGGCATGAAGGCCGCACCCAGCACTATCACCACCGCCCCGATCAGCAGCGCAAGTTCGGGGGTCAGGTCCGCCACGGGCATCAGCGTCCTCCGGTCAGCAGGCTCGCCGAGGCCTCAACCACGTCGAGCAGGAAGTGTGGCGCCACACCGATCGCCACGATACCCAGCGCCAGGACACCGAGCACACCGATTTCGGCACGGTCGAGGTCGGGAAAATTTTCCAGGTGCTCGGGCAGCCGACCGAAGAACAGCCGCCACAGCAGGTCCAGAAACAGCGCCGCGGTGACCAGTATGCCTAGGACCCCCAGCACCGCCAGCCAGGGGTAGACGGCGAAGGTTCCGGTGAATACCTGAAACTCGGCAACGAAGCCGGCCAGCCCCGGCATGCCCAGGCTGGCGAAGGCTGCCAGCACGGTCAGCGCGGTCAACTGCGGCGCCCGGCGAGCCAGGCCACCGTAGCGCGCCATGGCATAGTCCCCCGTGCGCTGCCACAGCGAGCCACTGATCAGGAACAGCGAGCCGGTGATCAGGCCGTGGGCAACCATCTCCACCGTGGCACCGGTCAGCGCCAGCCGACGCGCCTCATCATGCCCGCCGACCAGCGAAGCGGCCACGGCGATCCCCAGCACGGTGTAACCCATATGGTTGATCGAGGTGTAGGCGATACGTCGCTTGAGGTTGCTCTGGCCCAGCGCCACCAGGGCACCGTAGAGAATCGCCACCAGCGCCAGCAGCGCCACCGGCAAGGCGAAGCGGGCAAAGGTCTCGCCGAGCATGGCCAGCGGCAGCCGGATCATGCCGTAGGTACCCATCTTGAGCAGCACCCCGGCGAGAATCGCCGAGGCCGGCCCCGGCGCGTCGACGTGGGCCTGGGGCAACCAGGTATGCACCGGCACCAGCGGCGTCTTGATCGCCAGCCCCAGCATCATCGCCAGGAACACCAGGCTGGCATAGGCACCGCTGCCCGCCAGCGGCTGCTGCTCGATGATGGTACGCATGTCGAAGGTCGGCGAGTCGAGGGAGAGATAGAGCCCGATGATGCCGAGTAGCAGCGCCAACGAACCGGCGAACGTATAGAGGAAGAACTTGAAGGCGGCGAGCTGGGGTTCGCCATGCCCCCAGCGACCGATCAGGAAGTACATGCCCACCAGGGTGAGATCGAAGCAGACGTAGAACATCAGCAGATCGAGAGACAGGAAGACACCCAGCGATACCCCATGCATGAAAAGCAGCCAGGCATAGTACTGTCGCGCCTCGCCCCGGGTATCGAAGGGATAGAGGATAGCCGCCACGAACAACACGGCACTCATGGTTGCCACGGCCAGGGCGATGCCATCGACGCCCACTCGATAGGCCATGCCCAGCGACGGTACCCACTGCACCTCATCGACATGCTGAAACAAGGCACCGGTCGGATCGAACGCCAGCCAGGCCACCACCAGGGCCAGCAGCGATACACCGGACGCCCCCGCCGCGATCCAGCGCGCCTGACCGGCGCTCCAGCGTGAGGTTGCAGCGAGCACGAGGGCGCCCAGCAAGGGAGCGAACAGCGCGACGGTCAGCATCACAGAAAGGCTCCTATCAGCAGAAACAGGAAGAACGCACCGAGACCGACGGTGATCATGGTGTAGTAGTGGTGAGTCTGTCCGGATTGAGTAGCCCGCGCCCAGCGCCCACCGGTCTCGGCCCCTTTAGCCAGCCCATTGGGCAGGCCGTCGGCCAGCCACTCGCCGCGGCGTGCGTTGAAATCGGCAAGCCACTGCCAGCAACGCGCCGTAATATCCAGGCCGGCATCGACGACACGATCGTCGCCGCTCGCCAGGCCTCGTGCAGTGCCGCGAATTCCCCTTGCGAAGTGGGTGGCAGGGGCATCGAATACACGATCGTCGAAGCGTGCCAGGCGGTGGGCAAACCGCATGATGCCGTCTGCCACCCCTTGATGCAGCGCCGGCAGGCCGAACCAGCCGGCCAGCGCAAACTGCCAGGCCGGCTTGGCTTCGCGCGTCTCCTGGCGCGTTATCCAGAGCCCCACGCCAATGCCCAGCGCCACGAGTGCCAGCGACACGACCATCAGCCACAGATGCTCCTTGGGCAGCACAATCCCCAAGGCCGCGGCTACCGACTCGGAGAACGGCCGCCACCAGAGTATCGAGAGCATCAATGTGGCAAGCGCCAGCCCCGCCAGCGAAACACGCTCCCCCCAGGCCGGCGGCCGCCCCGAGGAGAGCCGCCTTGGCGAGCGACCGAAGGCCAACCGCTGGAAGCGCGTGGCATAAAGCGCACTGAGCCCGCCCGCCATGGCTACGCCCAGCGCCAGCCAAGGCGTGAGCTCGGCGGCGGCCGAGGCAATCTGTTCCTTGCTCCAGGCCGCTCCCAGCGGCGCCAAGCCGGCCAGTGCCAGGCACAGCACCAAGCTCAATGCCGCCACGCCCGGCAGTTGCCGCCCTAGGCGCATATCGGCTAGCTGATAGCTATCGACGCGCCGCTCGGCTAGTCCCGCGACCAGGAACAGCCCCGCCTTGAGGCAGGCATGGGTGATGGCGTGCAGCAGCGCCACGCCGGGGAACCCTGCCCCCACGGCCACCCACATCAGCCCATACTGCGCTGACGTGGAAGCGGCCAGCAGCCGCTTGGCGTGGCCCTGAAAGCTCGCCACCAGGCCACCGGCCAGCGCCGTAGCCAGCCCTAGAAAAATCACCAAGGGCGAAAACCAGGCGGCCTGCTCGAGCTGCGGCGCCAGCCGAGCAAGCAGGAAGGTACCCGCGGCGACCATGGTTGCCGAATGCAGCAATGCCGAGGCCGGCACCGGCCCGGCCATGGCGGCAAACAGCCAGGCGCTGAACGGCAGCTGTGCGGACTTGACCGCCGCCGCCAGGACGATACCGGCCACGGCGACGTGCAATAGCCCACCCGAGAGATCGCCGAGGGCGGCATAGCCGAAACCACCGGTGCCGGCAAACAAGGCCGCTGCGGCGATGTACAACCCCAGGTCGCCCAACCGCGTGACGAGAAAGGCCTGTATCGCCTGGCCCGGGATGCCTTCCTCCTGCCAGCGATGCAGGATCAAGCCCCAGGAACAGGCCCCGACCAGCTCCCAGGCCACCAGCAAGGTCAGCAGGTCACTGGCCAGCACCAACAGCTGCATGGCGCCGACGAACGCCAGCAACAGGGCTACCAGGCGACGCGGAGCTTGACTGACATGTATCGCGGCATAAAGCGCCACCGGCAAAGCCACCAGCGGCACCAGCCAGGCGAAAATGTCGCCTGCCATGGAGCGCTCCAGCCCCAGCATCAGGGACTCGCTCCAGCGATAGCTCGCCGTCGCCCCCGTATTCAGGGAGAGCCCGGTCACGGCAAGCGTCAGCAATAGCGCCACCCCCGCCGAGAGTCCGAGAGCCAGCGGCCGGAGGCGTCGCCCTGCCCCGTACAGCAGCAGCGCCAGCAGCCACGGCGTCAGCGGTACGATCCAGAGCGTCATTGCTTCAGCTCGCTCAAGGCTTCGGTCGTGTCGGCCTGCTTGGCGCGAAACACTGCCACCACCAGGGCAAAGCCGAGCGCCATCTCGATTGCCATGACCGCCATGACCACGATGGTCAACAGCTGCCCTTCAGGGGCACCGGTGCCGCTATAGGCCCAGAAGGCCACTGCGGCCAGCATCACCCCGTTGAGCATCAGTTCGAGGCCCATCATCAGCATCACGAACGATTGCTGGGACAGCGCCCCGTAGAGGCCGATCCCGATCAACGCTGCGGCAAGAATGAGAAGTGTGGTGAGTGTCATGTCGCCCTCCTGGCCTCGTCCTTAGTCGTTCCCTGGCTTCGTCGTTCAATGATGGTGGTGGGTGTGCTCTCCCTCCTCCTCCTCGCTCGGTTGCCCGGCCGGTTCGCCGCCGGGCATGAGGCCCGGTGGCATCGACCCCTCGTCGGCGCGACCGTAGCGTCCACGCCGACTCGACAGCACCACCACACCGACCATGGTCGTCAGCAGCACTACGCCGGCGGTCTCGAAGACCAGCATCGAATCGCCAAGCAGCTCGCGGCCCAGCGAAATCACCGGCGCATGCTCCGCCGGCAGCGGCGCATCGGGAAAATCGCTGAGCACGGCCACCGCCGAGAGCACGATAAAGGCAATGACGCCGGCAGCGATGGCGACGCGCTCCTGGTGAACCATCTTCATCGGATTGAGCCCGGCCGGGTTCATCATGAACATGACCATGAACAGCGCCATGACCATCATCTCGACGGCCATCATGAAGAACATCGCAACTCCCAGGTATTCGGCGGTCAGCAGGATCATGATTCCGCCCACAGCGATGAACGACAGCAGCAGGAAGAACGACGCTCGCACCATCGAATCGGTGCAGAACACTCGCCAGCCGGTGAGCACGGCGAACGTCGCCAGTACCCCAAAGGCGATATGTGTACCGAGACTCGGCGTCATGACATCTCCTTGGCCTCGCTCAGGCCATCCACAGGGCTACTGCCCCCGCCCAGATCAAGTCGACGAAGGAGAGCGGCAGCAGCAGCACCCACATCAGCGTCACGCAGCGCTCGGGCGCGAGCCTGGGCAGCCGACGCCCCAGCCACAGCAGCGCGACCAGTACCGCCAGGCTCTTGATCAGCAGCCAGGCCGGCCCCGGCAACCAGGGGCCCATCCAACCTCCAAGGAAAGCGGTGGCGGCAATCGCACTGAAGGCCACCAGCATGGCGGCGCGCGCCAGCGCCCATACCAGACGCGGCGGGCCCGAACGTTCCACCGCGGTGCCGCCCGAGAGGTCCTCCGAGTCGGCCAGGTCGAGCGGCCCCCAGAAGGTCAGCCCCAGACCCACCACCAGAAACAGCGGCAGCCCCAACGGCTGGGAAACCACGTGCCAGAGCGACGCCTGCGCCGCCACCACCTCGGTCAAGCGCAGCGACTCGGCCGGCAGCGCCACGCCGATCAGCACGAACATGCTGATCAGCAGGTAGGAGAGCCCCAGGGCGACGTAACGGTAGGCGCCGATCAGGGCCAGGTGAGAGTTGGCCGACCAGCCATGTAGGAAGATCACCACCGTGGCCAGTGCTTCCAGGCTGCCCCACAGCACCAGGCTGGTCGACAGATCGACACCGACCAGCGTCGGCGACCAAGGCACCAGCGCCAGCCCGGTGGCGGCCAGGGCCAGGTAGAGCGCCGGCGCCAGCCGCCAGGCGGGAGCGTCCGGTGCCTCGGTGGTCGTGGCCTGCTGCGTCATCAACCAGGCAGCGCTGGCCAAGGGCGCGAGCCATACGCTTTTCGCCTGGGCCGAGCCCGTTGCCATCAAACGGTCGAGCACCGCCACCAGGTAGGCGCCCAGGCCAGCCACCAGCCAGGCCAGCAGCCACGGCAGAATCAGTTGGTCGAGAATCATGCGCGCCCCTCCCGGCCCGTGTCGGCCAGCCAAATATCGAGGGGGTGCAGATCAAGAGCGGCCACGTCCAGGCTGGCCAGGGTCAGCAGCGCTTCGCCCCACTCCAGCCCCGGCAGCACTTCGCCCAGCAGATCGCTCATGTCGTGAGGAGAGCCATCGGCCCAAGGGCCGCGCGGGGTCTCGACGGCAGCGGTCTCGGCGGTCTTCAGGTCGTGACGGGCGGCCTGGCCGGCCAGCGCCAGCGACTGCTCGATCTCGTCGAGCCACTGTTGCCAGCGAGCCGCCGTATCGCCCGCCTCGCGACAGGTCGGCGCAAAGCCGAGCCGGCGGTAGTGCGCGTCCTGGCTGCGCAGGTCCTCATCGATGCCCGCCGCACGTGCCGCCGGCCCACCGAGCTGCCGCGCCTGCTCTTTGTCCAAATCACCGCGGCCGGGCTCGGGCAACGCCAGCCGCCACAGTCCCCCGCGCTCCAAGGCGCGGCGCAGGCCTGCGATATCGCTGTTGGGGCTCAGCTGCCCGGCCATGCGCAGGGTTCGTTCAGCCAGTCTCGGCCAGCCCGCGACCCTTAGACCCCGGTAAAGCCGGCGCAGGTGATGGCGAGCACGGCTCAGCTCAAGCTCGGCGATTGGCACCGGCTCCTGGCGAGCCGCATGGAAGATCGGCTCGACGACGCTGGCAAAGGGCTTGCGCGTGATCGTCCAGGCCTGCACCAGGTCGCCCTGCAGGCTGACCTCTGCCTGCAGGCCCGGCGGCAAGGCGGAATGAAAAGGCCCCAGCCTGAAGGTCAACGTATCCAGCGTCAGGCCATCGCGAAGATCGTCCTGCATGTTCATGGCCATGGGCCGACCGTAGGGCGTGCCCCCCATCATGCCCTCGCCGCCATGGCCATCGTCGCCGAGTCCCTCCCAGGGATTCGGCGGTTCGTCCGGCAGCAGCCGAGGCGCACTGTCGCGCTTGCCCAGCATCAGCTCGCGATGCGTCTCGACGACGCCTTGGGGCAACGCCTCGATGGCATCGTTGCGTATGGGGTTGCGCAGTGCCTCGAACGGCTCGCAACGACACCACACGCTGGCGAACGGTGCGGGCAACTGATCGTGGAGTCGGCGCAGGTCGTCGCGCCAGCCGGTCGGGATATCGCCCGCCACCACCAGCACGCTGGCATGACGAGGCGTATCGACAAGGCGAATGCCGGGTGAGAGCGCAAGCGTTTCGCGCAGCGGGCCGATACGCGCCCCTTCGGCAAGGAAGACGGGCGCCGGCGCGCGAGCCGCCAGGCGACGTTGCCAGCTTACTGCCACCGGAACACCCCCTCACGCCAGGCGTAGACGATACCCACCGACAGGATTGCCAGAAACATGCCCATTTCCATGACCGCCATGGCACCCTTCTCGACGAACACCACCGCCCACGGGTACATGAACATCATCTCCATCTCGAAGGCGATCAGGAGCAGCGTCATGGGGTAGTAACGAATGTGGTAGCGGCTCCAGGCATGCGTATCAGGGCCGCCGCCACCCAGGAAGGGTGCCCGTTGCGGGTAGGTCGGCTTCGGCTTTCCGCGCGCCGGTAGCCATTGCAGTAGCAACCCCAGCCCCAGGGTTGCCAGCAGAATGAGAGACAGAGTGAGCAGCGCCATGCGAATCCCTCGCTTTGCGGCGATCATTACCAAATCCTGACTGAAAGCTAGTTGCCATCGCAGTCGAACTCAAACCCGGTTGCTTTCCTGTAGTGCACCGAATTGATCAAGGCTTCGTTACCGACCACTCTGAATGGCAGAACCTTCAGGGACGAGAATGAAATGGAAGAAGCTACCCGTGAGTTTCTTTTCACCAACAGGAATTTCATCGAACTCGGCGTAGCGCTGATGCTGGGTGCCCTGATCGGCATCGAACGAGGCTGGGTCGCCCGTGAGCGGGAGTGGGGCGAGCGGGTCGCCGGGGTGCGCACTCACGCCTTGGTGGGATTGTTCGGGGGCGTGGCAGCCCTACTGTCAGAGGTGCTGACGCGCTGGGCCTTCCCGCTGATCTTCCTGGCCGTGGCGATCACCGCCCTGGTCGGCTACCGGGCTCGCATGGAGCAGATCCGCGACTACAGCATCACCGGGCTGATCGGACTGCTGCTGACGTTCTGCTTCGGCGCACTGGCGGTAGCGGAGGACATTGGGCTGGCCACGGCCTGCGCAGTGGTCACGGCGCTGATTCTCGACAACAAGCGCGAGATCCATGGCCTGCTCAACAAGCTGCAAGCCAACGAGCTCGATGCCGGTCTCAAGCTGTTGTTGATCAGCGTGGTGATGCTTCCGCTGCTGCCCAACGAGGACATGGGCCCCGGCGGCGTGCTCAACCCCTACGAGATCTGGTGGCTAGTGGTGCTGATCGCCTCGATCTCGTTCGTCGGCTACTTCGCCGTGCGCCTCGGCGGCACCGAGAAAGGCATACTGTTCACCGGGTTGTTCGCCGGACTCTCCTCCTCCACCGCCTTGACCCTGCAGTACGCTCGCCAGGCGCGCCGCGAACCGCAGCTCGCCCCGATGCTCGCCGCAGGCATCCTGCTGGCTTGCGGCACCATGCTGCCGCGCCTGTTACTCTATGCCGCCTTGCTCGGCCCCGAGATGCTGCCGCGACTGGTGGCACCGGTAACGGCCATGGGGGTGACGCTCTACCTGCCGGCGCTGTGGCTATGGCGCCGCCATCGCCGCGGCTTCAAGGCCGACCGACCGATGACTCAGAACCCTTTGGAACTGCGCGCCGCGCTGCTGCTCGGCGCGCTGTTGGCGGTGGTCATGGTGCTGGGAGAATGGCTGCGCGCCTGGCTCGGCGCTGCCGGCGTCTACCTGCTGGCTGCCGTTTCCGGCATGGCGGACGTGCATGCCGTTGCCCTGTCGCTGAGCCGCATGGCCACGAGCACCATCGAACTCACCACCGCCGTGCTGGGCATCGTGCTGGCGGCCTCGGTCAACAACCTGTTCAAGGTGGTGCTGGCCATCAGCGCCGGCAATGCTCATCTGTCCCGCTGCATTGCCGGTCCGACATTGGCTTCCGCGGTGGTGGGGCTGGCCATCGCCTGGCTGCAGTAGACCCTAGGGCATTCTCAGCGCCTCACGGAATCCTCCCCAGATCATGCGCTTGCCATCGAACGGATGGTTCGCCGGATCCATCATATCTGCCATGCGCGGATCCTCCATCACCTTGGCATTGATGCGATCGCGCTCCTCGCGCGAGGGGTAGAGGATCCAGGAGAAGATCACCTTCTCCCTCGGTTCGAGCTTGACGCTCAGCGGAAAGGAGGTGTGCTGTCCCGGCGGGACGTCATCGGCCACGCACTCGACGTACTCCAGCGCGCCGTGCTCGCACCAGATTTCGCCGGCACGCCGGGCCATGTCCAGGTAGGCGTCAAGATTCCCTTCGGGAACCGGCACTACGAAACCATCGACGTAGCTCATGGGGTGTCTCCTGAGTGATGAGCTTTGAATGGGCCAAGCGGCCTCATCCCTCTTTCGAGCCAGCCAACGGCAAATCGACATCGGCGGCGTTCGCCATGACTTCGCGCAAGCGGCATTCAAGAAAACGTCGCTCGGCGTCGTGGGTGACCAGTTTCAACGCCTCACGGTAGTGCACTGCCGCCTCGTCAAGACGGCCCAGCCGGCGCAGCAGGTCGGCACGCGTCGCAGGCAGCAGGTGATAGTTGGGCAAATGGATATTCTCGAGTTGCTCGAGGCCCGCTTCCAGCCCATCGGCCATGGCGATCGCCACGGCCCGATTGAGCGCCACCACGGGCGTGGGTTGTAGGGCGTAGAGCAGACTGTAGAGCGCGGCGATGCGCCGCCAGTCGGTCTCGGCGGGTGTCGCAGCCTGGGCGTGCAGGGCCGCGATGGCGGCTTGCACTGCGTAGGTGCCCAGCGGGCTGCCGCGTAGCGCTACCTCGATATGGGCGGAGCCCTCCTCGATTTCGTCGACATTCCAGCGCGTGCGATCCTGCTCCTCCAGCAGCACGATGTCGCCGGCCTCGTCGGTACGCGTGTCACGCCGGGAATGGTGCATCAGCATCAGCGCCAGCAAACCACGCGCCTCGCGCTCGGCCGGCAATAGCCGCACCAGCATTCGCCCCAGGCGAATCGCCTCGGCGCAGAGGTCGCCGCGCACCCAGTCGTCGCCGAAGCTGGCCGCGTAGCCTTCGTTGAAGATCAGGTAGATTACCGCCAGTACCGACTCCAGGCGTTCGCCAAGCGCCGTGTCGTCAGGCACCTCGAAGGGAATGCCGGCATCGCGGATCTTGGCCTTGGCTCGCACCAGCCGCTGGGCCAGGGTCGGCACCGGCACCATGAAGGCGCGGGCGATCTCCTCGGTACGCAACCCGCCCAGGGTATGCAGCGTCAGTGCCACCTGGGCGGGTCGTGCCAGAGCCGGGTGGCAGCAGGCGAAAATCAAGCGCAGGCTGTCGAGCGGCTCGGCCTCGAGGTCGCACTCCAGCATCAGTTCGAGGTGCTGGCGCAGCTCGTCGCCCTTGCGCTCGCGCATCTGCTGATGGCGCAACTGGTCGACCACCTTGTGACGAGCAGTGGAGATCAGCCACGAGGTCGGGTTAGGCGGCCAGCCCTGGGCCGGCCACTGCACCATCGCCGCCTCGAAAGCCGCCTGCACGGCATCCTCGGCCAGCTCGAATTGGCCGAACCGGCGAATCAGGCTGGCCAGCACACGGCCATACTCGCGGCGATAGAGATCGTCCAGGGTCACGCAAATCCCTCACAGTCGATAAGCGGGATCCACCGGTCGCACCTCGACCGAGCCGCCGACCCGCAGCGGCGGGATGCGCCGCGCCAGCCCCAAGGCCTCGTCCAGGTCGCGGCACTCCACCACGTGAAAACCGCCCAACTGTTCGCGGCTCTCGGCGAAGGGCCCGTCCAGCGTCACCACTTTGCCGTTCTGCTCGCGCAGGGTGGTGGCCGAATCCACCGACTGCAGCCGGGCACCGCCGCGATAGTGGCCACTGGTGACCATTTCCTGGATCAGGGCGTTGTAGTCGTTCATGACAGCGTCGCGCTCGGCATCCGGCAAGCCGTTCCACAGCGCCTCGTCGATACAGCACATCAGCATGTATTGCATGGTCGTCTCTCCTTGAATGGCATGACAGCTCATTGCTATCCGATGAGTCATCGAACCAGGGCACTGCGAATCGACAGTCGCCATGACATGCCAAAGAGAGGGAACTGTTCTTCTCGCCACTGGTATATGGTCATTGATCTCGGTTCAAGAGAAGATAGCACGCACTACCGAGACCTGACCGAGACCACCATGGACATCACCCGTAGCCGGGACTTCACCGCGGAGCATGCCTGGGGAGCCAAGGACATTGCCAGCATGAACGGCATCACCACTCGCCTGCATTGGACAGACCAGCCATACCGCTGGCACGTCAACGATGGGGAAGAGGTTTTCGTGGTGCTCGATGGCCAGGTGGAAATGCGTTATCGCAACGAGGGCATAGAGCATTCCCGACTGCTGGAGGTAGGCGACATCTTCTTTGCCTCGGTGGGCACCGAACATATCGCTTGTCCTGTCGGAGAAGCCAGGGTATTGGTGATCGAGAAAGAGGGCAGCGTCTAACGATACGGGGCCGTCAGGCCCCATTCCATTCCACCACGAAGCGCTCCCTGGGCCAGCGCACCTTGGCCAGCCCGGCCAGGCGATCCTGCGTCGTATCGCGATAGCCAAGCGCCAGCAGCACCACGCTACGCAACCCTTGCGCCTCGAGACCCAACAGGGCGTCCAGGGCCGAAGGGTCGAAACCTTCCATCGGCGAGGCGTCGATCCGTTCCGCTGCCGCTGCGGTCAAGGCCGTACCCAAGGCAATATAGGCTTGTCGAGCCGCCCAGTGATGCCTTACCTCCGCTGTGGTGAAGCCGGCCACGGCAGCATGGAGCGACTGGCGATACCCTTCCAGCTCTACCGGATCGAGACCGCGAGCCGCAGCAGTCAGCTCGATCAGCTCATCCACGTGCCGTTCATCCACCTCGGTCCAGGCAGCGAAAATCAACAGGTGGGAGCATTCGCTGACCTGTGGCTGGTCGCACGCAGCGTGCCGGATCCGCTCACGCAGCGTTGGGTCTTCCACCACCAGCACACTATATGGCTGAAGGCCGTAGGACGATGGCGCCAGACGCGCGGCATCGAGGATAGTATCAAGCGTGCCTTGTGGCACCTTGCTGCCATTCATGTGCTTGGCGGCATAGCGCCAATGCAGGGCTTCCATGGGGGTCATGCATCTCTCCTGTGGTCAGACTTCCACCGTTGCAGGCGGTGGCGTTTCGCGGCGCGCAGCGCCACGGTGGAACAGGACCGCACCGAGGACCACCAACACCCCCGCCAGGCCCAGATAGGGCGGTACCGTCTCGCCTAACAGCGAGACCGCTATCAACGTGCCGACCAATGCCGCCACCATGCCGATCTGGCTGAGGTAGACGGGGCCGGCGATTTTCTGCAGCATGAAATAGAAGACGTAGAGCACCGTAAAGACGGCCACTTCGGCGAGCAGCAGCCGAAGCACCCCCGTCGAGCCGAGCAACAGCGCCAGTTGCTGCGCTTCGAATGCCAGCACGAAGGGGGCAAGCGCCAGCGCGCCGCCCAGCAGCATCAGCGCGGCGAGGTAGACCGGTCCTGCCCCGCCGGGCCAGCGCAGGGTGCGGTAGATATTGCCCAGCGCGATGACCAGTGGGATCGTCAGCACCAGTGCGACCCAGCCCTGTGCGCCCTGCATGCCGCCCGCCTTGGCCCACGCCAGTAACACACCTCCGGCCAGCCCCAACAGCACGCCGAGCAGCCGCAGCACATTGACACGCTCCATGCCCAGCCCCACTGCAATCACCCAGGTCACCAGAATCGGGAAGGCGAAGCTGAGCGAGACGAACCCGGCTCCTACGTGACGCACCGCCAGGAAGCCCAGCGCATTGGGCAGGGCAAACAGTGCACCCGAGACCAGCGAGTACTCGACAATGCGCCGGTCGAGTCGCATCGGCTGAGGTTGCTGGGTTGCCACCGTTAGGAGCAGCACGCCGGCGCCGGTCACTGCCACCATGAGGAAGCTCAAGCGCGGCGCGCCGGCTCCGTCGGCGACTTTGGCCACGACCAGCGACAGGGCCAGCAGGCTGCCGACCAGCAGCAGGCAAGCCAGGGCATACCAGCCGGTGCGGTTGCGTGGCTTGGTTGAGTTGGTCATGATCGGCTCCTGTTCAGCTCAACAAAAGATTCTCGACACAAAGTATCTTGATGGAAAGATAATCGCGCCTATGAATCGTGTCAAGCAAGCCATTGCCCAATGGCAACGGGAAATGCCCGAACTCGACCTGCTACCGATGGAAGTGGTGGGATACATGAAGACGACCCAATTGCTCACCCAAGAGCGGCTACAAGCCTTCTTCAAGGAGTACGGTCTGCAAGCGGGGGAGTTCGACGTGCTGGCCACATTGCGCCGCTCGGGAGCGCCCTACCGCCTGGGACCGACACAGCTGTTCGAGACACTGATGGTCTCGTCGGGAGGCATGACCAGTCGGCTCGATCGCCTGGAGAAGGCGGGCCTTATCGTGCGCTCGCCGAATCCCGAGGACCGACGCGGCACGCTGGTGTCTCTAACCGAGGAAGGCTTGGCGCTGATGAACCGAATGGTTCCTCGCCACGTGGAGAACGAGGCCAGGATGCTCTCCGCCCTAAGCCTCGAGGAGCAGCGCATGTTGAGTGAATTGCTCGGCAAGTTGCTGGAAGGATTTGCCGAAGAAGGCTGAGCAGGCAACATGCCGCTACGCGAGGGTGAACAGGTCGCTCTGCAGCTGCCGCCTTTCGTGCTCCACCAGCCAGCGTTTGCGCGGCAGCCCGCCGCCATAGCCGGTCAGAGTGCCGTTGGCACCGATCACCCGATGGCACGGTACCACGATGGCGACCGGGTTGGCGCCGTTGGCCATGCCGACGGCGCGGCTGGCGCCGGGGCGCCCGATGTTGGCGGCCAGCTCGCCGTAGCTGATCGTGGTACCGGCCGGAATCTGGCGCAGCGCTTGCCAAACCAGGCGTTGGAATTCGGTGCCGCCGGTCGCCACCGGCACCGCATCGAGGTGGGACGGATCCCCGGCAAAGTAGGCCTCCAGCGCCTGGCGGATGGCTTCAGGCGCCGTGCCCTCGACGAGCTCGTAGTCGCGATAGTGACGTCCCAGCAGGCGGTGCAGCCGTTCGTCGTGGCTATCGAATTCCAGCGCTCGCAGCGCTCCTTGGTCGTCACCGACCAAGCGCAGTTCGCCCACCGGGGACGGCAGTCGGTCAAGCCAGAGTCGCATCGCACTCCTCCTGCTGCGGTTTTGCTGCCTTAGTCGTGGCCGCATCGGCATGCCACAGGTGCATCACGGCATAGGCACGCCAGGGCCGCCAGGCCTCGGCCCGTGCAAGCAGCTCGCGCGGCGTTGGGCGCCGACCCTGTTCAGCCAGTACCCGTTGCAGCGCCACGTCGGTGGGCAGAAAGGCGTCACTGTCCTGCAATCCGCGCATGGCGATGTAGTGGGCCGTCCACTCGCCGATACCTGGCAGGGCGCACAGGTGGGCCACGGTCTCGTCAAGGTCCTGGCGCCGGTCGAACAACCGTGGCTGCTCGCGGTAGGTGTCTGCCAACTGCACCAGGGCGGTGGCCCGTGCGCTGGGCATGCCGAGCGCCTTGATCTCATCGAACGCGAAACGCTCGGCCGCAGGGAATAGCCGCTCCAAGCCGATTCCAGCCTGCCCCTCCAAGCATTCCCCCAGGCGCTCGACCAGCCGCCCAGCCAGCCGCGTGGCCGCATCGACGCTGACCTGCTGGCCGAGAATCCCCCGTACGGCGATCTCGAACGGATCCCATCCTCCCGGCACACGTAGCCCGGGGCGGCCCTCCACCAGTGGCGCCAACGCCGGGTCGCGACCGAGCCCTTGGCGTATCGCCTCGGGGTCGGCCTGCAGATCGAAGAGTCGACGCAGCCGAGCAATGACGCTCGGCAGTGCCGAGAGTTCGGTCAGCCGGATCGAGGCGTGCAGTGCGCTGTCGGCGGAAGCATTATTCACACTTACGCTGCCGATCGTTTCGCCGACGCGGAAAACCCGGTGATAGCCCTCTCCATCAATACGCTCGAGCCCCGGGATGGTCCGCCGGGCCAGGAAGGCCAGTATCGCCTGCCAGTCGTAGGGCGGCCGGTACGGCAATCGAAGCGTCAGCGCAGCTGCCTGGGAAAGCTCGGCACGGCGACCGCGCAGGGTTCCCTGCGCTCGGCCATAGAGCTGCAGAAATACTTCGTTGAAGCGGCGCACGCTACCGAAACCGCTGGCCAACGCCACATCGGCGAGAGGCAGCTCGGTCTCGTGCAGCAATTGCTTGGCCAGGAGTACGCGACGAGTTTGGGGCCACGGCCAACGGGGAGGCTCCAACATGACGCTGGAACAGCCGCCGCAGCTGGCGAGCGCCCACGCCGATACGATCGCACAGCGCTTCCACCCCGCCTTCGTCCAGTGCGCCTTCGTCGATCAGTCGCAGCGCCCGCATCACCGTGGTCGAGGTACCGGCCCAGGCCGGGGAGTCCGGCGCGCTTTCCGGCCGACAGCGCAGGCATGGCCGGAACCCCGCCTCCTGCGCTGCCGCAGCGGTGGAGACGAAGCGGCAGTTCGAGAGCTTCGGCGCTGTCGCCGGACAGATCGGGCGGCAGTAGATACCGGTGCTGGTCACACAGGTAAAGAAGCGTCCATCGTAGCGAGCGTCGCGTGCCAGCAGGGCTTGGTAGCAGATATCGGTCGAGAGGTTCATGGCTCCATTCTAGCTTGGGCACAGCCTATGTCTGGCGGTTTTCGGACCTGAACGTCAACGCAAAGTGGCTCTGCAAAAATCGACATAAATGGCTCTTAGCATGGAGCCAGTCAGGCCTCACACTCGGTGATATCCAATGTAAATGCGAGGATTTACCGGTGCCCATACGATATGCCACCCCGCAAGATCTCGACCCGCTCAGCCAGTTGCTTGACGGCTATCGGCAGTTCTATCGCCAGGAGCCGAATCTCGAAGGCGCCCGGCGCTTCTTGCAGGCGCGCCTGGAGCGCGGCGACTCGCATATTCTGGTACATGTAGGGCCGCAAGGAGAATTGCAGGGCTTCGTTCAGCTCTACCCCCTGCTTTCCACCGTGCGCCTAGCGCCGTTATGGCTGCTCAATGATCTGTTCGTCTCGCCCGAGGCCCGCCGCGGCGGTGTCGGCCGCGCCCTGATGCAGGCTGCCAGGGAACTGGCCGAAAGCCATGGCGTCGGCCACCTCAAGCTCGCCACCGAAATCGACAACCGCACCGCCCAGGCGCTCTACGAATCGCTCGGCTGGCAGCGCGACACCACCTTCTACCACTACGGCCTGCTGTTCGATTCGCAAGCGAGCCAGGACTGAGCCGGAGGCACCATGTACGTCCCCCCCTCGATGCAACTCGAACGCGAGCAGTCCTGGGAGCTGATGGAACGGCACGACTTCGCCGCCCTGGTCGGCGCCGACCTGCAGGCTACCCACCTGCCCTTGCTGCTGGAGCGCAGCGAGGGCGAGCAGGGCACGCTCTATGGCCACTTCGCCCGAGCCAACCCGCATTGGCGAACGCTTGATGGCAGCCGGGCGCTGGCGATCTTCAGCGGCCCCCACGCCTATGTCTCACCGACCTGGTACGCCAGTCAGCCAGCCGTGCCCACCTGGAACTACCTGGCCGTGCACGCCACGGGCACCCTCGAATTGCTGGGGCCGGAGGCCACGCGCGAACTGCTTGATCGCAGCCTGGCGCACTACGAACCCGCCCTGCTCGATTCGCTGTCCCGTGAACAGGGCTACCTGGAGAAGATGCAAGCCGGCGTGGTCGGCTTTCGCCTGCCCATCGAGACACTCACGGGCAAGGCCAAGCTCGGTCGCCAGCGCTCCGAGTCCGACCAAGCCGGCGTCGAGGCAGCCCTGGCCGAGAGCCGCGACCCGCAGGCGCGCCAGCTGTGGCGCTACATGCAGCAACTGAACAGCGAGGAGAGCCCATCATGACCCTGGCCGATACCAGCCATAACGTGAGCCACAACGATTTTGGCCAACCGGTCGGCGCCGCCCTGCCCGACTGGCAGCCGGCGCGCCGGCCGGATCGCATGCCGCTGCAGGGCCGGCGGGTTCGCCTCGAGCCATTGTCAGCGGAGCGTCATGCCGATTCGCTGCATGCCGCTTTCATGGCACCCGGCCAAGGCATGCACGATGCCCCTGAGGCGCGCTGGACCTATTCCGGCGGCATGCCGTTCGCCGATGCCGAACAGTACCGCGCCTGGCTGAAGGCAAGATCGGAAAGCGACGATCCGCTGTTCTACGCCATCGTCACGGCGGCTGGTGAGCGGGCACTGGGGCTGGCCAGCTATCTCAATGTCGTGCCGGAGCACGGCAGCATCGAGGTCGGTCATATCCACTTTACCCCAGCGCTACGGCGCACGCCGGCAGCCACCGAGGCCATGCTGCTGATGATGCGCCACGCTTTCGAACTGGGTTATCGGCGCTACGAGTGGAAGTGCAATGCGTTCAACGCCGCCTCGCGGCGTGCCGCCGGGCGCCTGGGCTTCCATTTCGAGGGTATCTTCCGCCAGCATCGGGTGGAGAATGGGCATAGTCGCGACACCGCCTGGTTCTCCCTGCTGGACAGCGAATGGCCTGCCGTCGAGACATGCCTGGAACGCTGGCTCGCGCCGGAAAACTTCGATGCAGCGGGCAGACAGCTAAGCTCATTGTCGACGCTGGCGCAGATGTGTCGCTGAGCGACTAGGCGTCTGTCAATTCACACCACGCCTGCGCCAGCCAGTGCCCTGCACGCTCGATCTCGGCTTCGACGGTACCGGCATAGCCCAGCACCAGGCCGGGGCGGCCGGGGGCGTTGAGGTAGTAACTCGACAACGGCGAAAGCAAGATCCCCTGCCCTGCGGCCCGCTCGACCAGGATGCGTTCGTGCTGGGACTCGTCGAGCCAGGCGACCAGGTGCATGCCGGCCTGACCTTCGGATAGCCTCAGGCCACGCGCCACTGCCGGCGCCAGCGATTCGCGCAGCAGCGCCTGACGCCGGCGGTAGCAATCGCGCATGCGACGAATGTGACGCGAGAAATGACCGCGGGAGATGAACTCTGCCACGGCGGCCTGTACGGCATACTGCCCCTCGCGATGGAGCCGGGCATTGGCACGGCGGAACGGCGCCACCAACGGCTCGGGCAACACCAGATAACCCAACCGCATGCCGGGGTACATGACCTTGCTGAAGGTGCCTACGTAGATCACCCGCGAGTCATCCACCAGCCCCTGCAGGGCGGCAACGGGCCGCTGGCCGTAGCGGAACTCGCTGTCGTAGTCGTCCTCCACGACCCAGGCGCCGTGCCGCTCGGCAGCTTCGAGCAGCGCCAGCCGCCTGGCCAGGCTCATGGTTGCGCCACTGGGATACTGATGCGAAGGCGTGACGTAGATCAGCCGCGGTCGACGGGAACCCGGCATGTCTTCGATGCACATGCCCTCGCCATCCACCGGTACCGGCGTCATAGCGAGCCCGGCCGCCATAAAGCAGGCCTGGGCGCCTTGATAGCCCGGCTCCTCGATCCACACTTCGTCACCGCTGTCACTCAGCAGCCGCACGATCAGTTCGAAACCCTGCTGGGCGCCCTGGACGATGAGGATCTGCTCGGGGCGGCAGCGCACCGAGCGTGAGAGCTGCAGGTAGTCCGCCAGCGCTTCGCGCAGTGCCGGCACGCCCCCTTGAGCCTGATAATCGAGCCAGTTCAGCGGCATGCGTTGTTGCTGGCGGTGCAGCAGTCGCTGCCACTGGGCGTGAGGGAAACGGTCCAGCGCAGGCACGCCTGGAACGAAGGCGGGATGGCGTTCTTGCGGAGAATGACAGAAGGCGAGCAGGGACGTACCGCGTGAGGAGAGCAGCGGTTCGGCAGGCAACGAAGGCGACGCAGAGGCAACGTTCGCCGCAACCGACTGCGTCTGCTGAAATGCCAAGTCGGCAACGAAGGTACCCGCACCATGGCGGGTGGTCAGGAAACCCTCGGCCAACAGCTGATCGAAGGCGGCCAGTAGCGTGTTGCGCCCCAGATCCAGCTCTCGAGCCAGCTGCCGGGTGGAAGGCAGCCGCTGGCCGCTGACCAGGCCCCCCGTCTGAATCCACTCGCGCAGGGTGTGGTAAAGGCGCGTGGTCAATGGCTGGTTTGACGGTTCACCCAGTACCAGGCCCAGCGCATCGACCAGCCAGTCGGCTCTCTCCAGGAGAGGCGTTGCCCGTGAGGACGCGCCTTCAGCGATCCGGTTCATCCGCCACGACCCGATTGCGGCCGGCTCGCTTGCCTTCATAGAGATTCTGGTCGGCACGATGAAGAATGGCCTCCACCGTCTCCTCGGTACCCCGGAAAGCCGATACGCCACAGGTAATCGACGCACCGAAGCGATGGCCCTCTTCAGAAACGAGCTCCTGCTGATGTATCAGTAGGCGCACCTTTTCCGCTACGCCAACGGCTTCCTCGAGACTGGTTTCAGGCAGCAGAAGGGCAAATTCCTCTCCGCCGAGCCGCGCCGGGATGTCGTTCGTACGCAGCTTGCTGCGCAGCAACTTGCCCACGCTCACCAGCGCCTGGTCGCCGGCGGAGTGGCCATAGGTATCGTTGATCCGCTTGAAGTGATCGAAGTCGAACAGCACCACCGCTGTCGACCTGCCGTAACGGCGATAGCGGGCCAGCTCCTGCACCAGCCGCCGCATGAAATAACGCCGATTGAACAGCGCCGTGAGTTCATCGGTGCGCGATAGCTGGCGCAGACGCAGCTCCAGCCGCTTCTGCTCGGTAATGTCACGCACGGTGCCGATCAGAATCTGCTCGTCTCCCTCGGGAGCGTAGTCGGCCAGTTCATGCACCCAGCGCACCTCGCCGTTGGGCCGCACGATGCGATGTTCAACGTCATGACTCCCGCTTTCCTGCGCGCGCCACATGCTGGCCTCGACGCTTTCCAGGTCTTCAGGATGGACCATGGCCTTGAAGGCACGAATGCTGGGGGTGAATGTCTTGGGATCAACGCCGAAGATGTCGTAGATCGCCTCGGACCAGAACAGCTCGTTGGCCTTGAGGCTGGCTTTCCAGTAGCCCAGCCGGGCGATGTACTGAATGCGGTGCAGGGTACGATTGAGGCGCGCAATCTCTTCGCGCGCCTCCTCGAGTTCTCGCCTAACCGCGGCACAGGAGCGGCTGGAAGAGTCGCAATCATGCGTCTCCTCAGACAATCGCTGTTTATTTACGTTGTTATGCGAGCCCTTCATGGTATCTCTACGGCGATTTCGAGATAAGTTGGAAGCAGCATACCGTTAGTCCTGCATCTCTACCAACGCTCTCTCGACGCTAAACCCCGCCTCCTTGCATCTGAATGGGGCAAGGTTCCCAAATGTCGCGCCAACCCCGCACGCCCTTCGCGCATCATGACGTGATGGTTCCAGACCACCAGCGGACGCGCCACTCGCGCCAGCAGGCCCATCCACGGCCGCGCCGTACGAACTTGCCAGAGGTAGCGAATACGGGTCCCTTTCTGCTGTTCATGAAGCTGCCAGCTACCGATGCCGGCCACATCGCCACTGGCCTTGCCCTCGATCAGCCAAGGACTGCGGACACGGGTGATCCGAATGTGGAAGCGTAGATAGTAGCCCAGCCGACTCTTCCAGACGAAGCACTGGGTGCGTCCTATGCCATGCTCGTCGCCAGCCTCGATCTCCCGTACATCCTCGAGCCCCGGCCACCAGTCGGGCCAGTGCAACGAATCGGTCAGGGCATCGAAGACTGCCTCGATCGGGGCATCGAGATCCCAGGCCGTATCGAACTCGAAACTTGCCATTGGGCTACGGTGCGAAGTGGTCGGGCGGGAAGGCTGGGTCGAGCTCGACATCCTCCAGATGCACGCTTTCGAGCCGTTCGCCGCGTCGATCGTAGCTGATCACCCGAAGAGGAAACAGCGTCTCCTCGTCGAGCCAAAGGTCGTAGCGCGCCACCTCGTGCACCGCCCGGCCGGGCTCGGCCTCAACCACCACATGCTGCACCGGGTGCTGCCCATCGAGCGTCGTCGGCCCAAGCAGGCGTGCACTGCCGTGCTGCTGTAAACGCTGAACGTTGCGCAGCAGCGTAGCGACGTCCGATTGATCCACGCGATGCCCACGCGAGCTGCGTACCATGCGGTTGGTGGGGCGCAGGGAGAGGCCCGGTCGGCTGCCGGGGCCACCGAAGGGCCACAGTTGCACCTTGCCCGTATCGGGGCGATAGACCAGGACCGCCCCGCGATAGGGTGCCTCCATTTCCATGCGTACGTAGCCCGGCGGCCGGTAGCTGTAACGAATGACCTCTTCGCCACCGCTGCCCTGGCTGCGCAGCGTGAGGCGATAGCCTTGCAGCGCATCGATGCGCGCCAGCGCCGCTGCGACCGGGTCCTCCTCGATGGAAGTACTCATCGCCACCAATACGAGTAGCAACATTGTGCCTCTCCTCGACTTTTCCCTTGAGCCTAGCAGGGCCACGGCGGCGAGCGAGGTAAAGGTTGAGAGGTGGCGTGCATGCTATCGTTGTGGCATTGCCAACCACGGAGAGGCCAGATGAAATACCTCGGAGCCCATGTCAGTGCCGCCGGCGGCCCCGACCAGGCCGTGCTGCGCGCCGTCGAGATCGGTGCCGACGCCTTCGCCCTGTTCACCAAGAACCAACGCCAATGGCGGGCCAAGCCCCTCGACGAGGCCACCATCGAGGCTTTCCGTGCCGCCTGCCGGGAACACGGCTTCGGCCCAGGGCAGATCCTTCCCCACGACAGCTACCTGATCAACCTCGGCCACCCGGACAAGGCGGGGCTCGAAAAGTCGCGCGCCGCCTTTCTCGACGAGATGCAGCGCTGCGAGCAGCTCGGCCTGACGCTGCTCAACTTCCACCCCGGCAGCCATCTGAAGAAGATCAGCGAGAGCGAGTGCCTGACCCGCATCGCCGACTCGATCAACCACGCCCTGGCTGAGACCCGCGGCGTTGTTGCGGTGATCGAGAACACCGCCGGCCAAGGCACCAACCTGGGCTGGCGCTTCGAGCACCTGGCCGAGATCATCGATCAGGTCGACGACAAGTCGCGGGTCGGCGTCTGCATCGACACCTGCCACGCCTTCGCCGCTGGCTATGACCTGCGCACCCCTGAGGCGTGCACCGACACCCTCGACGAGTTCGGCAAGGTGGTGGGCTTCGAGTACCTGCGCGGCATGCACCTCAACGACGCCAAGAGCGAGTACGCCAGCCGCGTCGATCGCCACCACAGCCTGGGCCAGGGCAACATTGGCCTCGACGCCTTCACCACTATCATGCGCGACTCACGCATCGATGAAATTCCCATGGTGCTGGAAACCATCGAGCCGGAGATCTGGGCCGAGGAAATCGCCTGGCTACGCGCCCAGGCCGCAGACGGATAAGGAGTTCCAGGTGGGCTTCCTTGTCTCCACCCAGCCAGCGCAATATGGCGAAACGTTAAAACTTAGTCGCTGCCATAGGGTCAAAGCATTTGTCGGCCAGCGAGAAAACTGCCACCCTCAGTTTGTAGGCACATCTCTCGTAAGGGACAGTGAAGTCCCGAGGGTCGCCCCATTCACCCGCAGGAGGACATGCGCATGGGTATCATCGAAATGCTGACCGTGAGCGTGGCCGCGGTGGCGCTATTGGCTCTGGCCTTCGCCATGAGCGAGAAGCAGAGGCACCTCATCCGCAAGGAAGTGCGTATCGAGGAGGATGAACGCGATCCTTACCGGAATCGCAAGCGGCACGACTGATCGTCAACGCATCGATATCGCAGCCCCTGGCACCTCAGGTGTCAGGGGCTTTTGCTGTCCCGGACCCCGCCGCAACAACTGCTGTACCTGCCAATTCTCCTCGGCGGGCAGTATCTCGAGGAAGTGCACCTCGCCGTTCTGCAGCACTGCCTCCGGCACGCCGTCACGATAGAGCAGCCGGTTGCCCGAAACGGCCGGCAGCCGTGACCCGGGCGTGAGAACTCCCATCAGGTTGAGCGGGTCGGCAGCGGCCACCACGCTTCGCGAGCCGTCCGGCTCGCGCCGGCGCATGGCCTTGAGTCCGCCCACCGCTTCGGCCAAGGCGAACTGCTCGCCGGCAAATTGCTGCACGAAGCGCCCGCCGCGTATCTCGCCGCGCGCCTCGAGGCGGCGATAGACATACAGCAGCTCACGCCACGGCGGCAATGCCGGCTCGCGCTCGATTACTCGGCGGAACACCACGCCGTAACGCTCCAACAGCACCCAGGCGATATGCTCGAGGCTCTCCATATCGGTCGTGATGCTTCGCTTCTCGGCAGGCGATTTGCCCTCAGGTGACGGCAGCCACGACCAGCGCCCGGCGGCATCCACACCCGGCGCGTGTCGACGCCGACGTCGGCCGCTCGCGGCAATGGGCGGGCGCTTGCTGGCCGGGGCGATCAACGCGCGCAGGCCGGTGAAGCTGTCGGAGGTGACCAAGCCCCAGGAGGCCAGCTCGCCCAATGCTTCTTCGACCTGAGTACGCAGCATGCGGATGGTGCCGAGCAGGTCGGCGAAGAACATCGCCCCGCCATTCTGCAAAGCTTCCAGCACTCGCCGCGCGCCGCCGGACAGCGGAAGTTCGTCCAGCTCGGGGGCCGGCGCCGCCTCGCGCCAGTCGGCCAGCGCCTGGCGGTCGATCAAGGCGACCGGGGTATTGCGAAGCGGCCCGGGGCGCTGGCGCTCGTCGCCTTCGGCTAACCGCGGCGGCAGCAGCCGCAGCCAGATAAAGCGTCCGCTGGCCAGCAGCTGGTCGAGCATGTGCGGCGTGAAATCGGCCACCCTGGCTGGCAGTATGTCGCTCTCCCAAGCCCCGGCAGCGACGGGAAAGCCTTCCAGGCGCTCCACTGCCCCGGCCAGCGCCTCGGGCCCTTCCGGCCTTTCGGTCAGGCCGTGCCAGTCGAGCAGGAAACGCAGGTAGTGCTGGATACTCACCGGCTTGATCTCGGCGCGGCGGCGGTCGATGGCGTAGCGATGCATGCGTGCGAGCAGGCGCCGCTCGCACCAGGCTACCTCGCTGCCCCCCAGGAAATTCCCTTGCAGCACGAAGCCCTCGACCTCGAGGCTTGCCAGCGCCGCCATGATGCGATCCAACGATACGCCGAGCGGCGCGCCCAGGCTTGCCGCCGTGACCGGCCCCAGCGTTTCCAGCCGCGAACGCAGCAGCTCGACCAAAGCCTCGTCGGCGTTTTCAGGTGCCTCGCCCACCGCGTCGATTGTCGGTTCGAGTAGCGCCTCGGAATGGATCGCGAGCAGCTCGCCCAGACGCTCCGCCGCCATCCATAGCGGCTCGCTGCCAAGCGGCGTGACCAGGGTGGCACGGCGCGATTCGGCGAGCACCTCGAACCAGGGCCACCAGTCGACGCCGGTCTCGCTTGCGGCAATGAAGCCCGTCATCACCAAAGCATCGTGCAGCTCGTCGGTATCGCGCGGTGCAGGCCAGGCCTCCTCGCGCACGCGGGCGATCACTTCAGTCGCATAGCGCGCCGAGGCGGCGGCGTCGACCACGTCGAGCGCATCGCCGGTGCGCACGCTGAGCGTGCGCCGCTCCTCCTGGGCGCCATCGTCGAGGAAAGCATAGGGCCGCGCGTTGACCACTTCTTCCGACAGCGGCGAAGGTACCGCCAGGTCGCGCCCACTGACAGCGATCTCGCCGGCTTCGAGGCGTTTCAACAATCGCTCTAGCGCATCGATATCCATGGCGTCGGTCAGGCAGTCGTGCAGGGTCTGGTTGACCAGCGGATGGGCGGGTAGCTCGCGCGCCCCAGCCAGGTTCTCGGCACAGGCGAGCTGGTCGGGAAAGACCACCGAGAGCAGATCCTCGGAGTCCTGACGCTGCAGCTGCGGCGGGCGCCGTCGGCCGTTACGGGTTCGCGGCACGGCAAGCCCCACCGAGGCGTTCCAGCGCCAGCGCAGGCCGAACATCGGCGCGTCGAGCAGCGCCTGGATCAGCACCTCGCGTACCGTTCTGCTGTTGAGATAGTCCCATACCTCATCGAGCGGGAAGCTGTGGGTCGGCCCCAGCGACAGCACGATGGAATCCTCCAGCGCTGCCGCCTGCAGCTCGAAGTTGAACTTGCGGCAGAAGCGCTTGCGCAGTGCCAGGCCCCAGGCGCGGTTGAGCTTGGAGCCGAACGGCGAGTGCAGCACCAGATGCATGTCGCCGGCCTCGTCGAAGAAGCGCTCCAGCACCAGATGACGCTGGGAAGGAATCTCGCCCAGCGCCGCCCGCGCCACGGCGAGGTAACGCACCAATTGCTCGGCCGCAGCGGGCGTGAGGCCATATGCCGCTTCCAGCCACTGTTGGGCGTCGCTCTCGTCGCCCTCGGCCAGTTGCCGGTCGACGCCTTCGCGCAGCCGCGACACCGCCTCGGAGAGTTCCGCGGTGCGCGCCGGTGCCTCGCCGAACCAGAACGGGATGCTCGGCGGCGCCCCGCGGGCGTCCTCGACGTAGAGCTTGCCGGTGGCGAGCTTGAGGATGCGATAGGCCTGATTGCCGAGCTGGAAGATGTCACCCGGCATGCTCTCGAAGGCGAAGTCCTCGTTGACGGTGCCGACGCGGATCTCCTCGGGCTGCAGGATCACGTCGTAGTCGAAGTGGTCGGGAATCGCCCCGCCGTTGGTCAGGGCGACGAGCCGCGCGTTGCGCCGCGGGCGCAGGCGGCCGTTGACCCGGTCGCGATGCAGGTAGGCACCGCGCCGTCCGCGCCGGGTGGTGTAGCCGTCGGCGAGCATCTGCACCACGGCGTCGAAGTTCTCCTCGCTCAGCGCCCGGTAGGGCCAGGCCGCTCGTATCCGTTGGAACAGCTCTGCCTCGTCGGTCTCGCCCGCCCCGGCGACCTCGGCGACGATCTGCTGGGCCAGCACGTCGAGCGGCCCCTCGGGAATGTGCAGCCGGTCGAGCTCACCGGCCTGCACCGCGCCCATCAACGCGGCGCACTCGACCAGGTCGTCGCGGGTCAGCGGGAACAGCCGCCCCTTGGGCACGCGCCCCACGCCATGGCCGGAGCGGCCCACCCGCTGCAGGAAAGCCGACATCGAGCGCGGCGAGCCGAGCTGGCAGACCAGGTCGACCTCGCCGATATCGATGCCCAGCTCCAGCGAGGCGGTAGCCACCAGCGCGCGCAGCTCGCCCTGTTTCAGGCGCTGTTCGGCCTCCAGTCGGTGCTCGCGGGCCAGGCTGCCGTGGTGCGAGGTCACCCACTCCTCGCCCAGGCGGTCGGCGAGATGCCTTGCCACCCGCTCGCAGACACGCCGCGTGTTGGCGAAGATCAGCGTGGTGCGGTGCTCGCGTACCAGCGCCGCCAGGCGGTCGTAGACCTCCTCCCACACATCGTTGGTCATCACTGCGGTAAGCGGCGAGCCGGATACTTCGATGGCCAGGTCGCGCTCGCGCACGTGGCCGGTATCGATGATGGTGCAGTCGGTGCCGCCGGCGAGAAATGCTGCCACCGCCTCGACCGGCTTCTGCGTCGCCGACAGACCGATGCGCTGCGGCGGCTGCGACGTCAGCCCCGCCAAGCGTTCCAGCGACAGCGTCAGGTGCGAGCCACGCTTGGTGCCGGCGACGGCATGGATCTCGTCGACGATCACCGTGCGCACGGTCGACAGCATGCGGCGACCCGAGTCGGAGGTCAGCAGCACGTAGAGCGATTCCGGCGTGGTGACGACAATATGTGGCGGGCGCTTGCGCATGCGCTCGCGCTCCGATGACGTAGTATCGCCGGTGCGCACCCAGGCGCGAATCTCCGGCGCCTCCCGTCCGTCTGCTGCGAGCCCATCGGCGATGCCGCGAATCGGAGCCTGCAGGTTGCGCTGGATGTCGTTGGAGAGCGCGCGCAGCGGCGAGACGTAGAGCACCACGGTCTCGTCGGACAACTCGCTCTCGAGCCCGCGGCGCACCAAGGCATCGATGGCGGCGAGAAAGGCCGCCAGCGTCTTGCCCGAGCCGGTGGGTGCGGCAATCAGCACGTGGCCGCCCGCGCCAATGGCCGGCCAGGCGCGCGCCTGCACCTCGGTGGGCGCACCGAGATCGCGTTCGAACCACTGGCTGACGGCGGGGTGGAAGACATCGAGCGGCATGGGCGCTCCGGGATATCGCTTTCCTACAACGTAATCGAGGGATGGGCGAAACGCGATGCCCTTCCCTTGGGAGAGATCAATTGTTACGGCATGAGCATGTCGCCCAGTTCACGCTTGAGCCACTCGATTAGCCGGCCGCTACGCCGTTGATTGCCACTGGGAGCATGCCACAGACATAGCCGAGCGGGCGTCTCGACGAACCCCCATGGTGCAACGAGGCGCCCCATACGCAGGTCGTCCTCGACCAGCAGCCGGGGCGCTATCGCTATGCCCAACCCGGCCACCGCCGCCTCTATCAGGTAATAGAGATGATCGAAGCCTTGCCCCTCGGCCAGCGCCCGGTCGAGGCGCGCCGGGTCGAGTGCCTGTGCGCCTGCCCACTGCGGCCAGGCCTGCGGCCGCGAGGCGGTATGCAGCAGCTTGGCGTTGAACAGCGTTGCTGGCTGCGTGGGATCGAACCGAGCGGCCAACTGCGGGCTCGCTACCGCACAGATATGCTCTGCGGCAAGCTCGCACACCTCCACGTCGGCTGGCCACGGCGGTGCGGCAAACGTCAGCGTCGCGCTTACCTCGTCCTTACCGGGGGTAGCTTCGCTCTCGCTGGATACGACATGCAGCTTGAGTTCGGGCAGCTCACGATTCAGATGATCGAGCCGGGGAATGAGCCAGCGCGCCAGGAGACTTCCCGGGCAGGCCAGGATGAACGGCGCCCCCTCGACGTCACGCTTCAACTGCGCGCAGCTATCGCGCAGGCGGACGAATGCCTCGCCAACGCCGCGCTGTAGCCGTTCCCCGTGGCTTGTGAGTTCCAGGCCTCGCCCTGCCTTGGCAAACAGCGCTACACCGAAGTGTTCTTCCAGGCTACGCAACTGACGACTGACCGCACCGTGAGTCACGCTGAGTTCATGCGCCGCGGCCGTGACGCTACCCAATCGGGCAGTCGCCTCGAAGGCACGCAAGGCGCTGAGAGAAGGCATGGAGTTAAGCATGATCTGTGATCCAGGCTCACATATAGCGGCTATCTTATCGATTTTTCGCCCCGCCTGTCTGCGCTAGTTTCATCGAACGTTTCCTGAACCTTCGAGGCAACCCATGACCGACTACTCGATGCAGCCCGATGCCGATGGCTTGTTCGGCCGCTTCGGCGGTCGCTTCGTCCCCGAGACGTTGATGCCGCTGATTGCCGATCTTCAGGCCGAATACGATGCGGCGCAGAAGGATGCCGAGTTCCAGCGCCAGCTCGCCTACTTCCAGCGCGACTACGTTGGCCGGCCCAGCCCGCTCTACTATGCCGAGCGTCTTACCGAGCACTTCGGCGGCGCAAAAATCTATCTCAAGCGCGAAGAGCTCAACCATACCGGCGCGCACAAGATCAACAATTGCATCGGCCAGATCCTGCTCGCCAAGCGCATGGGCAAGACACGCATCATTGCCGAAACGGGAGCCGGCATGCACGGCGTCGCCACGGCCACCGTGGCGGCACGTTTCGGCATGCCCTGTGTCGTCTACATGGGTTCGGTCGATATCGAACGCCAGCAACCCAACGTGTTCCGCATGAAGCTGCTCGGCGCCGAGGTCATTCCGGTCACGACGGGTACCGGCACGCTCAAGGATGCGATGAACGAGGCGCTGCGCGACTGGGTCACCCATATCGATGAGACCTTCTACATCATCGGCACCGTGGCGGGGCCGCACCCCTATCCCGCCATGGTGCGTGACTTCCAGGCGGTGATCGGGCGCGAGACTCGTGCGCAGATCCTCGAGAAGGAAGGACGTCTTCCCGACTCCCTCGTCGCCTGCATCGGTGGTGGCTCGAACGCCATGGGATTGTTCCACCCCTTTCTCGCCGACGAAGCGGTCAAGATGGTCGGCGTCGAGGCCGGCGGCAAGGGCCTCGAGACCGGCCTGCACGCGGCGAGCCTCAGCGGCGGCGTGCCCGGCGTACTGCATGGCAACCGCACCTACCTGCTGCAGGACGAGGATGGCCAGATTGCCGATGCCCACTCGATATCCGCCGGGCTCGACTATCCCGGCATCGGCCCGGAGCACGCCTGGCTGCATGAACTGGGACGCGTCGAATACGTCTCGATCTCCGACGACGAAGCGCTCGAGGCTTTCCAGTGCTGTTGCCTTCAGGAGGGAATCATTCCGGCGCTCGAATCGGCCCACGCCCTGGCCGAGGTCGCCAAGCGCGCGCCGACATTGCCCGGCGATCACCTCATGGTGGTCAACCTGAGCGGACGAGGCGACAAGGACATGATGAGCGTCGCCCAACACCTGGGAGAAAACTTCCAATGAACGCCGCCAAGGAGAACCCCATGAACGACGCCACTCGCCTCGACCAGTGCTTTACCGCGCTCGAAGCGGAGAAAAGGCCTGCCCTGGTGACCTACATTACCGCCGGCGACCCCGACTTCGAAACCTCGCTGGAAATTCTCAAGGGACTGCCGGCGGCAGGCGCCGACGTGATCGAGCTCGGCATGCCATTCAGCGATCCCATGGCCGACGGGCCCACGATCCAGAAGGCAGCGCTACGCGCCCTCGAGAGCGGACAGGACATGACCCGGACACTCGAGATGGTGCACGCCTTCCGCCGCCAGGAGTCGCAAACGCCGCTGGTGCTGATGGGCTATTACAACCCCATACACCGCTACGGCGTGGGGCGATTCCTGAAGGATGCTGCCCATGCCGGAGTCGATGGCTTGATCGTGGTCGACCTGCCGCCCGAGCATGACGACGAACTGTGCCTGCCCGCCAGGGAGCACGGCATTGCCTTTATCCGCCTCGCCACGCCGACCACCGACGCCAGGCGGCTTACCCGGGTGCTGGAGAATGCCTCGGGCTTCCTGTATTGCGTCTCGGTGAACGGCATTACGGGTGGTAGCGCCCCGGCGCTACAGGATGTCGAGCGCATGGTGGGCCAACTGCGCGAGCATAGCCACCTGCCGATTGCGGTCGGTTTCGGTATTCGCACTGCCGCACAGGCGGCAGCGATTGGCCGATTCAGCGATGCTGTGGTGGTAGGCTCGGCTCTGGTGGAGGGCATCGAAAGCGCCGAGACACGGCGCGGCGCCGTCGAGGCGGTTCATGGCTTGGTGCGTGAGCTGGCCGCAGGTGTGCGTCGAGCGAGAGAGTCCTAGAGCAGGCCTGAGCAGAGCGCAGCGCATCAGGGCCAGGCCGGCAATGAAAGCGAGTGGCGACGCACATACCCTAGACGCCGTGGCGTGGCTCCGCGGCGAGCTTGGCTGCCATGCCGGCCAGTACGCCGCCCATGACGTAGCGCTGTACGGCCAGCCAGGTCGGGAACAGCAGGAACAAGGCACCGAGCCACTTAAGTATTTCGTAGGCCAGCGGGATGTTCAGGAACAGCGCGGTCAGGACGACAGCCGCCGCCAGCATGTGCACCAGGAAGCCGGTGACCTTCCACCCAGAAACCGGTCCACTGTCAATGTGGGATTTCCGCTACGTTTATCCTAATAGCAGAAGATCTTACGATGAAGCGTAACCGACATACCGAAGAGCAGATCATCAGCATTCTCAAGGACAACGAGCGCGGCGTCTCGATCGCCGATTTGGCCCGGCTCCTGGATGGGATCGGGCAGCAGCGCTCACTGCTAGCCTCGATTGTTTGGATAGCGGGCCGGAGCTTACCAGCAAGGCAATGCTCTTTTGGACGCATGAACGGAAGGTTAAGCTGGCGTTCATCCAGCCGGGCAAGCCAACGCAGAATGCAATCATCGAGAGCCTCAACGGCAAGTTCCGAGACGGCTGTCTTAATCAGCACTGGTTTCTGAGCCTGGCGGATGCACGACACGAAATCACACAATGGAGAACCACTACAACCATGTCAGACCGCACAGCTCGCTGGACTATTTGCCACCGGTAGCGTATGTCGATCAGGGTGCATGAAGCAGCGGCTTCTCACATTGATAGCGGACCTAAACCAGGGGAAAGGTCAGGCGGGCCCTACTCTTACTTTTTATGTTACACCGCAGGGGGTTCCGTTCTTGGCCATCAAGACAAACCATGAATTTCCTTCCAGTTCCCCGGATAGACCACATAGAAAATGGTGGCACCTTCCCCCTCATACTTGAGCTCGGTGCCTTCGGGAATCCAGATCACGTCCCCAGGATGGCCTTCAAGAGTGCCATTGGAAGTGACTAAGCGGAAGATGCCCTGGTGGACAAACACAACCTCGTCATAGAGCACCGTCCAGGCGATCGAGCAGGCATCGAAGCGTGCCAGCCCCGCAGCAATGGTATCGCTCAGATCGCCACCAACCGCTCGCGCCACCTCGCCATAGCCAGGTGGGCCACCACGATACTGGAACTCCAGGTCGGCGGTACTTATCAACTTGGCAGACATCGGAATTTCCTGTAATGAGCGGAGTGCCGCCGAGCGGCACGCCGAAGTAGGGGGCGGGTTACATCGCGCCCAGCAGCCGGGGAATGGTCAAGGATAGTGCTGGCAGGAAGGTCGTTATTAGCATCACAGGCATGCCCACAAAGGCGATCAGGAACAACGCCGGAGCGATCGACTTGTGAATCGACACCTTGCCGATACGACAAGCCATGTAGAGGATTGGCGCGACAGGGGGGCTGTTGGCCCCGATGACCACAGAACAGGCGACAATAGCGCCGAAGTGGACTGGGTCGACCCCTATGGTCTGCATCAATGGCATAAACAAAGGGGCGATCACCACCGTCACCGACAAGTCATCCATGATGGCCCCAGCAAAGATCAAGAAGCCATTGACTAGCAGCAGGATCAGGATCGGGTTATTGACCAGTGTAGTGATCATCACGGTCAGTTCCTGGGGCACGCGTTCTGCGACAAGGATGCGACCAATCATGAAGGAGAACAGCAGGATCAGAATGATGGTACCGGTGGTTTCAGCCGAGGACGCTAGGCTCTCCTTGAGATTCGCAAAGCTCAGGTCTCGATAGATGAAAAAGCCGATAAACATGGCCACGACTACCGCCACTCCAGCGGCCTCGGTCGGCGTGAAGATACCGCCATAAATCCCGCCAAGAATGATGAAGGGCATCGAAAGCGCCGGTAGTGCCGACAGGGTGATCCGACCCGCAGAACGCGGCAGCTTCCCAGGCAACAGCCCGGCGCTTCCGACCTCTTCCTTGAACCAGCGACCGGCGCAGAAGCGGTTGAAAAAGATCAGGCCCAGCAGCAGCAATAATCCCGGACCGATGGTCGCCGCAAAGAGTGCCGTAATGGACTGGCGCGTGACGACACCGAACAGGATTAATGTGATCGAGGGTGGAATAAGGATGCCGAGCAAAGAGGACATCCCCAGCAGAGCACTGGAATAGCCCCGCGGATAGCCACGTTGTGCCAAGGGGCCCACCATAATGGTACCGATGGAAGCCACGGCGGCGGTAGCCGTGCCGGAAATGGCACCGAACACCCCGGAAGCGATGACCATGGAGGCCCCCATCCCTCCGCGCCGACCCATGACCAGCAGTTCGATGAAGTCCACCAAACGACGGGCGATGCCGCCACTCTTCATGAGATAACCGGCCAGGACAAATAGCGGTAACGCTAGGAGGATGATGTGATCCAGCGAACGGAATCCCTGAAGAAGTAGGGACGTGGTGTTGACGTCGAACACCAGTACCAGATAGCCGAGCACGGCGGCAAATGACCAGGCGACCGGAACTCCGATCACCATAAGAAAGACTAACAGTAGAATCGAAAAAGCGGCCATGCCGTTACTCCTCTTCTTGAGGGTTGTGGCAAGTCTTGCCGGTGAGAAGATCACGCAACGCATACAGGAAGCAACCGACACTGGCCAACATGACGGCACTCTTGGCAATCAACTCAGGTAGCTTCAGGCCGGGCGTGTACTGAGGAAGACGCAGCGAAAACCCAAGCAGCTTCCAAGCAAGAAAAACGAAGAACCCAGAAGTCAAAAGCATAATCATTGCAATTAAGCGTTGATGGATCTTTAATAAAGCAGGTGATGAAATGCGCTGAGGAAGAAAGTCGACGACCAAATGTTCGCTGCGTCGGCTAGCGATTACTGCACCAGACATATAGAGCCACATAGCTGATATCAGAGCTATCTCATCCATACCGATGATCGACCAGTTAAAGACATAGCGAGAAATCACCATAAAGAAGACCATGCCGACCAATACGACACTGGTGATGATCGCCACGGCATTGATCAGCCGGCTGACCCACAGGTGGAAAACAGAAAGCAGTGAAGACATGTTAATCACTCTTGTAATGAGAGCAGGCAAGAGGGGAGGCATGTCGCCATCATAATGCCAGGCACGACAAGGGCCGTATTGTACGGCCCCGACAGGCATCACAGTTCAGGGGCACGTTCACGGATCTTACTGACCAGCTCACTACCGAACTCGTCGTCCAGCTGAGGCCATACTTTTTCTCGGGTGACGAGGGCCAATTCCTGCAACTCCTCCTCCGACGGCTCGATATATTTCATGCCGGCCTCGATCGCCTTTTCAACATAGGATTGGTCGAACTCACGAGCATCCTCGAACTGCTGAGCCGAGACTTCAGCTGCTGCATCAGCCACGATCTCCTTCTGATTTTTGTTGAGTTGCTCCCAACTCTGCTGATTCATGGACAGCACCCCAGTGACAAAATTATGTCGGGTGCGCACATAGTAATCCAGAACATCTCGGAAATATTCATAGTCCCAGTAAATAACGTTGCCGCCATCACCATCTACGACGCCCGTCTGTAGCGAAGTATAGACCTCACCCCAAGTGATAGAAACCGGTGCATAGCCCATGGCCTGCATAGTTTCCGGATTGGGAAAGTTACCTGGCACCCGAATTTTAAGGCCATCGGCGCCCTCTACCGTGGTGGCGTATTGTCCGCGGGTGGCCACACCGGCAAAGCCTTCCGGATAAGCGCCGAAGAATTTCAACCCCATGTCTTCATGTACTTCACTGTAGAGGTCGTTCAACCAACCACCAGTCTTGTAGGCAGCGAAAGCCTCCTCCCAGTCGAGGAACAAGTAAGGCACATTACGAAGCCCCATGCGACGATCATAGGAAGTCATCGGCCAGTTGATCATCATATCAACTTCGCCGACCATCAGCAGGTCGAAAACTTCTTTCTGGTCGCCTAGCTCATCCTGATAGAAAATATCCACCGAAATCTCATCCGGCGTACCTTTAGTATTCTCTTCGATGATCGAGGCCCAGCGCTCCATAGAATCACCGACAGGAGACCCCTTGCTCCCCGAGTCAGTGGCCAGGCGAAATTCAACCGGCTCTGCCAGTACCATGCTTGACACACAGCCAAGGGAGGCAAGAATCGTAATTTTGTAATAAAATTTCATATTGAAGACCTCTTTTCTTTTTTCCGCGGTTGATTTTATGATTGGCCATGGATTTTACATAAAACCATGACGCCCTATAACTGGTTAACGTCATATCTCCGACCAGCTAGCAATGCTAGCCATTTTCATACGCAAGGGAACGCCTATCTTGAGCAGAAGCTTAGGGGGCAGCCTAGAGGGTTTACCAGAAACCTCTTGAATATCATCGAGCAAGGATGAAAAACGCCCAGCGGCCATATCAGCCATCATCATCCCGGAAATAGTGCCTCGGCATATGCCGACACTCTGGTCACACCCCGCACTATAAATGCCTTCTTCTAAGGGTCCGAAAAAAGTCTCGAAGTTCCCCGACAGACTACTTGTGCCCCCCCAAGTATAGGGGTACTCAAGGCCCTCTAGTTGTGGATAACGGTCTTTGTGAGCTTTGAGGTGACGCTCGAGTATCATTGGCAAAAGCTTTGCTGGCGTGTTGTAGTCATGCGCATAGCGATAGGAGTTTCGAATGACCAATCGGCGGTCTTTAGTCATCCTTACCGTAGTCCCTGCATGATCTGCCGGTGTTATTCCCCAATCGAACTCGCCGCCAAATTTACGAGCCTCCTCGTCAGTCAGGGGGCGGCTCATGCTGGCAAATGTCATAACCGGGAGAATGCGATCCTGCATGAATCCAAACTCGGCTGTGAAGACATTCGTTGCGAGCAATATTTGATCACAGGTGATTGAGGCGGTTGATGTCTTCACCCTAAAGCCTTTTACCCTGCGCTCGATACAGGTCACCGCAGAGTCTTCAGAGACCGTGACGTTATGCGGCATATTTTCGACCAGTCCTCTCATTAGAGCTGCTGGCTGGAGCAGGATTCCCCCGGGGGTATGAATAGCAGCGCGGTAGAAGCTTGTCCCGAGAATGCTGGCCAGCTCATTACCCTCGATGCGCTGATAAGGCTCCCCAAAATCCTTCAGTGTAGATTCATATTGCTTGAGGAAATTAAGGCCACGCTTACCGACGGCGGCCTGGTACTTGCCGGCCGGTGACCACTGACAATCGATGCCGTAGGTCTTGACCTGGGTTTCCAAATATTCAATTGCGGCACGATTAAGCCTAACTAGTTTATGTTTGTGCAGATTGGAGGACCTTTCAAGATCACGCTTATGAGGCAGGTCGATGGCAAAGCCGGAGTTTCGCCCCGATGCCCCCTGCCCTACCTTAAGCGCTTCCAGCAATAGGACACTATCCTCCGGGCGGTTCTCGGCCATACGTCGAGACGCAGCCACACCTGTCAACCCTCCCCCGATTACAACTGAATCGAAATGGTAATCACCCTGCAGGGCAGGATAACCTGACACCGATTCGAGCAGCTCGTACCAACCACATCGATTGTCATATTCCGGGAAGATCATTTTCATCCTTCATAGCGTTAATCGCTTCATCCGTCTATTGGACAGCTAAGCTTCTACTGCATGTGCCCAATGTAACCAACTAAATAAGGATTACTACTCTAAAAACTCATTTTAAGCACTTTTTATCAACTTAAATAAGCAAAACTTAACTTCCACCCCTTTGGATTCATCCTTTTGCGCCGAAGGTCTACTGGACAATCGCCTTCTGCGAATGTTTTGAAATATGTCTAGCTGTCTGGTCCCGTGTGATTGACCACCCGCTTGATAAATAACTCCGGCCGCTTGACCGTAAGCGAACGGCGATCACCCTTCGCGGGTAATTAGCCGACTGGTAGCCAGTTCTGAGGCAGGAGTTCGCAAGGTGATCGTGCCTCTTGCCGAGGGCAACTCAATGCATATCTCGCCAGCGGTGGAGGGCGGCGCTGGCAGGTCAGCCGTTGCTGACGGTACAGGAAGGGGCACAAAGTCCGGCACGGCCGGTAACTGGCTCTGCCGTTTGGCCTTGCGGATCCACGTCTGGACGAGGTTGGTGTTCAGCCCGTGCTGCAGGGCGACCTGGGCAATCGAGGCGTTGCCCTGCAGGCAGGCCGCGACGATCTTGGCCTTGAACTCGGGGGCATAACGACGACGGCGACGAATCTCACGCTCGGTGCTAGAAGAAGTCATGATAGTTGCCCACTTATTAATAGATGGGCACCTAATGTGGCTGGCGAGAGCCGTCTGCGGAAGGTGTGTTCACCGGACGGATACCCACTTATTAACAGATGGGCACCTAATGTGGCTGGCGAGAGCCGTCCGCGGAAGGTGTCTTACTGGATGGATACGAACAACCGGATCAAGGTCATCAAGAGGATGGGCTACGGGTACCGAAACGGCGTACTTCTTCCTGAAGAACCGCGCCGCGTTTCCCGGCAAAGTGCGATGAACCAGAAGTTTGTGACGCGTGTACGGACGATCATAGACTTCTGCACAGTACCGCCAGCGCCGGATAGTCGCGGTGGCAACGCCATACTAGCGGACCAGCTCGGCGATCGGGACGCCGCGCTCGAGGGCCTTGAGAATGCTGATGATCTGCTCTTCAGTATGTCGGTTACGCTTCATCGCAAGACCTCCTGCTATCAGGATAAACGTAGCGGAAATCTCACATTGACGGTGGACCGGTTTCTGGGGGGATGGTCACCCGGTAGAGGATGAACAAGGGTGACCGAAAGATGCCAGGTAGCTCGAACAGGAAGGAGCAAGAGTCGTCGAGCTGAGCCGTCAGGAAATGCCCTGCTGCTGCCTAAGCAACTCAATAATCAGTGGCGTATTGGCATCACGGTGGGTCGGATGATCGAAGCGCGCAGCGGCAATTGCGTCCCGGCATAGCTCGGCTCTGATTAACTGTTCTCCCGGCTCGGCCAGCGCCAGCAGCTCACCCCGCGGGCCGTAGATGGAGGTCCCGCCCCAGAAAAGCGACTCTCCTTCCGGACCATAGCGGTTGGCCATGATCACCGGTGTACCATATAAGTGGGCATAGAACTTAAGATTGAGAGGCCAACCATCCTCATTAGAAAACTCGGTACTGACAATACCAGAAGCAGAATTCACTGAGGCGCACAGCACCTCTGGGCGCTGCATCATGGCACAGTGAACCACCCCAGCATTCCACAAGTCTTCGCAGATCAGCGAAGAGCTCCTCCAGCCTGGCTGGACCTCACTGCAGACTAATCTTCGCCCCGGCGAGAACCACTTGCCTTCCTCAAGGCCGCCATAAGTCGGCAGGATCATCTTGCGGTAAACGGACACCACCTCGCCGTGCTGCAGCATGGCCATGGCATTGCAGTACTCCCCTGGCGAAGCTTCCTCTACGAAACCAATAATTACCTGCATGTCTCCGGCGGCAGCCGCCAAGGCGTGCAGGCGCTCATCGTCGGCTTCCATGGCCACCTGGGGCACGGCCGTCTTCAACCCATAGCCCGTCAGAGACAACTCCGGGAATACCAGTAGCTCGAGCCCCTCGGCCTGCGCCTGTTCAATCCATTCCTGATGGTGCATAATATTGCTTGCTACATTCCCTAGCAAGGGATTCATCTGCACGGCACCTACGTGCAACACTTTCTGTTTGTTCATGATCCTAGCCTCGGCATTTCACTTCGCGCAGATATTTACCCATATTTGCTTGTTTTACTACTACCATAGATTGATTAAGCAAATATTAAATACGGTATAACTTATGACTATTTACGGCCTACCATGAGCCAAGACCAGCTGCTTGATACTCACCTGCTACACCTTTTCGTTACCATTGCCGAGTCCGACTCTCTCAGTGATGCCGCCGCTCGCTTGCATATTACACAACCGGCCATTTCGCAAGGGTTGCGACAGTTGGAAGAACGGCTCGGGACCCAGTTGGTGGTGCGTCGCACCCGACCAGTCAAGCTGACCATTGCGGGCACAGTCCTGCGACAGAACGCCGCCAGCATTCTCGGCGAGTTGCGCCGCCTGAATGCCTTGGTGCGTGACTCAGCAGACAAGGGGCTGGTGCAATGCCGTCTAGGGATGATCACCTCTTTATCGGAGGTTTTCGGCAGTCAGCTCTTTGGCCAGCTCCGCGAGCAGGTCGAACGGTTGACCCTGCGCAGTGGTCTGACCAACCAGTTGCGTAACGCCTTCCTGAATCGGGAAACCGATATCCTGATCTCCAACGACCCCCTTGATGGCATCGAGCAACTGGAGCGCTTTCGCCTGCTGCGCGACCCTATGCTTGTAGCTATTCCTAATAACCTGATCAGCTCGGCGGTTGTGAATCTACAAAGCCTCAGCACCGGCAGCCCGCTCATCAAGTACGGGCGAGCCAACGACATCGGCATCTATACTGAAGTGGTGCTACGCCGCATGGGACTGGTCGCTAAAGTTAACTACGAGACCGACGATACACATACCTTGATGCGTTTCATTCAGGACGGGCACGGCTGGGGGATTCTCAGCGCCCTTTGCCTTGCACAAAGCCTGCATCGACTCGAGGGGACCTCCTTGCACCCGCTCGACAACAGCCGTCACTACCGAAGTATATATCTGATAGCACGTCAGGGTGAGATGGGGCGCTTGCCAGCGTTGATGGCCGAGACCATTCAGGAGCTCTTCCATTCCGAGATATACCCCCAGCTCAAGACAGCCGCTCCTTGGATGAGCGCAGAGGAGTTTCAGCTCTCCTCATGACCATCCGACAAGATAGGAAGCGTCAGTACTCCCTTGGCTCGAAGCGATGCTCGCAGAGGCGTTTGGGCAATAGCGGCGCGAGCTAAAATGGAACTCTTATAGGTGCCGATAACTTCGCCAATGATCAGCTTGAGTTGGTTTATGGTGCCCTCCTCAGGCGGCCAACATGGCCATACGACGCTCTAGTTCTTCATAGAACGGGAGTTCTCAATGAGCAAGTGCAACACTGACCATCCGATATGGTGCCGCCATGACTCACTGCTATCGCCATCTCTCTACTGAAGACCGAGCCCGACTGACGCATTGTCAGCCTCGTCGCCGTCCCAAGCTGCAGCCCGACAACGAGCTGTTCGAGTTGGCGGTCTACTTGCTGTGCCGGTAATGGTCACCGGAGCAGTATGCCCACACACACTGAGACGCATGTTCCCTGATGACATTGACCTCCAAGTCTACCACTAAGCCATCTACAACGCGATCTACGTCATGCCGCGGGTCGCTCAAGAAGGAGCTGAGACAAGGCAAGGGCAAGCGTTGACCACGCAGTCGTGGTCAAGATCGCCAGCAGATTCCGGAACTGGTCAGCATCCACCTGCGCCCACCGGAGATCGAAGATCGTCTGATGCCGGAGCACTGGGAGGGCGACCTGACCATGGGCGCCAATAACCGCTATGCCGTCGGAACCCTGGTGGAGCGCACCACTTGCCTGGTCATCCTGGCAAAAGTGGATGGCACAACAGCCACAGCAGCCGCCGTTGGGTTAAGCGACATGCTGCACGAGGTGCCGCGATCTCTCTGCGTCTCAGCATGACTTACGTCCAAGGCCGCGAGATGGTGAGACATGCCGAGATTACCCAGAAGACTGGCAAGGCGATCTACTTCGCGGATATCCATAGCCCATGGCAGCGGGGCCCCAACGAGAACACCAATGGCCTGTTGCGGCAGTATCTGCCGAAGGGGACCGATCTCTCGGTCTGCAGCCAGGAAGAACTCGATGCCATTGCCGATTCACTGAACACGCGGACGCGGCCTCGCAAGACACTGGGTTGGCGAACGCCACTGGAGGACTGTGCCGAGGTGCTCAAGAAATTGATCGGGTCCGCCCACCCTGCAATAGCGTTGCACTTGGATATTGAGACCGCCACGCCTCGACCACTTGGCAATGATGCGAAACTTCGCCTCGTGCCGTTAGGCCCGCTTCACGAACAGAGGCATGCACGGCCAGTAGATAACAAAGTCGATCTACTAAAACGGCTGCTGAACACACCTTCCGCAAAAAGCCTTTACCGGTGACAATGGGTGCCCACGTAACAAAAGAGTGGGCGCCTACTCTTGACATCCCGAGCACCGAATGTGAATTCCGTCGTCGACGCCGCTATACCTCGTCGTGCTATGCCAAGATCATTGCGTCCTGCCTGTAGGATAACGCCTCGATTGCAAAGATTGTCCTGCAGCACCCGCTCAAAACCAACCTCATCTTGACTTGGATCTGCAAGGCGAAGCGCCAGTGCCAGCTACTGGCCGTGCTGTATTTTGTGCCCCTGACGGTGCCGCGTGCGGGCAAGGTAGTGCGGTTGCTTACCGGTCCCGGTCGCCAGCCATTCTTACCAACACCAGCAGGCACGCAAGCCGATCGCCTTTCCGGCAACTACGCCGAGCGGGATGATTGCTCGCTGGGCTGCGTGATGTGCACGACCGAAGGTCACTGATTCTCGACGATGCAAGCTTCAAGCCGTGGTTTGACCCGGACTTGATCGACCGTGAGATGGTTCGGTATATGGTGCGCCACTTGGGTACCGGCCTAATCGAGCATTATGCGGTGAACCGGCCTAGCAATGAGGGTAATTCGGGGTTGGTTGACCCAGCCTGACGGCACTACCCCACCAGCGCTGGCGGTGGGGCTTGCACCCGGCGGAGATCGAAGCCGCGGTGCAGCGAGCCATTGCAGCCGGCGCCACTCAGGAGCAGCCACCGCCCTGATGACTGGAGCAAGCTCGCACTGATGGCCGACCCTTTCGGTCACGGCTTCTGTTTCGTGCAGTTCTTGAATCGCGGCTACGATGAAATCGCAGCGCTTGACCACATCTGCTACGAGGCGTTCACGAACCCGACTCTTGCATCAGCGCCTGATGCCCAATCTCGCTGATACTCACTACCCGCGAATGCTTCTGCCGGTCAATCCAGCCGAGTGCCAGCATGCGCTCGGCCATGGCGGCCCCTACAGCACCCCCGAGATGATATTGCCGTTCGCTCCAGTCGAGGCAGGGATAGGCAAAGCGCGGCGGCGCTTGCGCAGGGAAGCGAGGTCATTACCGAATTGGCAAACCAGGCCTCCCCACGCTCCGTCACGTTCATGGCTTCGCCAGTAGGTCTCCTTCCCCACTCGTTGGTCCCAATACGAGTGGCGTCCATTTACCATAGCCGGTGAGCCGTGAGCAGCACCTGCGGGTGGAGCCCAACATTTTGAAACCAAGCCTCATGTGGCGATGCCTCTAACTGTCTGAATCAGGAGTTCACAATGATCGCCGTTATCTTCGAAGTCATCCCCAAGTCCGGCCGCCGCGACCAGTACCTGGACATCGCAGCCAGTCTGCGTCCGCTGCTCGACGAAATCGATGGTTTCATCTCGATCGAGCGCTTCGAGAGCCTGACCCAGCCGGGCAAGATCCTCTCGCTCTCCTTCTGGCGCGACGAAAAAGCCGTCGCCCAGTGGCGCCAACTCGAACGCCATCGCACTGCCCAGACCCAGGGCCGCGAAGTGGTCTTCGACGATTACCGACTGCGCGTGGCCACGGTGCTGCGCGACTACGGCATGAACGAACGCGAACAGGCGCCTGCCGATAGCCGCGAACGTCACGAAACTCCGTGAGTGCTCACGGCCAGCGAGCACCATGCCAAACACGTAAACCGCCTCGAGCCGGCGCTAGCGACCCTCCAGCTCGGCCTGCCGCTGCCTGATCGCCTCGACCGCAAAGGCCATGAAGGCGCGGATGCGTGCGCTGTGACGCAAGTCTGGATGGACCAGCAGCCACAGGTCTGTCGCCACCTCCGGGCCGATCGCCAGCACACACTCCAGCTCGCTCTCCTGGCGAGCCATGTAGTGCGGCACCACGGCGAGTCCCGTGCCGGCCCGGGCGGCCCCTAGCGCCGCGACGACGCAGTTCGTGCGCAACACGCAGGCTTCCGGCGGCACCCGCTCGTCCAACCATCGGCTGCTGGCGAGATGGCGAATCATCTCGTTGCCGCCGATAAAGGGATGCCCCTCCGGACGCGACGGATCCTCGAGCGCAGGACGGTCCCTCAAGTAGTCGCCTGCGCCGTACACCCCCCAACGAATGGTGCCCAGCCGGCGGCCGATCAGGTTCTCCGGCGGCGCCTGCGTCGGACGAATGGCGACATCCGCCTCACACCGGGCCAGATCGAGGAAGGCACTGTCGATCAACAGTTCCAACCCGATGCCCGGGTAGCGCTCGACGAAGCCCTGGAATACCGGGGCGAGCAACGCATTGGCCAGGGTATCGGTGGTGGTGACGACGACCCGCCCGGACAGTTTCACGTCGTGCCCCCCGAGCTCACGCTCGATGGCCTGCGCCTCCTCCTCCACCCGCTCCGCGTGCCTGCGCAGCATCTCGCCCGCCGCTGTGGGCACATAGCCATGGGGCAAGCGGTCGAACAGCCGCACCCCCCTGTACTGCGCCAGCGCGACCTGCCAGAACTCACACATGGTGGCCAACCAGCTCGAGGCCATGGGCTATACCAACGTTGCCGTTTACCAGGGAGGCAAGGCGGATTGGGAGGAAGCCCAATTACCCGTTGCCACGGCCTGATGGGGCGATGCACTCCGCCAGGGCCTGCCGGTCTTCTATCCGACAGGCCCCCTCGTGGCGATGCGGATTCCATTCAGCGAGATTGTGCTGGCGCCCCGGTAAGCCCTTACTTACCGGGAAACTAGCGCTGGACAAGCTCGATGGCCGTGTGGTCGACCAGGTTCCATTCGCCACTGTTGCGATACAGCCGCTTGCCCTGGCGCGGGTAGTCGCATACGTCCTGGGCCAGCCGCTGGCCCACTAACAGGCATACCAACGGCTCGTCGCCGTCGTTGTACTTCTCATGGGCCACGCCGTTGGTCGGGCAACCGATGAAGTCGCCGGGGCCGATCGGTAGCTTCCGCTCGCCCAGTGTGGCCACGCCACGTCCCGAAAGCACATAGATGGCCTCCTCCTCGTAGCGATGGCAGTGATACTCGGTCGAGAAATTACCGGGTGGCACACTGATCTGATGGATCCCGAGCTGGGTCATGCCCACGGCATCCCCCAGCGATTTGTTGATGCGCAGCCTTCGCATTGAGGAAGTGTACTTTCCTCGCGCCCTCAAGGGCTTCGATATCCTGTGCCGATAGGAACATGCTCGCAGTCCTCCTCGGTTGCACTGCTAATCGTTACCGCTTCTCACCACGCCTGCCTCAACTCTCCCAATGACTCGATGGCATTCGCTGCAGATGAAGGTGGCTCACCAGACGAATAGTGGGGCGAATCAGGAACTGAAAACTGCCGACGATAAACAGCCATGCGGCGACGCTTTCCATGCTGGGGTCGAGAAACAGGATGCTGCTGGCCAAGAACCAGACGGCAATCAAGAAATCGTTGGCGATGCTGAGCGTCTCGTAGCGGCGTCGGATCACCAACTCCTCCCGCCCGAAATGCAAAGTGAGCGGGTTATCGAGTCGTGTATCAGGCATGAAAATATGTCCTGTTCAGATACTTTAGCAGAACTTCATATTAGACCTTGTTTTCTAGTCTCCCCAGGGCTACGTGTCGCCCTCTTGAGCCAGGCCGCCCGCCTCCAGCGGCTGGCAGAAAGAAAATGAGCGCTCGAGTCGAAATTGACTAAGTTGTATCGACGAAGGGAAGTAACACCTATAACAACCCTTGGAGACCCACCATGCAGCTTTCCACCTACCTGATTTTCAACGACAACTGCCGCGAAGCCTTCGAATTCTATCAGCGTTGCCTCGACGCCAAGCTCGAGGCCATGGCCACCTACGCCGAAATGCCCGCCAGCGAAGGCATGGAAATTCCTTCGGAGGCTCGCGACCTGATCATGCATGCCCGACTGCGTATCGGTGACCAGTTGCTGATGGCGTCGGACAACTCCCCTTGCAGCCCTGCACCCTATGAAGGCATCAAGGGGGCGAGTATTGCGATCGGGGTCGACTCGGTAAAGGAGGCCGAACGCCTCTTCAACGCGCTAGCCGACAACGGCACCGTGCAGATGCCGCTAGAGGAAACCTTCTGGGCGCACCGCTTCGGCATGTTGGTGGACCGGTTCGGCGTCGCCTGGATGATCAACTACGAGAAGGAGGTGCAGGCTGCCGCCTAGCGCCTCGCCATCTCGGCACCTAGCCGCTCGACCGCCAGTTCGACCAGCGCGGACCTGTCCGCCGGGCGGCAATCAACGGAGCGTGGCCTCTCAATCGAAAAGGGAAAGTGAGGAAACGGAAAGAATGGAACCGTTCATGTCACACGGTGCCCTCCTGAATCGTCATCTCAATGACGGTCGCTCGGCCTTCATCGCCCCAACGATTCAGGAGCCACACATGAGCCAGAACACTCTGTTCATCATCCACAAGGCAGTTCCCGGCAAGCGCGACGAGGTGCGGCGCGCCTGGGAGACCCACCTGACCCCCAGTATCGAAGCGCGCCAGGTCCACGATGCCTATTACTACTGCTACGACGACAGTGACCCCGATACGATCCGCGTCTTTCAGCGCTATGCCGACGGCGCGGACCCGAAGGCATTCATGCAGGGGCCAGCCTATGACGCCTATATCGCCGCGGTGTCGCCCCTGCTTGCCCATCCCCCACCTACAACAACGCCACGGCCAATGTCTCGATCGAAGACTTGGGCGGCATCAGCGTGTTCTACCAGAACGCCAAAGGCGAAATCTTCCACACCTATTCAACCTATGGACGTGGCGACGAACTCGTCGACAGCGCCTACATGCTGCTCGACATGACGCCCAAGGGCCGCAACGAAACGGGACCCCATCACAACCTGATGGATTGGGTGAAACGCCACGACGAGTACGAATCGGCGAGATAGGGGTGGGCGAGCCACATCTGTGCCTACGTTCTGCCTGACCCTATGCCCCCAGGTAACTGAGGTTTACTTACGGTTGAATTTGACGACATACCGCCGCTGCACATGGTCGAGGTAACCGCCCGGTGTGAAGCCGGTCACGGCCTTGAAGTCATGGATGAAATGCGACTGGTCGAAGTAGCCGACAGCGAAGGCGGTATCGGTCAACGAAGTGGCCGCCCCGCTCTGCTTGATCAGTTCGCGGCTGTGGGCCACGCGCAGCAGCCTGGCGTAACGCTTGGGCGAAAGCCCCACATGGCGCTGGAACAGGCGCTCCAGCCGGCGCTGGCCGAACGGCAGCTCGTCGACCAGCGCGGCAATGCTGCCCTGGCCATGATGGCGCTGGAGCCAGCCAAGCGATGCCATCAAGCCTGACGGCACACGCTCCGAGAGTCGCTGCTTGTTCAGCAGGTACTCGTCCAGTAGCGCCAGGCGTTCGGCCAGAACAGGGGCCCGCCACAGCCGCTCGTGCAGCGCTTCGAGTTCGAGCCGGCGCAGAGCATCCGCCGGCGTCAGCCCTTCACCGGACAGTGCCGACAGCGTTTCGCCAACGAAGGGAAACGCCATGCCCGGCAGGAAGCGCACCCCGAGTAGGTCGAGCGCGCTGCGCACCGCCAGCCGCGCCGTGCACCGCTTGGGGCCGTCGATCCAGCAATCGCCATGCACTCGTTCGCCGTCGCGTTCGAGCGCAGCGCCGAAGTTGAACAGCAGCCCCGTGGCGCCATCCGGGTGCAGCAGCTCCATGCCCGCCGACTTGCCGCCGCCACCCTGCCACCTTGCCTGCCAGTAGCACTGCACATAGGGGCGCAGCGCCGCACCGGGCGCGTAACGCTCGAGCTTCAGGCCGGCGGTTACCGCCTGCGCAGGCCGAAAATATCCAATGCCGATGCTGCCAGCCAGGTCAGGCTGGGAAACTCCACTCATGTTCGAAGCCTCTCCAGCAAAGGGTGAACCACCCGAGGCGGCCATTCACAGCATGCCTGAGCGCGGATGTAGGTAAGCAAAAAGTCCAACCATCCTCATCGTCCAGTTGTAGAGTAGGGGGACCATTTCTCAATTACCTAATCTTTCATACTAGCGGAGTCATACATGGACAGAACGCGCATCATGGTCGTCGGCGGCGGTGCCGGCGGGCTGGAGCTGGTCACACGCCTCGGTCGGCGCCTGGGCAGACGCGGCAAGGCCGAGATCACCCTGATAGACCGCAATACGACCCACATCTGGAAGCCCCTGCTGCACGAGGTCGCCACCGGAGCGCTCGATTCCAGCATCGACGAGATCTCATACCAGAGCCATGCTCAGCTCAATGGGTACCGCTTCCAGCGCGGTACGCTCGAGGGCCTCGACCGCGATGCCCGCCAGTTGCGCCTGGCGCCGGTGTTCGATGACCACGGCCAGGAAGTACTACCGGCGCGCACCCTGGATTACGACCTCCTGGTGCTGGCATTGGGCAGCGTGAGCAACGACTTCGGCACACCCGGTGTCTCCGAGCACTGCCACTTTCTCGACAGCCCGGCCCAGGCCGAAGCGTTCCGCCACGACATGCTCAATACCTTCCTGCGCTACAGCGCCCCCGAGCGGCGTCATCACCCACGGCTGACCGTAGGTATCGTTGGCGCCGGTGCCACCGGGGTGGAGCTTTCGGCGGAACTCTACGATGCCTCGCGCATGCTGCACAGCTACGGCTTCACCGAGATGGACAGCCGCCACCTGGAAGTCCACCTGATCGAAGCGGCACCGGACGTTCTGCCGGCCTTGCCCGAGCGTATTCGCGGCGCCGTGCGCACCGAGCTGGAACGCCTCGGCGTACAGGTACATACCGCTACCCGTGTGGTGTGCGTAGAGGAAGGCGCCATTGTCACCGCCGACGATCAGCGCATCGAGACCGATCTCAACGTCTGGGCCGCCGGCATCAAGGCGCCCGACATGCTGCGCGAACTGGGGCTGACTCTGGAACGCAACCAGCGCATCAAGGTCGAGCCGACACTGCAGAGCGTCGACGACCCCAACATCTTCGTCTTCGGCGACTGCGCCAGCTGCCCACAGCCGGACGGCACCGTGGTGCCGCCGCGGGCCCAGGCCGCTCACCAGCAGGCCCAGCGGCTCTACAAGAACCTGCTGGCCCGGCTCGATAGCGGCACGCTCAAGCCGTTCCGCTACCGTGACCGCGGCTCGCTCATCTCCTTGGCTCACTTCGAGGCGATCGGCAGCCTGATGCGCGGCGCCTCGGCGCGCAGTCTGTTCATCGAGGGCCGTCTGGCCAAGTTCTTCTATGCCTCGCTCTACCGCATGCACCAGCGCGCCATCCACGGCACGGCCAAGACGGCGCTCATCCTGCTCTCGGACGGGCTCAACCGCTTCATTCGACCGCGCATGAAGCTGCACTGAGCCGCCGGGTCGAAAATCTACAATTCTGCCCGTGATTCACCGGCTAGGGTGGGGCTTCCACCCCCTTACGGAGTCCCACCCATGCGCATGAACTACTTCTCCGCCAGCCCCGCCGGCCTCAGGGCCATGCTCGACCTGCAGAATCACGTTCACAAGACAGCCCAAGAGGGCGAACTGGGCGACGGCCTGCTGGGATTGGTCTATACCCGCGTCTCGCAGATGAATGGCTGTACCTACTGCATCGACATGCACACCAAGGACGCGCGCAAGGGCGGCGAAACCGAGCAGCGGCTGTACGCCCTGAGCGCCTGGCGCGAAACGCCCTTCTACACCGAGCGTGAGCGCGCCGCCCTGGCCTGGGTCGAGGCCAACACCCTGATTGCCGGGAACGGCATCGACGATGCCTTGTACGAGGCCACTCGCGAGCACTTCTCGGAGAAAAGACTGACCGACCTCACCCTGGCGATCTGCACCATCAACGCCTGGAACCGCCTGTCGATCAGCTTCGCCGCCGACGCCGGCAGCTACCAACCGGCTGAGCGCGGCTAGGCCTCCAGCGAGACGGCATGCCCGGTTACGACGATGCCACCCGAGAGCGGAATATCCACCTGCAGGCGGCTGGGCCACCCCATCGCCTCGCCCTGCCGGATCGTCAGTTGGGCGGGCGCCTGGAGCAGGCCGGCGTCGCGCAGGTAGCCACCCAGGGCGGCGGCCGACGCACCGGTGGCGGGGTCCTCCACCACGCCGCCCACCGGGAACGGGTTGCGCGAGTGGAAATCGCCTTCGCCCTCGCGCCACACCAGTTGCAGCGTGGTCAGGCCCTCGCGCAGCATCAGCGCCTTGAGCCCTTCGAAGTCGTATTCGAGCCGTTCGAGGCGCGCTTTCTCCTGGCACGCCAGTACCAAGTGCCAGGCCCCGGCATAGGCCAGTGCGGGCGCAATCTCGAGATCGAGTTCCTCGGCCTGCCAGCCGAGCAGTTCACGCACCTGCTCGACCAGCTCCGGTGCGGCGGGGCGAAATTCCGGCGTAACCGATACCAGCGATGCCTGCCACTCCCCATCTACCTGGTTGACCGTGACCATCACCTCGCCCACCGCCGTATCCAGCATGTAGCTGCCCGCTCCGCTCAGTTGCCCAAGCAACACGCCGCTGGCTACCGTGGCGTGGCCGCAGAAGCTCACCTCCGCTTCGGGGCTGTAGTAGCGCACCGTGCGCCGCTCACCGTTGGTAGGTGCGATGAAAGCGGTTTCGGAATAGCCCACCTCGGCGGCGATGCGCTGCATTTCAGCCGGCTCGGGCAACGCCTCTCCCAGCCACACCCCGGCGGGATTGCCGCCGTTGGGGTTGTCGGTAAAGGCAGCAAGACGATAAAGGGTGCCGCTCATCGGAGTCTCCTTGGGTGCGATGCGGTCTCTTCCATTTTGGGGCAAACCGGGGCCAACACAATGGGCGAGCTATATAGGAATAGTGTTTGATGCAAAGCAGTACAATTGCAGGCCTTCAGTCTTGCCCCAATGCATCGACCTGCGCGCACACGAGTGGCACGGCCCGCGCGATGCCACTAGCTTTAGTGCGAACGATCCGAGCATTCCAACAAGAACGAGGTAACGCATGAAGGTCAAACGCATCATGTCCAACACGGCGACGTCGGATTTCGACAAGGCGGCCGCTTTCTATGGAGAAATCCTGGGCCTCGACCTGTTCATGGATCACGGCTGGTTTCGAACGTACGGCTCGGATGAAAGAATGATGGTTCAGGTGAGCTTCGGCACCGAAGGCGGCTCGGGCACCCCCGTGCCGGATCTCTCAATCGAAGTCGACGATATCGAAACGGCGCTATCACGCTTCGAGAAGGCGAGCGTACCTATCGAATACGGGCCTGTCAGCGAACCCTGGGGCGTGAGGCGGTTCTATGTCCGCGATCCATTCGGCAAGCTCATCAATATTCTGCAGCATGAGTGAACAGGCGAAACTGGCGGCAGCAAATGAAGGAGGGAGGCCCAGGCCTCCCTTCTTCATATTCAGGTTTTAACCTGTGGCGAGCCAGCGATCACCGCGGGCGGAAGTTGAACTCCTGGCGGGAGATCGCACCGTTATGGTCGCGGTCCAGGATGACGAAGACTTCAGGCAGGCTGCCCGCCTTGGCCTCTTCATGGGAAATACGACCATCGCCATCATGGTCCATTTGTTCGAAGCCATTCTGGCCGGAGGCGTTCGAGTAAGCAGAGGGCGGAATCAGCTCTTCTGCGCCCATTTCGGCAAGGGCAACACCGGAGGACAGGACCAAAGCAAGGAACAGTGCGGTTTTTTTCTGGACGGAGCCCGCCGCACAAGCGCTTGCCCCTCTGATCGTGGTTGGCTCCCTCCTGCTTTGCACTGGAGCTGCGAGTCTCTTTCGGGCCGAGCAACGGCAACGTGCACCCATTCGTGAAGGATCCCGTTGAAATGGAGGCATGTCCGTTGCGACGCTACCGCTCAGCTCGTAGCAAGCCGGCAGCGAGCTGACGAAACGCCTCGACGGCCTTGGGAAGAACGGCGCGGGGATCCTCGGCGGCAGTAATCCACAGGGCAGCGTTGAGCGCCGCGCCATTGATCAACCGAGCAGCGGCCTCCGCATCCACCGGCTTGACTGTGCCCTCATCGATGAGCGCCTGGAGGGTCTGCGTCGTGCGCAACAGGCAGGCATTCTGGTTGGGCCACTGCGAGGGATCGCCGAGTACGGCCGGCCCGTCCAGCAGCATGATGCGCTGGACTTCCGGCTCAAGCGCCATTTCGATATAGGGCCCAAGGGTCATATGGTCGATATGGGCTATGCCCTGGCGGGCCAATTCTGGGGGCAAGGCATCATGACAGAAGCGCTTGCCGAGCTGACTGAGCGCTGCCTGGCACAGCCCGAGTGTTACCGGGTTCAGGCCGCATGCGATGTCGAAAATCAGGCTTCCGCTCGCCTATGGGAAAAAGTGGGCTTCTCGAGATAAGGGCGACTCGAACAGTACGCCTTGCATCCTAATAACGGTCCGGAGCCTAGGGCATGCTTCATGTATGCCCGCTGCCGCTAGCTAAGCCATACTGCTGCAGATGGTGCGGCCAAACCGTATGAGAAAACCAGGGGGAGCGCTCATGGACGAAGACCTCGAGAGAATGAGCCGCGAAGAGCTGATCGAAGAAGCCAAGCGGCTACGTCAGGGCATCCGTGAGCATCGCGACTGTAGCCGGCACGAGCTGTGCTGGCACCATCCTGCCCTGTGGAAATTGTTGCCCGACAAGACAGACCCGGTTCCCGTGGTACCGGAATGGTCGGAATTCATCAGGGGCTGCATCAAGTACCGGCAGTCGCTCGATGAGCAGTTGCCGAACGCCCCGCGCACCGATGAGCCGTATGAAGAGTAACCTTGGTATGCTCAAGTGTTGCGCCAGCTCACTGACACGTAGCAACTATGTTCGAGCCATGATCCGATGAGCCCAGCTTGAAGAAAGAATTCCTGCGCTATTTCGCCAGGCTGAAATCGCCGGAATCTCAGGCTAGCAAGGCACAGCAAGCCTTGCATGTTCTCTCTGGAAAAAGGGGCATGTTCCTCGCCCGTTCATGGCATGAAGGTCGAGTCCAACAAGGTAGATCATATGAATGAAGTCGTGCACTGGTACGCCGTCTCTACGGTGCTACTGTTCGTGAAAATGTTCTCCATTTCCTTGTTTCAGGGCTATCACAGAATCGGCAAGCGAACCTTCAAGACTCCTGAAGACGCTGCCCTCGTCGGGCGGCAAGCCGCCACAGAGGAGTTACCCCAGGTTCAGCGTGCCGCCAATGCCTGGCGCAATGACCTCGAGAACATTCCGATATTCCTCGCCCTTGGCGTTGTCTATGTTTGGGTGGAAGCCTCACCGAGCCTGGCGCCCTGGCTGTTCCTCCTGTTCACGGTGGCGCGCTACCTGCACACGGTGTTTTATCTGTCGGCCCTGCAGCCTTGGCGCACGGTCGCCTATGGCGTAGGCATCGTCTGCCTCTTTGTCATGTGCGCGATGATTGTCGCAGCGTTATTTTGACGACGACACCTGCCTTAACCCAACGTTGTAAGCCATTCACTACATGCACGTAAGCCATGACCTCAATCAAGACGACGGAGGCCTTTTTCGGGCTAGATGATATAGCGCATTCACAACGTTACGTTTACGTTAAGTAAAAACGTGAGGGAGAAATGGCGGGGTGAAACGCATCGTCATCTGCGCCGATGGCACTTGGCAATGCCCGGAAAGCAACACCGCCACGCATGTGTTGCGCCTGGCACGCGGCATCGCGCCCTGTTGTGACAACGACATAAAGCAGATCGTCTATTACGACTGGGGCGTGGGCACTGAGGGTGACAGCATTCGCGGTGGTGCCACCGGCGCCGGTATCGACAAGAACATCATGGATTGCTATCGCTTCATCGTGCACAACTACGAGCCCGGTGATCAGCTCTTCCTGTTCGGCTTTAGCCGCGGGGCCTACAGCGTACGCTCCCTGGCCGGGCTCATCCGCAACTGCGGTGTGCTGCTCCGGCTCTACGCCGACCGCATCCCCGAAGCCTACCAACTCTACCGGCAACGCGCACGAAGCTCGGCACCCGGTGCCGAGAGATCCATCGATTTCCGCCGCGCCTACGCCGTAGCCGATATCACCCCCATCGAATTCCTCGGTGTGTGGGATACCGTAGGCGCCCTCGGCATACCCGCCCCTTTCCTCGGTACCCTGGGCACCGAACGCTACCTGTTCCACGACACCGAGCCCAGCAGCATCATCCGCCACGCCCGGCATGCCGTCTCCATCGACGAAAACCGCCAGGACTTCGAGCCCACGCTGTGGTCGGCCAAGCCCGGCATCGACCTGAAGCAGGTGTGGTTCGCCGGCGTGCACACCGATATCGGGGGCGGCTACCCGCAGCGCGAACTCGGCGACTACGCCGGCCAATGGATGGTCACCGAAGCCGAGCGGTTCGGTCTCGTCCTCGAGCCGCACTTCGTCGCCTCGATGACCCCGCACCACAACGGCCGGCAGCATGACGAGTACAAAGGCTTCTACAAGATCATGCGCCGCTCGCAACACCGCACCCCAGAGCCCTGCCTGCACCAAAGCGTACGCCTGCGCTGGGAAGACCCGCACGTAACCTACCAGAGCCCAGCGCTAAGCAAGCTGCTCGACTCGGTGGATGGAGATTGGGGTAAGGTGGAGTTGGTGGGATTATGAATGATTGGGTAAGAAAGGTGCTGTCTTACGACCGAGGCTGTAAAAAATACCGTCGTTTACTTTAACGCACGACGCCCCCTTTGGGAGCGCCGTGCTTGCTGAGGAAGCCCTTTCCCGAGATGCTTGATCACATTATAAGCAACATTGACCGGTGTGTGCGGGCAGTTTGGATGGTTCTACCAAGAGATCGAATATCCCACCTTATTGGTGACTAACGTACCAGTGCGACAGCTGTGCCGCCAGTCGAGCGAGAAGCCCTCTATTGTGAGAAATGGTTAAGGCCAAAAGGCAGCCCAAGTCAAAATAGTGAGCCTTCATTAGTACAGTTCACCGAGTCCTGCAGCTGAATTTCTTTAAGTACCCTTATAATGCGGCTTGCGTTTTTCAAGAAACGCTGCCATGCCTTCTTTTTTATCTTGGGTGGCAAAAAGGAGCTGCACGGCTTTGCGCTCTAAGGCCAAGGCGGACCCCAGCGGGGCATCTGCCCCGTACAAGATAGCCTCCTTGATCTGCGCCAAGGCAATAGGCGGCAGTTCGGCGATCTGCTCGGCCATCGCTAGAGCTTCTTTCATCACTTCGTGATCGTCGACCAGCTTGCTGATTAGGCCCATTTCGTAGGCCTCCTTGGCGCGAATGATCTCGCCGGTCAAACACATCCGCATAGCGCGGAACTTACCAACTGCCCGCACCAGACGCTGGGTGCCACCAGCTCCTGGCATGATGCCGACCTTGGCCTCCGGCTGACCAAAACGAGCGCCGCGTCCGGCGATGATGATATCGGCGAGCATGGCCAGCTCCATCCCCCCGCCGAGGGCAAAGCCATTGACCGCGGCAATTACCGGCACTGGACATTCCCCCACAGCGCCCCAGAGTCGCTCGGTGTGGCGGTGATAAAACTCTACCGCGTCGATTTGCGACATATCCTTGATGTCGGCTCCGGCGGCGAAGCTCTCCTCGTTGCCGGTGAGGATGACGCATCGCAGCTCCCGATCTTCGACCAGACTACGAAAGATCTCGGCTAGCTGCTGACGCACGGTAAGATTGAGAGCGTTACGGACTTCTGGCCGGTTGAGGCGGACAATGGCAATAGCGGGACTAACACGCTCCAGTAGGACCTGCTTGGGTGATTCGCTCATAGTTACCTCGCTCTCTCGATGACCATGGCGATACCCTGACCGACGCCAATGCACATGGTGCACAGCGCCTTATCCAGAGACCGCTCCTGCAGTTCTAAGGCCGCGGTCAGGACTAGCCGGGCGCCAGACATGCCCAGCGGGTGGCCCAGGGCGATGCCCCCGCCGTTGGGATTTACATGTTCCGCATCATCCGGAAGCCCTAGCTCACGCAGCACTGCCAAAGTTTGTGCGGCAAAGGCTTCGTTTAACTCCACCAGATCGATATCACCGATCCCTAGGCCCAGGCGATCGAGCAGCTTCCGGCTGGCTGGTGCCGGGCCGATACCCATGAGGCGCGGTGGTACGCCGGCAGTCGCCATCCCACGTACCCGCGCTAATGGCTGCAAGCCATAGCGTTCTACCGCCTCGGGCGAGGCAATCAGCAGTGCCGCAGCGCCGTCGTTGACCCCTGAAGCGTTGCCGGCTGTCACCGAGCCGTCGGCGCGGAACGGCGTCGCCAGACTGGCGAGCTTCTCCAAGGTAGTCTCGCGCGGATGCTCATCTACGCTAACCTGCACCGGATCTCCCTTGCGCTGCGAGATCTCTACCGGGGTAATTTCTCGTCCTAACCGGCCGCTACGTTGGGCGACGGCAGCCCGTTGCTGGCTGCGCAGAGCGAAGGCGTCCTGATCTTCGCGGCTAATGCAGAACTCGGCGGCAACGTTTTCTGCCGTCTCCGGCATAGAATCGATGCCGTACGGGGCCTTAATCAATGGGTTGACGAAACGCCAGCCTATGGTGGTGTCGAAAATCTCTGCCTGGCGGGAATAAGCGGTGTCAGCCTTGCCCATCACAAAGGGGGCGCGAGTCATGGACTCTACACCGCCGGCCACGATTACTTCGGCCTCGCCGGTACAGATGGTGCGGGCGGCCATGCCGACCGCATCCATTCCCGACCCGCAAAGACGGTTCACGGTAGTGCCAGGGACTGTGTCGGGAAGACCTCCGAGCAGCACCGCCATACGGGCTACGTTACGGTTGTCCTCGCCAGCCTGATTGGCGCAGCCGAGAATAACGTCTTCCACCGCCTCTGCTGGCAGGCTTGGTACCTGCTCCATCAGGGCCCGTAGCACCTGGCCGGCCATGTCGTCTGGGCGAACCGTCGCCAGGGCGCCGCCGTATCGACCGATGGGAGTGCGCGTGCCGGCGCAGATATAGGCGTCTCTCATAACCCCTCCTATAGTGGGCAGTCCTTGTCGAAGTCAGGCTTGCGTTTCTCACGCAGTGACTTCAGCCCCTCCTGGACGTCGGGGCCATTGAAGCCCATGAACTCCAGAGCCAGCGAGGTATCGAAGGTCGGGCCTGCCATACGCAGCCAGTTGTTGAGTGCGTATTTGGTCCAGCGGATTGCCGTGGGCGAGCCGGATGCGAGCTTTTTCGCCACCTCCAGGGCCCTGTCGTGCAGATCCTCCTGCTCGGTGACCAGCGAGATCAGTCCGATACGCTCGGCCTCTTCACCACTCACCGGCTCGCACATCATCAGGTAATACTTAGCCTTAGCTAGGCCGCACAACAACGGCCAAACGATAGCGGCGTGATCGCCGGCAGCAACGCCTAGGCGGGTGTGGCCATCGATAATGCGAGCATTGCGCGAGGCGATGGAAACGTCAGCCAGCAGCCCAGCTACCAGGCCGGCGCCTACGGCCGGGCCGTCCATCGCCGACACCACTGGCTTTGAACAGTTGACTATGTTGTAAACGAGGTCGCGAGCCTCCTTCCAGACCCGGGTCAAGGTACCGAAGTCCCTACTCATCTCCTCGACCAGATCTAGGTCACCGCCTGATGAGAATGCCTCACCGGCGCCGCGTATGATCACTGCGCTGATGTCCGGATCAGCGTCGATGTCGCGCCAGACGCGCACCAACTCTCCATGCATGATGCTATCGGCAGAGTTCAGCCTGCCTGGATTGTCCATGGTGATCCGCAGGACTCGCTCCGCCGGACGATCGAACTTCAGGCGTTGATAGTCTGAGTAGCGCTCGCTCATATCTTTTTCTCCCGATCTTTCCAGTAGTTCTCGCGTAAGACGTTCTTCTGTATCTTACCGATGGGGGTTTTAGGGAAACTGTCGACGAATTTCACCAACCGCGGACGCTTGAAGCGAGCGAGACGATCGGCGCATAGTTCGACCAGCTCCTCCTCCTTGACTTCGACACCAGGTTTGACCAAGACATAGGCTGCCGGAACTTCACCCCACTTGTCGTCGGGGATGCCAAACACTGCACACTCCGCTACGGCAGGATGCTCATAGATGACATTCTCGATCTCTTTGGGATAGATGTTCTCGCCGCCGGAGATGATCATGTCCTTGGCGCGATCAACCAAGGTGACGAAGCCGTCTTCGTCCATCACACCTAGATCGCCTGTTAAAGCCCAACCGTTGCGCCAGAAGGCGGCAGTCTGGTCGGGCTCCTTGTAGTATTCGAGCATCACGTTTTCGCCACGGGAAGCGATTTCGCCTACCTCCCCGGGGCCAACAGGCTCACCGTTAGGATCAAGCAGGGCGAGGTCCACGTTGTAAGCCTGACGGCCAATCGAACCCAGCTTTTCTGGCAAGTACCAAGGCCTCAGAGCGGTGAGCACTCCCATCTCCGACTGGCCATAGGTCTGGATCATTTCCACCTTGGGCAGATGCTTAAGCATTGATCGCTGAACCCAGTCCGGCATTGGGGCGCCGGCGAACGAGAGCTTGCGCCAACTCTCGTACGGGGCAGCGTCGAAGTCAGGATCCTTCATGATCATCGATACCTGAGTGGGTACCATGAACGCAGCCGTCATTTTGGTATCGTGCACCATGCTGGCGAAGTCGGGCACGCTCCATTGGCTCAAGAAGGTACAAGTGGCACCGGCCAGGACCGCCGGCTGGAACATGATGTTCAGGGCCGCGACATGGAACAGAGGGGTAACGATGCCAACCACATCGCGCTCGTCGAGAGCTTCTTCCACCATCACCGTATGGGCGGTGATGGCACGATTACGGTGGCTGCAGAGTACACCCTTGGGACGGCCAGTAGTCCCGCCGGTATACGTCATGCAGAAGGGATCGTCCTCTTCAATCTCCACCTGCGGATAGTCATCTGCCCCCTCGGCAATGAAGGCTTCGAACAGCGGATCTTGTCCACCTTCGCCCAGACGCACTACCTGCTTGAGCTTGGGCAGGCGCTCACGAACGGCGTCGATTTTCTCGGCTAGCGCATCCTCGTAGAAGAGCAGCTCCACATCTGCCTGGTCCAGGACGTAAGTCAGCTCATCAGGCGAATAGAGCACAGAAATATTTACGAGTACTGTGCCAGCTCGTGCCGAACCGAAGAAAACAGTTCCGTACTCGATGCGGTTGCGGCTCAAAATGCCAACCTTCGCTCCCTTCTGAAGGCTGTAATCGATCAGTGTGTTGGCGAACCGATTAGCCGCACGGTCCAGCTCGCGATATTTGAGTTCCGTGCCTTGCCAGAGGATGGCGGGCTTGTTTGGGAAGCGCTCGGCAGCGCGACGCAGCATGTCCCCGGTAAGCATCTCAAGATCCTCATTGATTATTTTCAGCGTGCCGAGAACCTCGCAGTTGGCGCTCGACTTTTGCTAATCTTAAAGCATGTGAGCAAAAACAATTTCCGCACACCGGAATACTGGGAGAGCCAAGATGCCACGTGAAGACCGTCAGCTTGTAGATGCCCTAGCGCGTGGATTCGCCATACTCGAATGCCTATCCCGCGCCCGAAAACCCTTGGGAAATGGCGAAATTTCCACCATAGTCGACCTACCTCCTTCCACTGTAAGCCGTCTGACGCATTCTCTAACGGTACTCGGCTATATCCGCCGCAGCCCTTCACAGCGTACCTATGAGCTGACGCCAAAGAACCTCATTCTCGGCTACCCTGTGCTCGCAGGAATGTCACTACTTGACCGTGCACGCCCTTACCTGAAGAGCATTAGTGAGCAGACAGGGGAGACTGTGACTCTGGCCGTTCGCGATGGCCTCTACTCCACCTTCATGGAAGTGGTACAGGGGGTGAATTTAGTTGCGGTGCGTCTGGCAACCGGTGGTCGCTTGCGACTCGCGGTCTCTGCATCAGGAATCGCTATGGTTGCATCTCTGCCCGAGAAGGAGAAGCGGTCCGTCGCAACACGCATACGAGCCGATATAGCCCGACGTGGCGAGGATCCTACCGTCTTCAATAGCGCTCTAGAAGAATGTGAGGCGACGGACGTTGCGGTGGTGCGGAATACTTGGCAGAAGGGGATCGGAGGGGTCGCCGTCGCATTGCAGATTCAGGGTGAACTGGCTGCGCTAACTATTCCTGTTGCTACCGGAAGCGTGGGCGAGGAGTCGATGCGCAGCACCCTTACAGATGCGCTGCAGGAGGCGGCGGCGGCAATCAGCCCTAGCTACGACTCGCAGCCGGGCTGAGGTCATAGGGACTCTTAGGTCGTGCGCGCAGGCAATCCCAGCTGTGCGCGCCGCCGCAGCCACTGACTAGGGCGATAGCGATCATCGCCGCTGAGAAGTTGAGTCTGCTCCAAGATACGGAAAATCACTCCCGGCTCCAAGTGATCGGCTAGCTCCAAGGGTCCAAGAGGATAGTTCAGTCCTAACCGCAGTGCTAAGTCAATATCTTCAACTTTAGCAAGCCCCATCTGCGCCATCTCGCAGCCAAGATTAGCCACCATAGCAGCGATACGCTGGCCAACGAAACCTGGAGAATCGCCGATTAGGCTCACTCGCCTGCCCTGAGCAAATCGCGCTACAACGGACATCACCAACTCAGCATCGTTGCCGGGGGCAGCCATCAGTGTCACCCGTTTCTCGCAGTTGGTCACCGTGTCCACGCAAACCAAACGACGGTGATCAAGCCCATGGCGAGCTGCGTAGGCTGAAGCGTCCTCGCCGACTGGGGCAGCTAGCACTGGTGCCCGGCCATCGTCGCTCTTTAGCACAGAAGCGCCACAGGCCTCGACTAGGGCAGTGAGCTTGGGTGCTTCTCCGTGTACAAACACCTCCGTGGCTGGTTCGGCGCTGGCCTCGGAGTCGGGCAAAGGGGGGAGCACACCTTTTCTGTGGTCATAGAAGCCGCGGCCTGTCTTACGGCCCAACTGACCGGTGTCCAGCATGTAGCGGTGCAGCGGCGTAGAGCGCAGTCGCGGGTCATTGAAGAAGCTTTCGTGGACAAATTGGGTAACAGGGAAGTTCACATCAACCCCCGTGAGATCCATCAGCTCGAAGGGGCCCATGCGAAAACCGAAGCCATCGCGCATGATGGCATCCACTTGAGCCGGTGTTGCCACACCCTCGTGTACCAAAGCGAGGCCCTCAGTGGTGTAGGCGCGGCCACCGAAATTAACTAGGAAGCCAGGCGTATCTTTGACCACCACCGGCGTACGGCCGAGGCGTTGGCCTAGCTCGATTAGGGCCTCCATCACCGCCTCCGAGGTATCGGGGGCGCGGATCACTTCCACCAGCTTCATCACCGGGACAGGATTGAAGAAGTGCATCCCAGCCACTCGCTCTTTGCACTTGAGCCCGGCGCTGATCGCGCCAATGGGGAGCGAGGAAGTATTCGATGCGAGGATAGCGTCCTCACCCAGTAGCTCCTCCAGCTCGGAGAACAGGGCGGTCTTCACCTCCAGTTTCTCGACGATGGCCTCGATCACTACGTCGCAGTCAGCCAGGTCGCTCAAGCTAGAGGCTGGCGACAGGCAAGCACCGGCTGCCTCAGCATCCGCAGCACTCATCTTGTCGCTGGCGACGCGCTTTGCGAAGCGATCGCGAATTTTTTCACAGGCCTCGGCAGCGGCACCCTCACGGGCATCGTGAACCCATACGCGGATGCCGGCTACTGCTGCTACTTGGGCAATGCCGCTGCCCATAGCGCCGGCGCCGACCACGCCGAGGGTAAGCTCGGAGGAATCCATCGCTTTCATGCTTGCTCCTGCGGATTAGAGGTACGTTAAAGCAACGAGCGGGACAGGCCGCCGTCCACGGTAATGTTCTGGCCGGTCATATAGGCGGTATAACGTGAGCAGAGGAATGCACAGACCTGCCCAAAATCATCAGGAAGGCCTAGTCGGCGCATTGGCACCGACTCAGCCATGCGCGCCTTGGCGGCTTCCTCGCTGATGCCCTCTCTGGCTGCCTGAGCGGAGTAAACGCGATGCAGCGCACCGGTATCCATCAGCCCAGGGAGTAGGTTATTGACGGTGACACCTGTTTCAGCGACTTCCCTGGAAAGGCTAGCCATGGCGCCAGTCAGGCCAGCGCGCACGCCAGTGGCAAGGCCCATGTTGGGATAAGGTTCGCGTACGGTGAATGAGGTGATGTTGACGATGCGGCCAAAGCCTTCCTCTTTCATCACTGGCAGACACTGAACGGCAAAATCCAGGGCGGCAAGCATGTTGGTCTCAAGGGCCTTAAGCCAAGCCTCATGATTATGATTTTCTACTGGCCCGGGAGGTGGGCCTCCGGCGTTGGTGACCAGAATGCTGATCGGACCAATGGCGCTAGCCTCTTCGACGATGCGGCGACGCTCTTCGGGCCGGGATACATCTCCAACTACCGCTGTGGCGCCGAAACTCTCCGCGGTCTTAGCGGCACGCTCCGGATCGCGGCCATTAATGACCACCTTGACGCCAACGGCGGCCAGAGCTTGAGCACAGCTCAGCCCCAGGCCTTGTGTGCCACCTAGAACGAGTGCGGTCCGTCCGGAAATTCCAAGATCCATAGTGAGTTTTCCTTTGGCTGCTACAGGAGCGAAGGTAGGAACAGAATGATCTGAGGAAACAGGGCCAGTATCACAACGACAAAGCCGAAGATTGCAATGAAGGGCAACACCGAGCGGTAGACGGCCTGGATAGGCACATCGCTTGCCACGCCCTGCAAGGCGAATAAGGTATAACCAAACGGTGGAGTAATGCCGCCTATCGACATATTGATAAGAAAGATCGCCCAGAACCACATAGGGTCGAATCCCAAAGCATCGACAATAGGCTGGTACAGAGGCACTAGCAGGATCATGAGCGCGATCTGGTCGATAAACATACAGAGTACGAAGGGTAATGCCATCAAGGCGATGAACATTAGCACTAGTGAAATATCTAGCTCAGTGACCCACGCGACGAGTTCGAAGGTCACACCGCTCATGTTCAAAACCTGACTGAAAGATACGGAGCTGACCATGATTACCATGATCATTCCTGTTATCCATGCAGTGGCGCGCACGGCCTCGAACAGAGCTTTTAAGTCTAGCTTAGCGAATACCGAGCATATGACCATTGCAACGATACAGCCCATGGCTGCCGACTCCGTGGGCGTAGCAACACCTGCCAGGATCAGTCCCAGAATAGTGACTATTATCAGCAGGAAAGGAAGAGCACGTAGAAAAAGCGTTACCCGCTCCCGCCCTGGCAACGAAGTTTGCTGGCTTACCGGAGCTAGTGAAGGGTTCAGCCAACCCCGGATCACCACGTAGACGAAAAAGGCTAAAGCGAGCAACAGACCAGGAAGAATGCCTGCAACAAGAAGGCCGGATATGGACACCCCAGAAAGAATGCCAAGGACTACGGCCATCACGCTGGGTGGGATGATAGGAGCTAAGCTAGACCCTGCAAGGATAGCGCCTATGGAGAGATTGCGGTCATAACCGCGCTTGCGCATTTCCGGTAAAAGGGAGGCGCCCATCATGGCCGCGACCGCCATGGCTGAACCGGAGAGTGCTCCGAATACCGCCGACAGTAAGATGCTAACCGCATATAACCGTGCGCGTATATTTCCAATGAGGCCATCAACGGCGTTGAAAAGGATATGCACCGCACTTGAGCGGAACAGAATTTCGCCGAGAAAGATGAATAGAGGGATAGCGGCCAAAGACATGCTGGTGCCAGTATTGAGCATGGAACTCACTACCAGTGTCACGCCGTCGAAGCTGCCCCTGAGCAGGTAGATACCCAAGATATTCAGAGTTAAAAACGACAGGAAGATCGGCAATCCGGTTGCGAACAACGCGAGAAGCAGAAAAAACACTGCCGAAATAAGAACATACCATTCCATCAGCTGTTCTCACTATGCGTAGCTTCGGCAGTCAAGGAGCTGTCGAAGAGGTGCCGGAAGAAGTACAGGGCCATACTAGCCACTCCATAGGTCAAGGCCGCCATGACCCACCACTTTGGAATCGGCGTAACAGCGATCATCATCACGCCGCGGTTATACAGGCGAAGGGTCTCGTTGCCGGCGTACCAGGCAACAAGGACACAGGCGGATGCACCAAGCAGCATGGTGAAGCGTCGCATCCAACGAGCGGCGCTTGTCGGCAGAGCCTCAACAACTGCGTTCATAGAGGCATGTCCCATCTTCCAGGTAAGCATGGGGGCGGCAAAAAAGGTCACTAGGGCGAAGCTCACAGTGGCGGTGTCGTAGGTCCAACTAGCCGGCGACCCCAGCAAGTAGCGGCCTATCACTCCCCAGCCGGTCACAACCGTCAGGTATAACACGGCCAGCATGGCACCCCAGAAGCTGAGCTGAGTCAGGCTATCGTGCGCGCGCATAAGCGCGCGCACGACAGGACTCAGGAACGGTACCTGAGGACGGGCAGTATTCATTCGGCAGTCAGCCCAGCCTCTACGGCACGTTCATGGAAAGCTGCGCCGAGCGAACCTGAGCGTTCACGCACTTGCTTCCAGATGCCGTCGGCGAAAATCGCGTCCACCTGCGGGGCGGTCTCAGGGCCAAACTCGGTGATTGCCAGACCGGCTTCCTGCATGGCTGAATCCTCTTCGGCCCAAAGGGTCTCAAAGTGCTCACGGCCACTTATCTCCAAGTCTTTCGCCACCTGTAGGATTAGCTCCTGATTCTTCTCGGGCAGGGCATCCCAGCTATCGAGGTTCATGAACAATGAGAGATTGGTAACACCGAAGGTGGGACGAGTCATGTAATCGGCTACCTCGTACCAAGAGTAATCCATGGCACCGAACACAGGCCAGGCGGCACCGTCCACTACACCACGATCCAGAGCTGAATAAATCTCGCTAGCAGGAAGGGTTACCACTGCTCCATTGAGTTCCTGTACCATATCGTGATAAGTGGCCGAAGCGCGAATGCTCATACCGCTCAGGTCACCGGATTCTCCGATTGGGTCACGCAGAAGAAAATGGTAACCAGATGCAGCGGAAAATACCCCAATTAGCTTCAGGTTATGCTCTGTCTGGTAATGCTCGTCGATCAATTCGTAAATGCCACTTTCACGCCGTTCCTCGGGGTTATCTTTTACGGCATCCATCCCGAATGCCATTGCCGTCTCACCCAGATGGTAGGCGCCATGTGTAAATAAAAAGTCAAACATCCCTGACGAGACAGGTTGTAGCTGCTCGAACGGCGAGACGGTCTCAGGACCGCGCATGCTTATCTCTAATTCTCCACCAGAACGCTCCTTCACCTCCTGCATGAAGCCTTCGGCGAAAACCGGCACCGCGTTATAGCTGGCCTCCCAGCTGGAAAGCAATGTCATTGGACGTGCTTGTGCCGATCCAGCGAAGGCCATGGTGGCCACCAGCACGCCTGATACCAGAGTCTTTTTGAACATTATTTTTCTCCTACCCAGCATAGTAAATTCGCTTTCTGGATTCCGCACCACAGAAGAAACTGTCAAGAGCACCCCCTCCTTCGGATGTAGTGCTAGAGGCAGCATAAAGCATATTCGTGAACGTTAATTCTGCTCTGCGGAAATTGACGATGCTGATCAAACTTAGCATCCGATGCAAAAGGACTCCCTGGCCAATGCCGCTTAGCGTGAGATGGAAAGCAGAGGGGGTCGTGTGTTAGGGGGCCGATAGGTGGCTGGAACAAGTGCTTGTCATTTTCCTGTGAATGTGGGCGTACGCTTCTCTTTGAATGCAGCGACCCCCTCTCGATAGTCAGTGCTGCGGCCTGCAGCTCTCTGCAGATCACGCTCTAGATCAAGCTGGGCATCCATGTCGTTGCGTTCGGCGGCCTCCAACGCCTGTTTGATATATGCAAGGCCCTGTGTTGGTTGGGTTGCTAGATGACGAGCAAGAGCCATCGCCTCCTGTATCAGGTATTCATCATCCACAACCTTCCAGATAAGACCCCAAGCCTCCGCCTGCTCAGCGTCTAGTCTATCCCCGAGCAGGGCCAGGCCGCGTGCTCGAGCGCGCCCTACGAGGCGTGGCAACAGCCAGGTGCCACCGGAGTCTGGTACTAGGCCAAGCTTACAAAAGGCTTGCACGAAGCACGCCGAGCGTGCTGCCAGGACGATGTCACAATTCAACGCGAGGTTAGCCCCGGCCCCAGCTGCTATGCCGTTAACGGCGCAAATCACGGGCACGGTTAGGGTGCGTAGGCGGCGAACGAGAGGGTTGTAATAGACCTCCAACGATTGGCCTAGATCTGGTGCTTCACCGTTGGGTCCAGGCTTGCGCTCAGAAAGGTCCTGCCCAGCCGAAAAGCCTCGGCCTCGCCCGGTAATCAGGAGGCAACGCACCTCATCCATCTTCAACCTATCCAAGGCTTCCCACACCTCCTCATGCATCATCACGTTGAAGCTGTTGAGCTTCTCTGGGCGATTTAGGGTAAGAGTGGCAACGCCACAATCTATCGAAAATTCAATGCACTGGTAGCTCATGGCAAGCACTTTCCTATATCTTTTTTGGCTAAAACTGTGGATCGTAAAGAGTAGGGGGTCGCATTGACCAAGCGCAACACTTGCAAATCAGGTACCGTGCTGCTACGCCCCATGGCTGCTACCATGGTTTTTCAGGACTAGCCTCATGGCTTCCTGCGTTGCTTTATTGGTGAGGAAAGAAGCATGAATGGCATAACGGAAATACGGGTGGGGCATGGAGCAGATAATGTTCTTGACTCTGAAGGTATTGCAGAACTGCTGGCTGAGGTCGAAGCTGCCATAGCCCGAGGAAAGCCAATACTGTTCAAAGGTGCTGCCGAGGGGCGGTTTTTTTGTTCAGGTTTCGATCTTGCTGCGTTGGCCTTGCTCCCAGAGAAGGAACTCCGTAAGCGCCCGGCCATCACCCTTTGCGAGTGATCAGTCGACCGGTTTCCAGTGCTGAGGTAGGAGTTCGTGGATCTGGCTGGCCTTCTGCGTCGGCAGCCGAGCCAGCACGTCTTTCAGGTAGGCATGCGGTTCATGACCGTTCAGCTTGGCAGACTGGATCAGGCTCATAATGTTGGCGGCGCGCTGGCCGCTGCGCAGTGAGCCGGCAAATAGCCAGTTGCTACGCCCGAGTGCCCAGGGGCGAATTAGGTTCTCGACTCGGTTGTTGTCGATCGGCAACCCGCCGTCGTCCAGGTAGCGTGTCAGCGCCGCCCAGCGTTTCAGGCTGTAGTCCAACGCTTTCGCCGTTGCTGAGCCGTTGGGTACCTTCTCGCGGTGAGCCAGCATCCATCGGTGCAGCGTGTCAGCGATAGGCCTCGCTCGGGTGTCACGTAGCTGTTGGCGTTCTTCCGCGCTCAGCGGCTGAGCCTCACGCTCTATCTGGTAGAGCTGGCCGATCAGCTCAATGGCCTGCTCGGCAATCTGGCTCTTGCCGGCCACGTGCAGGTCGACGAACTTGCGCCGGGCGTGGGCCATGCAGCCGATCTCAGTCACGCCGTTGGTAAAGCTCTGCTTGTAACCGCCGTAATCGTCGCAGACTAGCTTGCCCTTCCACTCGCCGAGGAAGTCCCGGGCATGTTGGCCGCTGCGGCCGGGCGCGAAGTCGTAGATTACCGCCTTCAATCCGGCGTAGGGCGTGGTGGCATAGGCCCAGAGGTAGGCCCTGTGCGTCTTTTTCTTGCCCGGAGCCAGCATCGGCACCGGCGTTTCATCGGCATGCAGTATCGGTTCGGTGAGCAGGGTTTCGCGCAGGGCATCGATCAGCGGCTGCAGTCGCACGCCACAGATGCCGATCCATTCCGCCAGGGTGGAGCGTGGGATCTCCACCCCAGCGCGGGCAAAGATCTGTGACTGGCGGTAGAGCGGCTGATGGTCGGCATACTTGGCGATCATCACCTGGGCCAGCAACCCCGAGGTGGGGAGGCCCTTGTCGATCACGTGGGCCGGCATCGGTGCCTGGGTCAGCGTTTCGCACGCGTCGCAGACCCACTTGCCGCGGATATGCCGCTCGACGGTAAACACGCCTGGCGTGTAGTCGAGCTTCTCGCTGATCTCCTCGCCAATGCGCCGCCGCTGGCAGCCGCACGTGCAGTGCTCGCTGTCGGGCTCGTGTCGGATCTCGACACGCGGCAGGTCATCGGGCACGGGCTGGCGTTTGGGCTTTTGCTTGGTGGCGGGCACCGTCGCCGGGGTAGCGAGTTCTTCCAACTCGGCCTCGATGGCAGCAATGTCGGCATCCACCACCTCGTCCAGCAGGCTGATCTGCAAGACGTTGAGCTGTTCGCTGCGCTTGCCGAAAGCGTGGCGCTTGAGCAGCGCCAGTTCATAGGTCAGCTTCTGGTTGACCTGCTCGGTGTGGCGTAGCGTTTCTTGGCTCTGTGCCAGCGCCCGATCCTTTTCCTCGACCTGCGCCATCAGCGTTGCCGCCAGGTGGCGGAGCTGATCGGGAGAGAGTTGAGACAGGTCGGGCGGCATGTTCATCCGGCGATTATGCCAGTCCGCCGGCGGCAAGGGGATGCGCGGATCATCGAATGGCCAGGGTTCGCCTTATGTGCCGACGAGGCTTACAGCACCGAAATGGCCCCCGCCGGGCCGATGCGCTGCCAGGGCAGGCCCTGGACCAGTGCCGTCACTTGCTCCGGCGACAGTTCCACCCGGTCGCCGTGCCAGTTGCCGGCCCAATGGAACTTGCCTTGATTGAGCCGGCGCGCACAGAGCCAGACCCCCAGGCCATCGTGGATCAGCACTTTCATGCGGTTGCCGCGCCGGTTGGCGAACAGATAGGCGCAGTGCGGCCGGGCGGTACCGAATACCTTGACCACCCGAGCCAGGGCGGTATCGGGACCGGCGCGCATGTCCAACGGCTCGGTGGCCAACCAGATCTCGTCGATACGGATCACGACAGCAGATCCCGAAGCAGCGCCCGACAGCTCTGCGCATCGGACACCGGCCATTCGATGGTCACCGTGCCTTTGGGGCTCGGCAGTGAAAGGCGAATACGCTCGGTTTCCCGATGCTGGCCCGCCGCGGGTGTGGCGGTGCTTGCCATCGGCACTGGAACAAACGCCGGAGTATCACTTACCGGCGCCGACCGCCGAGCCTCACGGATCCACTTATGGACCAGATTGGCGTTCAGGGCATGCTCCAACGCGATGCCGGCCACTGAGGCACCGGGTTGTTGGCACGCTTCGACGATCATGGCCTTGAACTCGGCTGTAAAGCGGCGGCGCTTTCGAGGCGCCTCCCATACGCTTAACTCACTCATGGTAGGTGTCCACTAAGCAATAGATGGACACCTACCGTCATCGAAGTCGGGGCTCAGCGAAAGGTGTGTTCACCGGCCGGATACGGAACTCCGACAGGCTTTCGCCGATTTTCTCCATCTGGGACGAGTAGTGTTCACAGCTCCTGTACCGGTTGCAGTGTTGGCGAAGGGGCATGCCGTCGGAGTTGGTGCAACGCTAGTACTTGCGGCTGACCAAGCGATTATTGCGGCACGGGCAAAACTTCGTTTTCCAGAGACGATGCTCGGTATAGGACTATTCGCGGACATGGCAGCGATGATAGGCCACCGTGCAACAGGTCGACTGGCAGAACGGATGTTGATGCGGGCCGAGCCATTAACCGGTACGCAGGCGGTCAATTGTGGGCTGGCCGACAGTCTAGCCGAAGATGCTCCCGACGATGCCGAAGAACTCATTGCCAAGCTTGCCCCCGGCCCTTCGAGGTTGGCCTGGGCACAAGCAAAGGGGCTCTGCCGAGCGAATGTGTTGCGTGTACCGATTGAGGATCAACTCGATTCTTTCCTTCGGCATTGGGAGATCGCTCTCGCAGCGGAGGACATTTTTTGATACAAACTTACAGTTCTATGTGTCGAGTGAAACAGGTTAGCAAAAGTAATTATGGCTGGAGCTATGCGGTGTACCTAGATTTCTACCCGCTCATCCCTCTTCCGCCCCCTCACGATTCATCACTACCCGGTTCCTGCCGTCGCGCTTTCCTACGTATAGTGAATGATCCGCTCGCGTGATCAAGGAATCAAGGTCAGCGTCTTCAGTGCTCGCTAAAGCGATACCGATGGTGACGCTTAGGCGCATCTCGCTCATTTCTTCCTTTAATGGAAGCTCGGCGACTTTCTTCTTCAAGCGCTCCGCCACGGTCTGAGCGTTGTCGGGGCCGGTGTCCGGCAGGGCCACGATGAATTCTTCACCTCCGAAACGCCCTATCACATCCGTAGGGCGTAGAGTCTGCGCACAAGCTTCCGCGATCTTGGTCAGCACCCAATCCCCGTGCGTATGGCCCCAAGTGTCGTTAATCTTCTTGAAGTGATCGACGTCAATCATGAAAAGGCTGAACGGTTTCTTTTCCAAACGCGAACGCTGCAGCAAGGCCTTGGCCCGCTTCATGAAATGGCTTCGACTATCCAATCCCGTCAGCTCATCCCGCTCGGCGACCATGCGCAACTGAGCTTCCAGATCTTTTCGAAGCGCTATTTCCTTGAGCAGATGGCGATTTTGATTACGTTCCTTTTGCAGCAAACCAAATTGCTTGCGCTGAAGGTTTTCCAAACGCAGCAGGGCACAAAATCCCACGATATTGGTCATAACCAACAACAGCGCCAAGCGAAGCGTTACCACTGGCGAAAGATCCGCAAACAGCACTGCAGCGGCCAGAAAACCAACACTCAGATAGAGGCTTGCAAACGTTACCACCGTCAGCAGATTAGGAATCAGGAGAAAGAAGGCCATGGTGGCTACCACCACCGCGGTTATCTGCGTGGTGAGGCTCTCGGGGCGCAAGGGAACGATCAAAATGATTCCCGTTGCAAGTATCCATAGCGGTAAAGCGTGCAACCATTTTTTACTGAAATAGTTCCCATAGCGCCCGATAATTAACGCCAAGAGGAAGCAGAGACTCACCACCACGATGCGCATGGTGACAAGCAAGTAATATTCTTTGGTCAAACCAAGAAGATGGTAGTCCGTAATGGCAAACATACCAAAGATCAAGGCCACCAGGATCAGCGAAAGACGCGATTCGAACCGCACTCTCGCCTTCATAGACCTGCGAAACATCGACTCCATGCGATGCTCACAAAATTGCCCCGTCAACCAATGCACGGCATATTTCGTATTTAGCGATGACAAAGCCCCATGCTCCCTGTGGTAAACGTCGTTGTATTTGTAGTTCTGGTCAGCGAAGTTCCGGGAAAGCTGCCGGCTGAGCAAGAAAGACAAGATGGTCATGACCATAGATACTGGGCGGTCTCAAGTTCCAAGCGCAACACTATTGAAGGGTGCCCGGTCCAGCGACCGATTTCTTGAGCACCTCGGAATAGACTTCCAGAGGCGTTCGCCAGTCCAATGTCTTGCGCGGTCGTGTGTTCAAGGAATCCGCAATGGCATCGAGCTCTTCCTGGCTATAGACCGACAGGTCCGTGCCCTTCGGCAGGTACTGCCGCAACAAACCGTTGGTATTTTCGTTAGAGCCTCGTTGCCACGGGCTATGGGGATCGGCGAAATAGATGGCCGTCCCGGTCCGTTGTGTGATCTCGGCATGCTGCATCATCTCCCTGCCCTGGTCGTAGGTCATGGAGAGCCGCAAGGCGCGTGGGACCTCGTTCAGCTTGTCGCTGAACCCGATGGCAGCGGCGGTGGCCGTCGTGCCGTCCAGTTTGGCCAGTATCACCAGGCGCGTGGTGCGCTCCACCAGCGTGCCGACAGCGGATCGGTTGTTGGCTCCCATGATCAGGTCACCTTCCCAGTGGCCGGGCATCAGGCGGTCTTCGATCTCGGGCGGCCGCATATGAATGCTAACCAGGTCCGGGATCTGGCCACGCCGGTCTTTACCCCGGCTGCGCGGCCGACGCTTGCCGTTGCCCTGCCGCAAGCAGGCGATGAGCTCTTTCTTGAGAGAGCCTCGGGGCATCACATAGAGCGCGTTGTAGATGGTCTCGTGGGAGACCTGGCGGCGATTATCATCAGGAAACATGAGTGACAGTGTGCTGGCGATCTGCTGCGGTGACCAGTACTGGCGCAGCAGATAGGCGACTAAATCGAATAGCTCGCTGCCGGGATGCAGCTTTGGTTGCTGACGTGGCCGGTGACGCGCCAACCGAGCTCTATAGCCTGCCAGGCTGGCATCGTAGCCTCTGCTGGCATCGACCGTATGGCGAGCAAGCTCCCGTGACACGGTACTTGGCGCGCGCCCCAAGTGAGCGGCGATGGCCCGGATCGAGTGGGTGGTTCGCATCATCATGATGGCGGCTCGGTCTTCAGCAGTGAGGTGGCGATAGCAATGAGGCATGGCAACACGATACCTGATGGGTCAGGTGTTGCACTTCGTCATTGAGACCGCCCTGTTCCATCTTTAATTCCCTGTAGGCTCCACTGCGGCTCTGCTGACCCTGAACAGGCTTGTCCTAAGAAAAATTATCGGCATCTTGCCTCAAACCTTTAGCAGAAGCGACCGTCGTGCAACCATGAGAAGCATGCGCGATGCCCTGGCATGCTACGCTTCCAGCGTGCTCGCGACAGCAGGAGGAGACGATGGCCTTCCACAACCCGGACCCTAGAATGCGGGCAATTGAGCAGCGCAATGCCCGAGTGAAGGCCGATCTGTTTGCCAGGCTATTGGGTGGTGCGTGGCGTAGACTTCGCCAGGGTGCCCGGAGACTTTCGAAGAGGCGATAATGCTGCGACCCCACTCACAGGGGGCCGCAGAACAACGAGCAAAAGACGCACTTTCGCTACAACGTCTCTTCCAGAAGCATGGCCAGCCGCTTGTGATGCAGGGCATCGGCAGCCTCATCGTAGGAAGGGGCGTCCTTGGCCGTGAAGCCGTGGGCGGCCCTTTTGTAGAGCTCGGTGGTGAAGTGCACGCCGGCCTTGGCCAACGCCTCGTCCATACGTGCGATCTGCTCGGGGGGTAGTAGCTCGTCCTTGTCGGCGTGACCGAAATAGACGCGCGCATCGATGGTACCAACCACATTCACAGTACTGTTCGGGTCGTTGGCTTCCGCCAGCCGGGCCGAGTGGAAACCCGCCGCGGCGGCAACGCGACCGGGGTGTTCGGCTGCCATGCGCAGCGCGAAGGCACTGGTCATGCAATAGCCAACCACGCCCAACTTGCCGTCGGCGAATTCGGCCTCGTTCTCAATACACTCCAACAGCGCGGCGAAATCGCGGGATTGTGCCTCGGGCGTTAGGTGGCTGGCATACTCAACTAGCGTCGTTCGCACGTCCGGGTCGCGGAAGGACTTGCCCTCCGGCACGATGGTGCCGCTCGCATCGCGGTAGTAAACGTTGGGCATCAACACGGCATAGCCGTTTTCCGCGATCCGCTGGGCCTTCTCATGGTAGCAGGGGCGCACACCACCGATATCGGTGAACAGCACCACGGCCGGCAGCGGGCCTTCGGCGTTTTCGGGCATGAAGACATGAGCGTCGATGGTGCCGTCGGCAGCGGGGATATCGATAGCACGAGACATGAGCGGGCTCCGGTTTGCCGATGCGTTTTGTGGTCGGGGATGAATGTAGCAAAGATCCTGGCTTGAGAACTTTTCGCCTATCCTCATGACATGCTCGAGCCAGCTTACGACCTGCAGCGGCCGTGCCGCCAAAGGCACGTGCTGGGCCAAGACCATTATCCATGGCAATCATGAGGAGAGCGTCATGAAGGCTGAAGAGTTGAGGTCCGCCCAGGCACCACTGAAAGAGCGTTATCGCGAGGCACCTGATGACGCGCTGATCACACTGCGCGCGCAAGGACGTCTCGGTGAAGGTGTCAGTTGCAGGATCGAGACGGGCAAAGCGATGGTTGAGGCCGGGCTGCATCCCGCCACCGGCGGAGGCGGTCAGAGCGCGTGCTCGGGCGACATGTTGCTCGAAGCCTTGGTGGCCTGTGCCGGGGTGACGCTGAAAGCCGTGGCCACCTCTCTCGGCATTGAGTTGCGAGATGCCTCGCTGCAGGCGGAAGGCGATCTCGATTTCCGCGGGACTCTTGGCGTGTCGAAGGAAGTCCCCGTCGGCTTCCAGAATATACGGCTGCAATTCACCCTCGACACCGATGCCTCGGAAGAGCAGCTCGATACTCTCTTGCGCCTGACGGAGCGGTACTGCGTTGTTTACCAAACGCTGGTCCACCCGCCTGAGCTGACGGTTGCACGCAAATCCGTAACGGGCTGAGCTCTAAATCACTTGCTCTACATCACCCCCACTGAACTCACCAACCTGTCGATTCCGCAATGTCTCGTTCGATGACTGGATAGAAAAACAAACCCGGAGGATGAGTTCATGCGGAAAGTGATCGTTGGCGCGATGGTGTCACTGGACGGTGTCATGCAGGCACCCGGCGGACCGCAGGAAGACCCGACCGGCGGCTTCAGCTATGGCGGCTGGGTCGCGCCGCTGGTAGACGAGGTGTTCGGGGAGGAGATCGACAAGCTGTTCGGTCAGCCGTTCGACCTGCTGCTTGGCCGCAAGACGTATGAGATCTTCGCCGCGCACTGGCCCTATGCCGAGGATGGGCCGGACGACTCAATCGCCAAGACCTTCAATTCGATCAACAAGTACGTGGCGACCCGCAAGGGCTTGGAGCTGACCTGGGAGGGCTCAGTGGCCCTGCGCGATGCGGCCGCCGATGTCGCCAGGCTGAAGCAGGAGGACGGCCCGGCACTGGTTACCCAAGGCAGCACCGAGCTGGTCCACTCGCTGCTTGCGAACGACCTCGTCGACGAGATCAACCTGTTCATCTGCCCCGTCGTGCTGGGGAAAGGCAAGAAGCTGTTCGACGCTGGCGCAAGCCCAGCCGCATTCGAACTCACGGCCAGTCGCGCGTCGCCCAACGGCATCGTGATCGCGAAGTATGTACACGACGGCCCGGTGAAGACCGGCGACTTCGCCATGGACCCTCCCACTGCGGTGGAAGTGGCAAGGCGCGAGAAGATGCAGCGGGAGGGTTAGGTTAGAGCTTCCATCGTCCTCCCAACGGCAGAATGCATTACGCTTACCCGAGGGCCAGCGAGAGGGAGCGAGCCGATGAAGCTGTGTGCCGTGCAGTACGCCCCGCTGACGGGCGATGTCGAGGGCAACGTGGAACGCCATGTCGAGCTCGTCGAGCTGGCGGCGTCGCATGACGCCGAGCTGATCTTCTTCCCCGAGCTCTCGCTCACCGGCTACGAGCCGACGCTGGCCCAAGGCCTGGCCACTCACGAGGAGGATCCGCGGCTGGACGTGTTCCAGCGCCTGAGCGATGCCCACCGCATCGTAATCGGCGTCGGGATGCCGCTGGTCACCTCGCGAAAACCGCAGATCGGCATGGTGGTGTTCCAGCCTCACACGGGGCGCCACGCCTATGCCAAGCAGCGGCTCCACGACGATGAACTGCCTTACTTCTCTCCCGGTGAGCGGCCGATGCTCATCGAAACCCGTGAGCATCGCCTGGCATTGGCGATCTGCTATGAGTCGCTGCAACCCGACCATGTCGCCACCGCAGCGAGCCTCGGCGCGGACGTCTACCTGTGCAGCGTGGCCAAGCACGCTCCGGGTATGGACGAGGCCTATGCCTACTACACCACCTTCGCCCGCGAGCACGCCATGACGATCCTGATGGCCAACTGCGTGGGTCCCTGCGACGGCGCTGCCGGCGGAGGCCGCTCTGCGGCCTGGAACGATCGCGGCAGGTACGTTGCCGCACTCGACGGCTTGCAGGAAGCGATGCTCATGCTCGACACTGCCACGTTGAGCACGCAAGTGCTGGTCCCGGCTTCGCCTGCGGCATAGTGGGGCTCAACCAGCCCGCGGCCGGCCCGTCTGAATGAAACTCCCCTCCTCCAAGTAAACGGAACAACCTTTATATGCTGACGCTACTGCTGCTGTTGGTCGGTCTCGCGCTCTTGATCGTCGGCGCGGAGGGCCTCGTTCGGGGCGCGTCGCGCCTGGCTGCGCAGGTGGGCATCTCACCGTTGATCATCGGGCTTACTGTAGTGGCCTTCGGTACCAGCGCCCCGGAACTCGTCGTCAGTATCAAAGCCTCCCTCGACGGCCAGGCGGGTATTGCCATCGGCAACGTGGTGGGCAGTAACATCTTCAATGTGCTGTTCATTCTGGGCATCTCGGCGCTGATCGTGCCACTCGCGGTCGCCCAGCAGCTGATCCGCCTGGATATCCCGCTGATGATCGGCATCTCGCTGCTCGTGCTGCTATTGGCGCTAGATGGCGTTATCGGCCGCTTCGACGGCGGTCTGCTGTTCCTGGGACTGATCGCCTACACCGGGTTCCTGCTGTGGCAGGGTCGGCGGCAGTCTGCACCCGACGAGCCGGAGCCCAGCGAGGTGAAAAGCCCCCATTGGGGGCGGGACGTGCTGTTCGTCGCGGGCGGGCTCGCCATGCTGGTGGCCGGCTCGCGCTTGTTCGTCGACGCGGCGGTGGTGCTGGCCACTTGGCTCGGCGTCAGCGATCAAGTGATCGGCCTGACCGTGGTCGCTGCCGGTACGTCGCTGCCTGAGGTCGTCACTTCGATCGTCGCGGCGATGCGCGGGCAGCGCGACATCGCCGTGGGCAACGTGGTCGGCAGCAACGTGTTCAATTTGCTCGGCGTCCTCGGCCTGGCCAGTCTGATCGCCCCAGCCGGCATTGCCGTGACCGATGCCATGCTCAGTCTCGATCTGCCGGTGATGCTGGCCGTCGCCGTTGCCTGCCTGCCGATCTGCTTTACCGCCAGCGTCATCAATCGCTGGGAGGGGGCCGTGCTGATGGGCTACTACGTGGCCTATAGCGCCTACCTGATCCTGGCTGCCACTCATCACGATGCCCTGGCCGGGTTCAGTGCGCTGATGCTCTATTTCGTGCTGCCGATCACCGCCCTCACCCTCGCCGTGCTGGTCGTCCCCGAGCTGCGCCGCAGCGCAAGAGGGTAACGCGTGCATCACCAGCTCATAGGGCTCGCCGACCTCCTCCAGCATCCACAGGGGCCTAAACGAGCGGGCACTGACGCAGTGATGCAAGGTGCTCATGGCAGGTTCCTTCGGTAGCTTGGCGAGGGATTGCTTTACAGGTTTCTGGCGGCTGCGCGATGCCAGGCCGCCCTCTTCTCGGAGGTTACTTTGGTACGCCAGGCGCTCGAGAAATATCAGGTGTTGGTCTATCTGGCAGCCATCGCCATGGGCCTGGCCGTGGGCACGGCCCTGCCGGTGCGGGTCGGCATTCTGGAAGCGCTGCTGTGGCCACTGTTGGGCGCGCTGCTTTATGTCACCTTCACTCAGGTACCGCTGACACAGCTGCGGAGTGCATGGCGCGCTACGCGGTTCATGATGGCGGCGGTGATGGGAAACTTCCTGCTGCTACCATTGATCGCCTGGGGGCTGGCGAGCCTGTTCGCCGCCGAGCCGGCGGTTCGCCTGGGCCTGCTGCTGGTACTGCTGGTGCCGTGCACGGACTGGTTCATTACCTTTTCCCACCTGGGCGGCGGCAAGGCGCAATATGCCATTGCCTTCTCGCCGATCAGCCTGTTGCTCCAACTCGCGCTACTGCCCTTCTACCTGTGGTTGTTCCTCGATCAGAGCCTGCTGCTCGCCGTGGTACAGCGCGAGCTGCTGATGGCCTTTGCGGGGCTGATTCTGCTGCCTTTGCTGCTGGCTTACGTCACGCAGCAGTGGGCACAGCGCAGCCGCCCTCGCGAACGGCATATCGAGCGGCTGGGCTGGCTGCCGGTGCCGCTGTTGGCCCTGGTAATCTTCTGCATCGCCGTCACACAGGTCGGTGTCGTTAGCGGTTCGCTGCCCGTGCTTGGTGGCCTGTTGCTGGCCTTCATCTGCTTCATCATCGCTGCAGCACTGCTGGCTCGCTTGCTGGCCCGTGTGTTCGAACTTCCTACTACCCAGGGACGTGTGCTGACGTTCAGTCTGGCCACGCGTAACTCCTTCGTCGTGCTGCCTCTGGGGCTTTCTCTTCCCGCTTCCTACGAGCTGGCGGTGGTCGCCATCGTATTCCAGTCGCTGGTCGAGCTCATCGGCATGGCTTTTTTCCTGTGGTGGGTACCGCAGCGCCTCTTTCCCGCCGACTCCTGACTCATCACCAGGGCGCAATGCGTTGGCAATGCGCGCAGGTATCGGTGGACGGCTATACTCGTTACGTTACGTACCGCTTTGATACGCAAAAGAACCCGACCATAACGTCAAAAAAAGGTTTTCGCATGCCCTCTTCCCGGCTTATCGGCTGGTTCCTCCTTGCCCTGCCCGTGGCGGCGCTCGCAGTCGTCAATCCCTCACCACAAGCGGATGAAGCCGAGCGCAAGGCCGAGGTGCTGGAGCAGGTGGTGGCTCCCGATGTCGAGGTCACCGAGCCCGTGGAGCCACTCAGCAAGCAGGAAACGCAGGTCGTCGACCCGGAGGGCAGCGACCCGCTGGAAGAGCCCATCACCTGCCTGGCGCGCTCCATTTATTGGGAGGCGAAGGGTACCCCGGGTCTCGACATGGAATCGGTAGCCAACGTGGTGATGAACCGCCTGGCCAGCGAGGAGTTTCCCAACACCGTGTGCGAAGTGGTGAAGCAAGGCTCCGAACAAAGCCCCTGTCAGTTCTCGTGGTGGTGCGACGGCCGGCCCGACGAGGTGGTGGAAGACGACGCCTACGAAGTGGCCAAGGAGGTAGCACGCCAGGCTCTCAACCAGGAACTGCCTGACCACACCGACGGGGCCCTCTATTTCCACGACCGCACCGTTCACCCTCCATGGGCGAACGAATTCCTGCTGACCACAGAAACAGAAGCCTTTTTATTCTACCGCCCCGAACATACCAACACAGAGTGACTAACTTCATACCAATGTGAGCGGCGCACGGCTCAAGGTCGGATTCGGTTTGACGCGGCGTACCGCAAGGAACCACCATGAAGTTACAACAATAAAGAAGTCGCCGTGACAACTATAAGAACGTGCCCGTCAGGGCCCGTGCGAATTGGAGGTACGCGCCCATGTTCGTCTCACTGATCCCCAGCAACTCCGCCGTTGCCGACACCCAACATGAAACGGATATCGAGGCCTTGCTCGACGGCTTGATGAGCGATGAAGGCTTGAGCCGGAATGAGCGGGATGAACTGCTCGACCTGCTGATACTGGAGCGAGCCGAAATCAAGCGACAGATCAACCGTATCCGTGCCGAGCGCGCTTGATCGAGCCGATGAGCGGGGCGGCCTGAGCCTGTCGGCGCCTTGATCCGCCACTTGCTCAGTAGCTACGAAAAGCCGCCATCACATGCCCGACCAGCGTCTCGCAGGCCTCGCCGACGTCGTGCCGCTTGACCAGTGTCAGTTGATACTCGCCCAGAGGCGGCAACAGGTCGGGGTCGATGCGCCGCAGGGGTGGGCGTATCAGACTTTGCGGGAACGGTGATACCGCCAGGTCGGCGATCATGGCGGCCTCCTGTCCGGCACAATGTTCGCAGGTATAGGCGATGCGAAAGCTCAGGCCGGCCCGATTCAGCGCTTCCAGCGCCATGCCCCGCCAGGCACACCCGTGATGCGCCAAGGCGACCGGTAGCGGCGAGCGCTGGGCGGCCACACCACCTTCCCGACCCGCCCACACCAGCGGCTCGCTGTGCACGATCTCGCCGCGCGCCTCCTGGCCGGGATTGCCGGCCGTGACCAGCACCAGATCGAGATCGCCGGCATCCAGCCGCGCAAGCATCTCTCGGCTACTGCCCACCACCACATCGACCTGCACCGCCGGATGCGAGCGTGCGAACTGCGCCAGTACGCCCGGCAGGATACGCGTGCCCACATCGTCGGTGGTACCGAAGCCCAGCCGCCCCGCCACCGAGGGCGTCAGGAACCGAGTCACCGCCTCCTGGTTGAGCTTGAGCAAGCGCCGCCCATAGCCGAGCAGCACCTCACCTTCAGGGGTCAGCCGCACCTGGCGAGCCTCGCGCACGAACAGTGCCTGGCCGAGCGTTTCCTCCAGACGCTTGATCTGCATGCTGAGCGCGGAGGGCGTACGGAACACCTGGCGCGCAGCCCGGGTAAAGCTGCCGCACTCGGCAATGGCGACGAAGGTACGCAGCACGTCGGTATCGAGCAGTGGCGTGCTGGCCTGGGAGAGAGCAGCTTGGGAGAGCGTCGCTTCAGTCATCGAGACTACCTTTCAATTTTCCTTAAAAGACAATGTAGCCCTTTTCGCTGGATTGATCCATCAGGCCAAGCCAAGCTCTCCCTCAAGAGGTCGCGACCCTCCTTCACGCAGACAGTAATGAACGGCAACCGCCTTCTGGCGGATGCTGCCAGGAGGTGCGACATGAGCCAGTACGAACCGCTACGTCAGCCACGCACGGACGCCGCCAAGCGCCCCGCCCAACCGCCCCGGCCGGACTTCTTCATGCCGGCCATGCCCCCGCTGGGGCTGATCCATGCACTCGAAACCAAATGGTGGGAGTATCGTCGCCGGCAGCAATTTCGCCAGCGCTTCCTGCATCTGCTGGCCTACGACGACCCTATGCTCGAAGACATGGGTCACTGCCGTGATGACATTCTGTGGGCCTCGCGCCTGCCGCTGAAGGAAGACGCGGAACAGGCGCTGGAGCAGCGTCGGGCGGCACACAAGGCGGCGCGGCAGAAGCGCCGCCGCTAGCCCCCGCTCAGGTTTCAAGCTGCTCACTTTCGGATGAAGCCTCAACGAGAGTCTCGGCTCGCCGGAGCAGTAGGCTCTCCTTCTCCGGGGTCAGTTCCAGCCCGAACCGCTCTTGCAGTACACCCGGCAGCTCACCGGCGGCGATCCGCAGCAGCTCCGGCTCACTACCCGGCCGGAAGACCTTCAACTCCAGATCGGTAAGCGCAAGGCGTACCTCTTCACCATTGCGCTGAGCCACGATTCGCCGTATGCAGGGAGACGCTGGATGAGGGGATACGAGATAATTGTACTCACCGAAGTCGGCGCGGTGGGCGTAACGGGCCCTCGATAGTCGATGCGAGCCAGATCGAGATCCAGCGTCGGCGTCTCCCACCGAGCCGATTCATGAAGGGGTTGAGTCATCGTTTCAGCCTGCATGACGTTCTCCTTCCTCTCAGGGGGCAATCGTTAAGCGCAGGCTAATACCTCAATCTAACTTCAGGTAAAGAGAACGTATTTCTATCGGCCCGATAGGGCTGAGCTTCTACGAAGGCTTCTGGAGCCAGCGCCTGAATGCGCTGGAAGCGGCGCTGAAGGCAGAACCCGGTGACAAGCCCCCCGAGGAGGGAAAAGACGATGGACGACGCTGATTACGGCCAGTCGATCTCCGAGGACAGCATCCGCTTCGAGCGCCTGCTGCCGGGGCCCATCGAGCGGGTCTGGGCCTTCCTGACCGAATCCGACAAACGTGGCCTGTGGCTCGCCCCCGGCACCATGGACACCCGCCAAGGCGCCTCTTTCACCCTGCACTTTCACAACATCGAGCTGACACCTGACAGGACGCCACCCAGCGAGCGGTTTCGTCGCTACGACAGCAGCTTCACGACGCATCATCAGGTGTTGCGCTACGAGCCGCCCCATTTGCTCGCCTGGACTTGGGGCGGTGGCCACGAAGCCCCGTCGGAGGTCACCTTCGAACTCAGCGAGGCCGGCGATCAGGTACGCCTGGTCGTGACGCACCGCCGCCTCGCCGATGACGACACACGCGTCACCGTGGCCAGCGGGTGGCATACCCATCTCACCATTTTCGTGGACGTGCTGCAGGGCCACCGCCCCGCCCCCTTCTGGCCCACGTTCGAATATCTGGAGGCGAAGTATCGATGCCGCATCACATCACCCCGCAACTGATGTTCGAAGGCAACGCCGAGCAGGCCATGCGCTTCTATGTCTCGCTGTTCGACGATTCGGACATCGTACGGCTCGAGCGTTACGGCCCCGAGGAGCCGGGCCGGGAAGGCAGCATCAAGCAGGCCGAATTCACCCTGGCCGGCCGACGCTACACCTGTATCGACAGCCATATAAAACACGCCTTCACCTTTACGCCCTCGATCTCGCTGTTCGTCGATTGCAAGTGCCGCAAGGAGTTCGAACGCCTGCTCGAGGCGCTGTCGGCACAGGGTGAGACGCTGATGCCACCGGGCGACTACGGTTTCAGCCAACGCTTCACCTGGCTCAACGACCGCTTCGGCGTCTCCTGGCAACTCAATCTGGAAGCAGCTCAACCAGATTTGGAAGGAGAGGCACGATGACAACCTCACCTCTGCCCCCTATTGTTTCCGAAGATGAGTGGCACGCTGACCTCGCAACGCAGATCGACCGCGAGAAGGCCCACACGCGGGAACGCGACAGGCTCAGCGCCGCCCGCCGCCGCCTGCCGATGGTCGAAGTGAGGGCCGACTACGCCTTCGACGGGCCTCGGGGAAAGGCCACCCTGCTCGAGCTGTTCGAGGAACGCCGGCAGTTGATCGTTTACCACTTCATGTTCGGCCCCGACTGGGAGGCCGGCTGCGATGGCTGCTCCTGGGTGGTGGACGCCATGACCCACCCCGCCCACCTGCACGCCCGGGACACCACCCTGGTGCTGGTATCCCGGGCACCGCGGGAGAAGCTGCTACGCTATCAGGCACGCATGGGCTGGCAACACCCGACGTGGTACTCCTCACTCGGCAGCGATTTCAACCAGGATATGGGCGTGACGACCTGTTGCGACGCCCCTGATGCGGACCGCGGCGAGCGCCACGGTATCAGCGTCTTCCTGCGCGACGGCGAAAGGGTCTTTCGCACCTACTTCAGCGGCAAGCGCGGCGTGGAATACCTCGGCAGCCTGTGGAGCTACCTGGACCTGACGCCCTACGGTCGCCAGGAAAGCTGGGAATACTCACCGTCGGGGCTGGCCGCAATCACCGCCCTATACATGGAACCGCCGCCACGACGAGTACGAAACATAGCGGCGCGGCAAGCGACACTGACATAACGACAACCAGAGGGAACGCATGACCATGAAGACCATCGGCCTGCTTGGCGGCATGAGCTGGGAATCCACCGTCAGCTACTACCGGGCGCTCAACGAAGGGGTGAAGGCTGCCCTGGGCGGACTGCACTCGGCCAAGCTGTGTCTGTACAGCGTCGACTTCGCCGAGATCGAGCGGCTACAGCATGCCGGCGACTGGGACGCCACCGCCGAGATCCTGTGCCGGGCCGCCCGCAGCGTGGAAACCGGAGGTGCGGATTTCCTGCTGATCGGCACCAACACCATGCACAAGGTCGCACCGCAGGTGGCAGCAGCGGTCTCGATCCCGCTGCTGCACATCGCCGACGCCACGGCACAGCGGCTGGCCGATGACGGCATCCGCCGCGTCGGCCTGCTCGGCACCCGCTTCACCATGGAGCAGGATTTCTACAAGGGGCGTATTACGGAAGGCTTCGGCATCGAAGTGCTGGTACCCGACGAGGCTCAGCATGACCTCGTGCACGAGGTGATTTACCACGAGCTGTGCCTGGGCGAAGTAAAGGAGACGTCGCGCCAGCGCTACTTGGAGATCATCGAGTCGCTACGCGATAGAGGCGCCGAAGCTGTTATTCTCGGCTGTACCGAAATCGCCCTGCTGGTGCAGCAGAGCCATACCGCAGTGCCGCTCTACGACACCACGGCCATTCACGCCGAAGAGGCAATCAAGTTGGCGCTTGGGAAATAAGCCTGAACTGAAAAGCCGCGGCGAAGCTCAAGCGTAGGTATTGATGTGTGTACCCACCATCCCCTCGTTGGCCAGCTGCGGTGCCACCGAAGCCGAAGACATCAGGGCGGCGACCTGGTCCTTCTGCATGTCGAGGGCTTCCTTGTAGACCTCCAATTGCGCCTGCTGTGCGGCCTGGGCCTGCTGCATGATCATCGATTGGCCTACGATGGCGTTGACGGCTGAATCCATGTCCGTTTCTCCTATTCTTGGTTCTTCTGTGCTTCCAAGCTAACAGCGAACGAGAGCAATGGCAAAAAGCACAGCCCGCCGAAGCGAGTTGCGTTCGACCATCCAACCGCCCAGATAGTTACCCAGGAAATTGGCCACGCCGAAGCCCAGCAGGATGGTGGCCACACCGTTCACACCGACACCGGTTACGGTTTCGAGGAACGGCCGTATGAAGGTGAAGAAGGCGAAGTGCCCGGTGAAGACCAGGGCCGCGGCCAGCATGCCCAGGCCGACTCGCGGCCGCATCAGCACGTCGAACAGGGTACGCAAGCGGGTCAGGCCGGTCGGCGCCATGCGCGGCAGGGTCATGAACTGCACCGCCAGTGCCAGCACACCCAGCAGAGCGGCCATACGGAACACGTCGCGCCAGCCGAGCAGGTCGCCGAAGTAGCTGCCCAGCGGCGCGGCGGCAATGGTCGCCGCGGAAACGCCGCTGAACATGATCGACAGCCCCCGCGGCACCAGGTCCTCGGGCACCAGGCGCATCATGGTCGCGATCGACATGGTCCAGAACCCGCCCCGACCAGCCGGCCCAGGACATCACCGACTTCGAGAGCGCCACGCTGTGCGAGGCGGTCAGCGCGATCCGCGCCTGTCCGCAGAACTGTACCCTCGAGGGTGCCCAGACTTTCAGCGGCTGCATGGAATTCGACCTGGGCAGCATGCACGCCTTGGTCTCGCTGATGCCCGAGGTGATGTATGTCGGCACCCTGCAGGAGCGCCAGCCCGAGATCCTGCCCATGCTCGAGGCCATGGAGCGTGAGGCGAGCAGTGAACGGGCGGGGTAGGCCGCCATCCTGGCACGGCTCGCCGACGTGATGGCCGCCTTCATCGTGCGCGGCTGGGTTGAGTGCGGCTGCGGCGATGCCACCGGCTGGATCGAGGCGCTGCGTGACCCGCGCCTGGGGCGCGTCATCGCCGCCCCGCACCGTGAGCCGGGGCGCAACTGGACGGTGGCGGAGCTCGCCGCCGAGATGGGCAGCTCGCGCTCGGTATTCGCCGAACGCTTCCTGGCGGTAACGGGCATGACGCCGCACCGCTACGTAACCGAGCTGCGCATGCGCCTGGCAGCCCAGTGGATCGGCCGTGAACGGCAGCCGATCGAAACCGTGGCCTACCGCCTGGGCTAAGGCAGCGCGGCCGCCTTCAGTCGCGCTTTCAAGCGCATCCACGGCTACCCGCCCGGGGCCCTGCGCCAGCAGCACGAGCCCGATACGGCTAGCGTCGCGCATACTACCACTACAGGAAGTACCCATGAACGAAGCCCAGTCGCTGCAGCGGGCCATTGATGAACCGGTACAGTTGGTGGATTACGACCCCGCCTGGCCGGCACGCTTCGACACCGAGCGCACTCATCTGCTCGAGCGCTTCCCGGTCGAGCTGCTCGACGTAAGGCATATCGGCAGCACCGCCATACCCGGCATGCCGGCCAAACCCATCATCGACGTCATGGCCGGCGTCGCTTCCATGGCCGGCGCACCCACCACCTGCACGTGGTGGTCCACGATGGCGAGCTGTGGCGCCAGCGGCTCGCCTTTCGCGATGCCCTGCGCCGCGACGCGCTGCTGGCCGAACGCTACGCCACACTCAAGCGCGAGCTGGCTGCCTGCCACCGGGAGGATCGCGAAGCCTATACCCAGGCCAAGGGAGACTTCATGCGCTCGTTCGTCGAATCGGGCTGACATCGCTCGAAACCCTTCAGCCAAGAATATCTACGCCCCGGTGCCCTTCCTCGACGCCTTCCACCAGGATGATGTCGCCCACGGCGTTGGCGGTGCGAAGCGGCATGATGGCCTGGTAGGCCTCGGAGCGATACCAGGCTCGGGCCTGCTCCAGGCTAGGAAAGCCGAGCATGATGGTGTCGCCCTGCCAACCACCTTCCAGCACCTGAGTGGTGCCGCCGTGGATCAGATAGCGGCCGCCGTGGGGCGCCAGGGTGGCATCGATCTTCTTCAGGTACTCGACGATCTCGGGCCCCATGGTGACGTCCTGCAGGCGGGCGATGGCGTAAGCGGTCATGGCGTAGCTCCTGTGGTGGGTTTGCCTCGACAGCTTCGCCTGCCTCGCACAGCCTGGCGATTACCTGCGAGGTAATAGCCAGTCATATCGCTTGGCGCTAATCTGAGGCCATGACCACGAATTCCACTACCCTTGGGCAGCTGCTGAAGATGTGGCGCCAGCGGCGGCGGCTGAGCCAGCTCGCGCTCGCCACCGAGGCCGACGTCTCCCAGCGCCACCTGAGCTTCGTCGAATCCGGACGCGTCTTACCGAGCCGGGAAATGCTACTGCGCCTGACGGAACAGCTGAACGTTCCCCTGCGCGAGCGCAACCGGCTGCTGCTCGCCGCCGGTTTCGCCCCGGCCTACGGCGAACGGCCTATCGACGCGCCTGAATTCGAGACGATCCGTGGCGTGATCGAGCGGCTGCTCGCGAGCCACGTCCCCTACCCGGCGCTGGCCGTCGATCGCCACTGGCACCTGCTGATGGGCAATCGCCCGCTTGAGCTGCTGCTCGGCGGCATCGAGCCCGCACTACTGGAGCCGCCGGTCAACGTGCTGCGGCTCACCCTGCATCCCCAGGGGTTGGCATCGCGCATTCGCAATTTCGGCGAATGGCGCGGGCATATTCTCGAACGCTTGGCCCGCCAGGCCGATACGACGGCCGACCCTGCGCTTGCCTCGCTCAGTGAAGAATTGAAGGGCTACCCGGTGCCGACCGGGGCTCGTCCTCATCTGGCCTCGAGAACGAGTCATGCCGGCATCGTCGTGCCGCTGGAGCTGGCCATGCCGGATGGCCGCGTGCTGTCACTGCTGAGCACCACCACGGTGTTCGGCACCCCGCTCGATATCACGCTCGAAGAACTCGCCATCGAGTCGTTCTTCCCGGCGGACGAGGACACCCAGGCGGCGCTGCAGCAACTGGCCGCGGCAGCTCCGCCTGGCTAAAATGACAGGCAGATCTTGCCGAAGTGGCGCCCGGCCTCCTCGTGGCGGAAAGCGTCGGCAATCTCCTCGAGCCCGAAAGTGCTATCGATGATCGGGCGTACGCCGCTGGCCTCGATGCCGCGCACCATCTCCTGCTGGTGGATACGGTTGCCGACGATCAGCCCCTGCAGGCGCGCCTGCTTGGCCATCAGCTTGGCGGTGGGCACCTCGCCCCCGCGCCCCGTCAGCACACCGATCAGCGAGATGTGGCCGCCGATGCGCACGGCATCGATGGACTGCGGCAGCGTGCCGGGCCCGCCAACCTCGATAACATGGTCGACGCCCTTGCCATCGGTCAACGCCTTCACTCGCTTGCCCCACTCCGGCTCGGCCTTGTAGTTGATGGTGTGATCGGCGCAGAGCTGCTTGAGCCTTTCGATCTTCTCGTCGGAGGACGAGGTGGCGATCACCTGCGCCCCCATCGCCTTGGCGAACTGCAGGGCGAAGATGGAAACACCGCCGGTACCCAGGGTGAGGATGGTATCGCCGGCCTTGAGGTTGCCGTCCACCACCAGCGCGCGCCAGGCGGTCAGCCCTGCGGTGGTCAGGGTCGCAGCCTCTTCGTGGCTGTACCCCTTCGGCGCGTGGGTGAACCAGGTTGCCGGGCGAATGACCTGCTCGCGGGCGTAGCCGTCGACACCGTCGCCGGGGGTGGTCTTGAAATCGCCAAACCGCGCCGGCCCGTCGAGCCAGTAGGGGAAGAAGGTGGAGACCACCGCATCGCCCACGGCAAACGCCTCGACGCCCTCGCCGACCGCCTCGACCACGCCAGCACCGTCGGACATGGGAATGCGGCCGTTCTCGGTCGGCATCTTTCCGGACACCACACCGTAGTCATGGAAGTTGAGCGAGCTGGCATGCACGCGCACGCGGATCTCGCCCGGCCCCGGCTCACCGGGCACCTCGCGCTCGACGATTTGCAACTGATCCAGCCCGCCGGGGCTTTTCAGTGTAACGACATTCATCACGGCACTCCTTCAACGTGGGCTCGGGTGCCAAGAGGTTAGTCCAATAATCTACGGGAAACGCAGGCGATGACTCGCCGCATACCCTTTTCACGGCACTGCCGTGACGAGTTGTACCATGGAGGCGGGGACGCGCCACCGTTTCGCGGACCTGCACAGAGCTTCCTGTGTCGAATTACTGCGATTAGCCCCATATCTTTCGTTCTCGGCATTGCGCTAGGAGAAAGCGGCATTGGCCACCCTGTCGCGACTTGCATAGGCTATCAATGAAAAATTCAGATGCTCTCATTGATACGACCGAAGAGGTCTCGAAACCCCCATGCCTCCTACCACCCTATTCGACATTCCCACGCCAAGCCTGATTCTCGATCGAGCGAAACTGGTGAGGAATATCCGGCGAATGGCCGATGCCGCCAGAAGCAGGAATGTTGCACTTCGCCCCCACCTGAAGACCGCAAAATCCATCGATGTTGCACGCCTGGCCACTGAAGGACAAGCCGGTGGTGTCGCGGTATCCACGCTGAAAGAGGCCGAGTATTTCGCCGGTCATGGCATCGTGGACATCCAGTATGCCGTCTGTATTCTGCCGGATCAGCTGGAGCGAGTCGCCAGCATTCAGCAACAGGGAGCTCGCCTCACCCTGATCACCGACAGCGTCGAGGTCACCCGAGCGATCTGTGAGAAGGGAAAGGCCCTCGATACGACCTTCCTGGTCCAGGTCGAGCTGGATTGCGGCGAAGGCCGCTCGGGGATCCTTCCCGACAGTGGGGAGCTCATCGAGATCGCCCGCCTTGCCCATGAGGCCTCTCATATACGCTTTGCCGGCGTCATGACCCATGCCGGCCACTCCTACCAGTGTCGCTCGATCGCCGAGATCGAGGAGGTCGCCGAGGCGGAGCGCGCGACCGCGGTCATGGCAGCCGAACGAATCCGTGACTATGGCATCCCCTGCACCACGGTCAGCATCGGCTCCACCCCGACGGCGCTCCATGCTCGCTCGCTGGATGGCGTTACGGAAGTACGCCCGGGGGTCTACATGTTCGGCGACATGTTCCAGGCGCAGATCAACTCCTGCGGTGTCGACGACCTTGCCGTTTCGGTGATCACCGAGGTCTGCAGCCACCACGCCTCGCTGAACAGGCTGCTGATCAACGCCGGGGCCCTGGCCCTGTCCAAGGACCGCAGCACCGAGAACATGCCGGATGATGTCGGTTTCGGGCTGGTGGCCGATGTGCGAGGACACCCCCTGAAGCAGAGGATGAAGGTGGCAAGGGTCTATCAGGAGCACGGCCAGGTTCTGCTGGCCGATGGCGTCTCGTGCGAAGAACTGCCGGTCGGGACGCGACTTCGCGTCTATCCCAACCATGTCTGCATGACGGCGGCCATGTACAACCACTATCATCTCGTCGACAGCGACCAGGGTGACGGCTGCGAGATCATCGCCACCTGGCCGCGAATCAACGGCTGGTAAAGGCGGGTGAAAGGCTGGGGAAGCCAGGGAAGAGGGGCGCCCTGGGCCCCTCGGGGCCGTCGGTGCGTCAGTAATCCACCGACACGCCGTGGCCATGTTCCTTCGCCAGGCGTACGGCGAGTGCTGCCACGACCAGGTCCTGCAAGGCCACGCCGGTACCATCGAAAATCGTGATCTCATTAGCATTCCGCCGGCCATCACAGTGCCCTGCGATGACCTGACCGATGCTGCCACGGAGGCTCTCGCCGGTAATCAAGCCGCTGGCGTAGGCATGCTGGAACTCACCGATGCTGATGGATTGCTCGGCCTCGTCCGCGAACAGGGCGCTGGCAGCCACCAGTTGCGGATCCAGTTCCTGCTTGCCCCGGGTATCGCAGCCCATGGCGCTGATGTGGGTGCCCGGCCGCACCCAACCCTGTTCCACCAGGGCCCGGCGCGAGGGTGTCGCCGTGATCAGGATGTCCGCCTCCCGGGCCACGGCTTCGCAGGCCGGCTCGGTGATACACTCCAGCCCGAGCCCGGCCACCGTCTCCCTGAAGTTCGCCAGGCTCTGCTCCGACGGGTCCCAGGCGTGGACCCGTTCCACGCGCCTGACCGCCATGGTGGCCCTGAGCTGGTACTCGGCCTGAACCCCGGTACCGATGATCCCGACAATACTCGCCTCCTCCCGCGACAGGTAACGGGTGGCGATGGCGCTCGCCGCCCCGGTCCTGATGCCGGTCAGGTAGTTGGCACTGACCAGGGCCGTGGCTCGTCCCGTTTCCGGATCGAACAGCAGCGTCGAGGACTGGTGGTTGCCCAGGCCCTTCCCGGCGTTGTGCGGCCAATATCCGCCGGCCTTGAGCCCGAGAAGGGGAGCTTCCACGTCGCCGCCGGACTTCACCCCGTAGACCGCATCCCGGTATCCGATCGCTTCACGCACGACGGGATAGTTTCGTGCTTCCCCCCTCGCCATGGCGGCAAAGGTACGCTCCACCTCCCTGATGGCGTCCTCGACGCTCACCAGTTCTCGGGCAAGGCTCTCTGAAATCACAAGCATCTTCGGGTCTCTCTGTACGTGCTTCAACGCAGCAGCGTCGGCAGGAAGGAAGACAGGCCGGGAATGAGCACCAGCATGATGACGACCCCGATTTCCGCCACCAGGAACGGGAGCACGGCGCGGAAGATGGGAAAGACGGGGCTCTCGGCGATTCGGCAGGCCACGAAGAGGCAGACGCCTACCGGCGGCGTGATCAGGCCCAGGGTGAGGGGCAGAATGACAATCATGGCGAACTGCATCGGATCGATGTCCATTGCCGCCGTGACCGGCATCAGCATGGGCACGATCAGCACGATGGCGGCCCCGGGTTCGAGGAAGGTCCCGATCAGCAGCAGGACGGCGACAAGGACCATGAGGAACAGGGTGGGATTGTCGGCAAACTGCAGCGCAAACCCCTGGACCCAGCCTCCGATTCCGCCGATGGTCAGCACATAGGACACCACCGTCGCGGCCGCGATGATCAGGTAGATGGTGGCCGTTACCCGGGCGCTGCGCTTCAGCGCGTCCCACAGGCTGGTAAGATCCATGGTCCTGAAGACGAACCAGGAGATGAGCAGCGCATAGACGACGGCCACCCCGCCCGCCTCGGTGGCGGTGAAGACCCCCATCAGGGTCCCGCCGACGATCAGGACCGGCAGCCCCAGCACCAGCAACCCGTCCCGGACTAGGGTGGAGATCTCGTGCCGCTCCACCTTGTAGCTGGAGCGGGGGAGTCGCCCGCCGCGCGCCTGCCACCAGATCACCAGCCACATGACGCCGGCCAGCATCAGGCCGGGAACGATCCCCGCGATGAACAGATCAATCACCGACTGGCGGGTGACCGCGGCATAGATGATCATGATCACGGACGGGGGGACGATGGGACCGATGATCGAGGAGGCGATCGTCACCGCCGCCGCGTAGTTCTTGTCGTAGCCCTCCTCCGGCATGCCCTTGATGAAGATCTGTCCGAGGGCAGCGGTATCGGCCACGGCAGCGCCGGATATCCCCGCGAACAGGACCGACGACGAGACATTGGTATAGGCCGTGCCGCCGGGCACGCCCCGGGTGACCAGCCCGGCCAGCCGTATCAGCCGTGTCGTGATCCCCCCCCGGTTCATGATCTCCCCGGCGAAGATGTAGAAGGGGGCGGCCAGCAGGACGAAGTTGTCCATGCCCGTGAACAGTCGCGTGGGCACCGTGATCAGGTTCAGGTCGAGGGCCCACAGGCCGACGGCGCCCGCGATGCCTAGGGCAAAAACGATCGGCACGCCGATAATGAGCATTATGACGAAGGCGATGGACATCGCGATCATGGCTGGTTCTCCTCGGCCGCTTCTCGCTGCAGCGCATCCTCGGGCAGGATCATGAGGCACAGCACCTTGATCAGCATCAGCGAAGCTCCTACAGGTATCGCCATGTAGGGAATGGTCATCGGGATTCGGGTCGCAGGCGCCATCTGCCGCATGTTGTTGATGGCCGCCGGGAAGCCCTCCCACATCAACAGCAGGCAGAAGCCGGCGATGCAGGTCAGCACCGAGAGGTGTATCAGTCGACGGAAAAGTGGCGAGCGCACGCTGGTGAACAGGCTGATCACCATGTGCTCCCCGCGGAACAGGGCGGCACTGCCGGCCAGCATGACCATCCAGGTGGTGGTGTAGCGCATGGTCTCCTCGCTCCACGAGAGCGGGTCCACCAGCACATAGCGAAAGAACACCTGGGCCACGTTCATCAGGATAATGGCGACCAGCATGATGGCGGAGATGGCCTCAGTGACATGGGTAAGCCCCATGGCAAGCTTGAAGACGCGTCCCTTCATGCCGGATGTCTCCTGATGGTGTTGACGGGGAGTCGGGGCCACTGGCGAAGCGGAATCATCCATCATGGTGGTATAGACGCCTTCAGCAACTAGAGAGGGAGGAGAGGCAGCACATGCCTCCCACCCCCGCTGGCCATCGGTTCACGGGCTCGCTGCGAACTTCCTATCGCCCATAGAGGGCTGGCTCATAGGAGGCGGCGGTGTCCATCAAGCTCTGGACCAGGTCCTCGCCGACCTGCTCCCTCAGGTATTCCAGTACCGGCTCCTGGGACACTTCCGCGAAAGCGGCTTTCTCGTCCATGGTTGTCATGTGGATTTCCACGCCCTTGTCCCTGATCAGGTCGATATACTCCTTTGCGCCTGCTAGCTTCTGGGTGTTCTCGATGTTCGCGGCAAGGGTCGCCGCCTCGAGCACTATCGCCTTCTCGTCATCACTCAGCCCTTCGAAGAAGGCATCGTTGATGATATAGGCATGAACCCCGAGAATGTGCTCGTCGGTGGACATGTATTTCTGCACGTCCATCAGGTTGTAATCGTAATTGACCTGGGCGGGATTCTCCTGGCCATCGATGACCCCCTGCTTGGCAGCCATGATGATCTCCGAGCCAGGCATTGGCGTCGCTGCAGCTCCGAACGACTCGACGAATCGAATGAAAACGGGGCTCTCCATGACCCGCATCTTCAGCCCCCTGAGATCCTCGGGCGTGCGGATCGGACGTACATTGTTGGTGAAGTCACGGAAGCCATTCTCGCCCCAGGACATGACCCGAATACCGGTTTCCTGCCGCATATCCTCGGCCAGATCCTTGAAGAAGGGGCTTTCGAAAACGGACCAGGCATGCGCCGAGGACTTGAAGAGGTAGGGAATCGAAAGCACCTGGATATCATTGTAGAAACCGGCCAGTGCACCGGTGTCAACCAGGCAGACCTCGACGGAACCCTGCTGCACCTGCTCCGCGCAGGCACGCTCGGCACCGAGCTGGGCACTCGGGAAGAGCTGAACCGTGATGTCACCTTCAGTCTTGTACTCGACGTGATCCTTGAAGGCGACGAGAGCATTCCACTCAGGGTTATCACCTTGGGGGGCATTCATGCCGAACTTGATGGTCTTTGCCATTGTCGGCCCCGCAGCACCTAGTACGACAGCGGTTGCTGTGGCCATTACGGTCCACTTCAGAAGCTTGTTCATGTTGATTCCCATTATTTATTGTAGGAAGAAGGGTATTACATTCATCACGCTTTTACTCACTACTAGAGATTATTGTCATTACGGCCACAAGGCGAATGCAAAGACCTGATAGTTCGATGCCGCTAAGGTATAGATACGCTGAAATAACCTAAATTACTGATACAGAAAATAAAAATAACTTGTGATCCCCCTGCCTATGGAAGCTTCCAATCTACTTGGGTATCGACAGGAAAGACAGGTCGTGGCAGGTATCTGAAATCAAATCTTGTGAGTATCGGCGAAGTCAGCCCTGGGGTATCGACTTCGACAACCTGATCCGGGGCGAAGAACTCGTCGAAGCCGGCCCGGAAGTGGCCGCGGGACTTCACCACCACGGCTCGAGCCTTGGAGATGTCCAGCCCCATCATCTCCAGAAACACCGGATCGGCGCACTGGGTGCGAATCGATATCACGACGACCTGAATTCCGCGCAGTTCCAGAAGCACTGTCAGCCCCAGGTTCATACGCCGTCCGGCATAGAACCCCCGTCGACCGACGCAGTCCCCGTCCTTGAGGCAGGTCACCCTGGCGGGCACCTCGAAGCGTCGCGAGAAATCATCGGGCTCGGTCCGGTTGAAGACCGCGCTGAATGCGGCGCCCTCCCCCAGGTCATGGGCCTCGCGGGCCAGCTCGGGGTCGTGGATCACCCCGACCACCACCCCCGTGGCGCCGGCCTGGTGCAGGGCCTCGAGAATCCACATCGTGTTGCCCCGCCCCCCGCCACCGGGGTTGTCGGCCACATCGGCAAGGATGAGGGCCGGCAGCTGGGGTTGTTCTCCAACCTCCACGACCCGGGCCACGGCTTCTTCCAGCGAGGTCAAGTGCGGCACATAGCGCTCATGGTCATCCCAGGCCTTGCGGGCGATCCGGCGAGCCACGGCCCTGGCGGCCTCGGCATCGTCCCTTGCGGTCACGAGAATGGCCATCCCGTTCTTCGGCGTATCGCCGAAGGCAAAGCCACCGAAAATGGAGACATTGGCGATCGCCTCGGTGATCAGGGCCTGACCGTAGTCGATGATGTCGGCGTAGGGGCCGGATTCGGTCAGCAGGGTCACCGTCGGCGGCGTCAGTGGCAAGCGGATGAAGGCCATCTCCGGACGCATGCCGGCGAACATCTCCAGCAGGATGCCGGCCGCCTCCATCCCGCGATCCCGCATGTCCACATGCGGATTGGTGCGGTAGGCGACGATGGCGTCGGTCGCCTCGACCATGCGCTCGGAGACGTTGCCGTGCAGGTCCAGGGTCGCCACGACGGGCACCTCGGCGCCGACGATGGCGCGGACCATCGCGAAGATCTCGCCGTCCGGATCATTCTCCTCGGTGGTGATCATGGCGCCGTGGTTGGCGATGTAGACGGCGTCGAGGGGCATGGCGGCTTCGAGACGACGCTTCATCTCGTCGCGGGTCGCCTGGTAGAAGTCATGATCCAGCGGGCCTCCGGCCTCCACCAGGCCCACCAGGATGGGGACAGGCGTCCAGTCGCAGCGTGAATTCATGGTACTACTGAACCCACGGATCTCCGCGGGCAGCTTGGGGTCGGAACTTCCCAGGTCTGCCAGGATTTCATCACCCGCCAGATAGACCCGGTTGAGATAGTCCTCCTCGGTGGTCACCGGGGCGAAACGGTTGCTTTCGAGCATCAGGCCCAGGATGGCGACACGCCGCGAAGTAGTCCCCGTCATCTGATCGATCCCCTTGTGATGGAGATCACAGCTTACATGGGGCCTTTCCCGGCACCCAATGCCGCCTCGGCCTAGTCCGATGCCGGAGCGGTATCGCCGATCACCGACCAGAACGCTTCCGCGGCATGGGGCAGGGGCTCGCGAGGGCGAAACACCCGGATGTCGACGGGAATGTACCAGGACGGGTCTCCCGACAGCAGCAGCGTTCCCGCCTCCAGCTCGGCAAGGATCTGGTTCTCGGGCAGCCACGCCAGGCCTCGCCCGTCGCGGGCCATGGTTTTCAGCACGGCCGCCAGGTGAGTCTCGAAGACGCGCTTCATGGCGGGGCGTGCGGGATGGTGCGCCAGCATGAAATCCACGGCGCGCCCGATGGCGGAGGTTTCCGCATAGGCCAGATACGAGAGTGGCGCTGCCGCCGAGCCCGGCAGCGGCTGGGATGGCCGCCCCTGCTCGTCCGGTGCCGAGACCGGCAGCAGGCGATCCTCGCCGACCTTCACCGACTGGTAACGGTCCTCGGGCAGCGGGATGTCCACCGAGGGGTGGGTATGGCACATCATGAAGTGGCACTCGCCCCGCAACAGCGACTGCACACAGCTGCCCACCTGGTTGGAATCCAGGCGGATCAGCAGCACGCCGACCCGCTCCTCGATATGCCGGATCCAGTCGGGGAAGAAGGTCAGGGAGAGACTGTGGGTGGACGAGAACGAGATGGTATTCTCGCTCGACTGGCCGATCTGGCGAATCTCGTCGCGGGCCTGGAAGAGCCGACGCAGCACGCCCTCGGCAACCGGATGGAAGCGTTCGCCCGCCGGCGTCAGCGTGATGGGTTGCTTGCCACGGTCGAACAGCGGGGCGCCCACCCACTCTTCCAGGGCCTTGATGCGCCGGCTGAAAGCGGGCTGGGTGGTGGCCCGAGACTCCGCCGAGCGGGAGAAGTTGCCCGTATCCGCCAGGGACAGGAAGTCCATCAGCCACTTGATTTCCATCGCACGAGACTCCGGCATGACCCGGCCTGACCGGCCTGTTGAGCACCGAATCATGACCCGAGCCCGATACGCATGCAAATCACGCATGATCCGATCCCGAACCGGCATTCGCCAAGGGTTCGCCGACTCGCAATGATGTCATAAGTGACCAGATTCGACAGCTGTGCCGGGCAGGCCGGTACCATGGGGGAGACAGTGACCAGCATCAGGCCGTACTGGAAGAATTTCATCGATGGCGAATGGGTCGATGGCGCCGGTGACGAGCGCATCGTCGTTACCGACCCGGCGACGGGCGCCCCCATTGCCGAGGTCGCCCGCGCCCTGCCCGCCGATGTGGATCGGGCCGTGGCAGCCGCGCGACGCTGTTTCGAGAGTCGGAGCCTGGCGGAGATGCGCCCTCATCAGCGTGGCGAGATGATGCGGGAGGTGTCCCTCCGGCTCGGCGAGCTGGCTGACGAGATCGCCACCGTCGAGTGCTTCGACAACGGCAAGACAGTGGAGCGGGGCTACGGCGATGTCGCCCTGACCCAGCGCTACCTGGACTACTACGCCGGCATGGCCGACAAGCTGGAGGGACGCCAGATCCCGCTGGGCGAGGGGGTGCTCGACTACACCACCCATATGCCGTTCGGGGTCTCGGCCCAGATCGTGCCGTGGAACGGGCCACTCCCCGTGGGGGCGCGCTCCATCACCTGTGCCCTGCTCACCGGCAATACGGTGGTCCTCAAGTCGCCGGAGGACTCCCCGCTGAGCCTCTTCCTGTTTGCCGAGGCGTGCGAACGGGCCGGCGTCCCCCAGGGGGCCGTCAACATCCTCTGCGGCTACGGGCATGATGCCGGCGCCAGCCTGGTCGCGCATGGCGATATCGACCACATCGTCTTCACCGGTTCCGTCGAGACCGGCAGGAGCGTGCTGCGGGCCGCCTCGGAACGGATCATTCCGTGCATCATGGAGCTGGGCGGCAAGTCGGGCGCCATCATCTATCCGGACGCGGACCTGGAGCAGGTGGCCAGAAGTGCCGCGCGGGGGATCTTCCATCATGCCGGACAGATCTGCTCGGCCGGCTCCCGCCTGATCGTGCACCGTTCCATCCATGACGACCTGGTGGCACGGCTCAAGGAAGCGGCCGAGACCCTTTCCGTCGGCCCGGGCATCGACGGCTGCGACATGGGCCCCCTGATTTCCGCGCGGCAACTGGATCGGGTCGAGTCGCTCTGCCGTATCGGAGTCGCGGAGGGCGCGACACTGGTCACCGGCGGATCGCGCCTGGCCGGCACGCCGGGACACTTCATGGCACCCACCCTCTTCACCGGGGTGCGTCCCGAGATGCGGATCGCCCAGGAGGAGTTCTTCGGCCCGGTGGTCGTGGTCCTCCCCTTCGACTCCCCGGAGGAGGCCGTCGCCATTGCCAACGGCACCGACTACGGCCTGGCGGCCGGGGTCTACACCAACGACCTGAGGCTGGCCCACTGGACGGCCGACCGCCTGGTCGCCGGGCAAGTGTATGTCAATGAATGGTGGACGGGCGGCGTGGAGACTCCCTTCGGAGGCACCAAGCGCTCCGGGTATGGCCGGGAGAAGGGGCAGGAAGCCCTGCTCGGCTATGTCCAGACCAAGAATGTCGGCATCCGCCTCTAGCCATGGCGGATCGCTTCGATTACGTCATCATCGGTGCGGGCAGCGCCGGTTCGGTGGTCGCCAGCCGGCTGTCGGAATCGGGCCAGGGCTCGGTCTGCGTGCTCGAGGCCGGCCCACCGGACCGTCACCCGTCCATCCATGTCCCGGCCGCCGTGGTGCATGCCCTCGACAACCCCCGCATCAACTGGATGTATCGCACGGCGCCCAGCTGGGGGACGGGAGGGCGCAGCATCATCCAGTCGCGGGGCAAGACACTGGGCGGGTCGGGATCGATCAACGGGCATGTCTATACCCGAGGTCACCGCGCCGACTTCGACGGCTGGGCGGCGCTGGGCAACAGTGGCTGGAGCTACGCGGAGCTGCTGCCCTACTTCAAGCGCTGCGAAGGGCGTATCGGCGACGGCGATGACCGCTATCGGGGACGGACCGGCCCCTTCACCATCACCGACATCGACCAGCCCGATCCCCTCTGTGACGCCTTCATGGACGGGGCCGAGTCACTCGGCATTCCGCGCAACCCCGACTACAACGGTGCCTCCCAGGAGGGCATCGCCTACGTCCAGCGCAGCATCCATCGGGGGCGCCGGGTCAGCCCGGCACGGGCCTTCCTCTATCCGGCGATGAAGCGCGGCAACACCGAGGTACGCACTCGGGCCCGGGCCCTGCATGTCCTCTTCGCGGGCCGGCGCGCCGTCGGCGTGCGCTACCACCGGCACGGCCGTGACCATCTGGTCCTCGCGAACAGGGAAGTGATCCTCTGTGGCGGTGCCATCGCGTCGCCACACCTGCTGCAGCTGTCGGGCATCGGCGCCCCGGGCCTGCTGCAGCGGATCGGCGTCCCCCTCGTTCACGCCCTCCCCGGTGTCGGCGAGAACCTCTGCGACCACTACGCGGCCAGGATGGTGATGCGCATTCGCGGCATCGAGACCATCAACGAGCGCGTGCGCGGCCTCAAGCTGGTGAAGGAGGTCGCCCGCTACGCCTTCAGGCGGCGCGGCGCCCTGGCCCTGACCCCGACCCTGGTCTACTGCTTCTGGCGCTCGGACCACGGCGATATCCAGGTCTCCTTCACGCCCGCCAGCTATCCTGCAGGCGTCTGGAGCGGGCTGGACAGGTTTCCCGGTGCGACCATCGCGTGCTGGCAGCAGCGGCCGGCCAGCCGGGGGCATGTCCGCGCCCTGTCGGCCGATCCCTTCGTGCAGCCCGAGTTTCAGCCGAACTACCTGGCCGAGGAGGAGGATCGCCACGCCCTGCTGGCGGCCATGCGGCTCGGCCGCCAGCTGGCCGGCAGCGTTCCCTTCTCGCGGCATGTCGAGCAGGAAGTCTGGCCCGGCGACCAAGCCCGGAGCGATGCCGAACTGCTCGACCATGCCCGCCACACCGGCAACACCACCTATCATCCGATCGGGACCTGCCGCATGGGACCCGCGGAGCGCACGGACAGCGTGGTCGACGACCAGCTGCGGGTCCACGGGATCGAGGGGTTGCGCGTGGCCGACGCCTCCATCATGCCGACGATGCCGGCGGCGAACACCAATGCGGCCGCCCTGATGATCGGGGAAAAGGCGGCGGACATGATTCTGGGCAGGCGGCCATTGCCGCCCGAGCCGGCGGGGGCTCCACCAGATCCATTGTGATGCCCCGCGGCAATGCCGCCGGGCTCAACACTCCAGCCAGGTCTCCCGCCATTTCTCTGGGGCTTCCTCGAACCCCCGAACACCGCCGCCTAGAACCAGTCCCGGGCCACTGCTTTCCCGCCCGACCAGAAGCGATTGAGACACTATTCAGCGCCTTACACCACGGCTTTCAAGGAAGGTCCTCTGGCAGACTGTTCAGATATGCAAAGTTGCTTGTCATAGTTTTGGAATTTCGGGTCGTCAGCGTACAGCTTAGCCTGAAGGTAAGCACAACCTGTAGGCTGCCGGGCGGCGGCTCGCTTGCCGCCCGGCAGCATTACAACGCTACTCGGCCGTGGCCAGCAGGCTGGCGTTGCCGCCCGCGGCGGTGGTGTCGATGCAGAGGTGACGCTCCACTACGTAGCGTTCCGGCGCGATGGCCTGGGTCTCGAGCGAGACGATGGGGCCGTCGCGTCCTGCGAGTGCCATGCGCAGTTCTCGGGTCCATTCACTGGCGCCGGAAGCGGCCACCGCCGCGATGCCCTTGACCGCGGTCAGCGTCTCAGCCGTGACGATACCGTCGAACGCGGCGACGGGCGCCCCGGCATCGATCAGCGGCCGCACGGCCTGCGCCGAGCCAGGTGCGACGATCACCGCCGGGCAGCCGGCACCGAGTGCCTGCGCCGCCTGGGCTACGGCGATGTCGAGCGTCGGCCCAAGGCAGAGTACCGGTCCCTTGGGATAGAACGACAGCCGGTTGCTTTCCCCGGTCGGCCCCGGCAGCGTATGCGGCGTCATATCCAGGGCCGCGGTCTCGGCGAGTGCCTTGCGGATCACCCCGCGTTTACCGGAGAGCGCCTTGCGAAGCACCTCGACCCGGTCGGGACGCGCTGCCCAATTGCGCGCGTCCAACCCGTCGAGGGCCGACTGGAGCTCACCGAGGGCCACGGCGTCGCCCTGGGGCGTTTCGTGGCGCTCCGTGGCGGCGGTGCGGCGGAACCGGTTGACGTAGAGGGGACCGCCGGCCTTGGGCCCGGTGCCTGAAAGCCCCTCGCCGCCGAAAGGCTGGGAGCCGACGATGGCACCAATCTGGTTGCGGTTGACGTAGATGTTGCCGACATGGATGCGCTCGACGATCTGCTGCACGCGGTCGTCGATACGGGTATGCAGGCCAAAGGTCAGCCCGTAGCCCCTGGCATTGATTGCGTCGACCACTCTGTCGATGTCACGCGCCTTGAAGGTGGCCACGTGCAGCACCGGGCCGAAGATTTCGCGCTCGAGATCCTCGATACCGCCGACCTCGACCACCGCAGGGCTGACAAAGGTACCGATAGCCGGCGCGGGCAGCTTCTTCAGTACCTTGCCGGCCTCCTCCTGCCCCGCCAAATAGGCGCTGATGCCATCCTGCGCCTCGGCGTCGATCACCGGGGAGACGTCGGTGTCGGTGTTCCAGGGGTCGCCGATGGAAAGCGCGTCCATCGCCCCGTCGAGCATCGTCAGCAGCCGGTCGCGCGCCTCCTCCTGGACATACAGCATCCTGAGCGCGGAACAGCGCTGGCCGGCCGACTGGAAGGACGAGATCAGGATGTCGCGCACCGCCTGCTCGGTCAGCGCCGTCGAGTCCACGATCATGGCGTTGAGTCCACCGGTCTCGGCGATCAGCACCGCATCCGGCCCCGCATTCTTCGCCAGCGCCTGGTGGATGATCTGCGCCACCTCGGTCGAGCCGGTGAAGCACACTCCCGCGATCCGCGGATCGCTGGTCAGCGGCCCGCCCACCGTCGGCCCGTCGCCGGGCAGCAACTGCAGCGCTGCCTCCGGCAGGCCGGCCTCGCGCATCAGCTCGACGGCGCGCGCGGCGATCAGTGATGTCTGCTCGGCGGGCTTGGCGAGCACCGCATTGCCTGCCGCCAGCGCCGCGGCGATCTGGCCGGTGAAGATGGCGAGCGGGAAGTTCCACGGGCTGATGCAGACGAAGACGCCACGGGCCTCGCCGGGCTCCTCCATCTCCAGCCGCTCGATCTCGCAGGCATAGTAGCGCAGGAAGTCCACCGCCTCGCGCACCTCGGCGATGCCGTCGAACATCATCTTGCCGGCTTCGCGCGTGGCGATCACGGTCAGCTCGGCCATGTGTATCTCGTAGAGGTCGGCGGTGCGGCGCAGCACCTTGGCGCGCTCGGCCACCGGCCGCGCCGACCAGTCGCGAAAGCCCTCGTGCGCAGCGTCGAGTGCAGCCGCCACCTCGGCCGCAGTCGCCTCATGCACCTGGCCGACCACGCGCGAGCCGTCGGCGGGGGACACGGCATCGCGGGCCGGCCCCTGAGGCGCCGGGCTACCGGCGAGCATCGGCCCGGCGGTCCAGGTCTTGTCGGCCAGTTCCTCACGTGCCGCCAGCAACGGCAGGATCGAGGCGGGCTCGTTGATGCGGAAGCCGCGGGAATTCGTGCGTTCGGGGGCGAAGAGCTGCCCGGGCGGCACTATCAATGGACTGGGAATGGCGGCGCCCAGCCGCTGCAACTCGGTCACCGGGTCACGCGCAACCTCGCTCGGGGGAATCGAGCTGTCCACCACCTGGTTGACGAACGAGGAGTTCGCCCCGTTCTCCAGCAGGCGTCGCACCAGGTAGGCCAGCAAGTCGCGGTGTGCGCCGACCGGGGCGTAGATACGGCAGCGCGTGCCCTCGGTCTGCTTGACGATGTGATGCAGCGACTCTCCCATGCCGTGCAGGCGCTGGAACTCGAAGCTCTCCTTGTCGTCGCCCGCCATGGCGACGACGGCAGCGCAGGTATGGGCGTTGTGGGTGGCGAACTGCGGATAGATCCGATCGCGCCGGTCGAGCAGCATCTGCGCACAGGCCATGTAGCTGACATCGGTGTTGGCCTTGCGGGTGAAGACCGGAAAGGTCTCGACACCCACCTCCTGCGCCAGCTTGATCTCGGTGTCCCAGTAGGCGCCTTTCACCAGCCGCACCATGATCTTGCGGTCGAGCCGTTCGGCCAGCTCGTAGAGTGTCTCGATCACCGGCCCGGCCCGTCGCCCATAGGCCTGTACCACGACACCGAAGCCGTCCCAGCCGGCGAGATTAGGGTCGGACAGCAGTGCCTCGATCACGTCGAGCGAGAGTTCCAGCCGATCCTGCTCCTCGGCGTCGATGTTGAAGCCGATATTGGCCTTGGCCGCCTGTCGGGCCAGCTCCAGCGCGCGCGGCACGAGCTCGCTCATCACCGTGTCGCGGTGGGTAAATTCATAGCGCGGGTGCAGCGCCGAGAGTTTCACCGAGATCCCGGGGCTCGAACGCACGTCGCCCTTGGCCTGCTCGGCGATCGCGGCGATCGCCTTGGCGTAGGCCTGGTGATAGCGAACGGCATCGGCGTCGGTACGCGCCGCCTCGCCCAGCATGTCGTAGGAGTAGGTATAGCCCTGCTTCTCGAGTTCGCGGGCATTCTTCATGCCCTCCTCGATGGTCTGGCCGAGCACGAATTGACGGCCGAGGATCTTCATCGACTGACCGACCGCGGTGCGTACCACCGGTTCGCCCATGCGACGCACCAGCCCCCGCAGCGCCCGCACCGGCCCCTTGGGATCGTCATCCAGCACCTTGCCGGTCAGCATCAGGGCCCAGGTCGAGGCGTTGACCATCGACGAGGAGGACTTGCCCAAGTGCGCGCCCCAGTCGGACGGCTCGATCTTGTCGTGGATGAGATCGTCGATGGTCTCCGCGTCGGGCACGCGCAGCAGCGCCTCGGCCAGACACATGAGCCCGACGCCCTCGGCGGTCGAGAGCCCGTATTCGGCCAGGAACGCCTCCATCATCGTGGGCGACGTTTCCTTGCGCACGCGTTCCACATAGTTGGCGCCGACGGCGGCGACCTTGCGGCGCTCCTCCTCCGAGAGTCCGATGCGCTCGGCAAGCCCGTGCAGCACCTCCGCTTCGTCGGCTGCATAGTTGGCGCGCACACGCGAGCGTGACTCGCTCACGGCGCTCTGGTGGCGCATGCTGACTTCACTCATGGTCAATCCCCTTGTCACCCGATATACGGCGTCAGAGCGTCGGTTCGGATGCTATTCTCTGTTCGGCTATTAACGCTTGATGGACTGGTCGGCACCGACATTCGATTCAACCTCATTTCATCGACGCTGGAATATCATTCTAGGAGACATGGCGACGTTCACCTCGCTCCTGGCCAACGGACCGCTGGAAGCGTGTCACCCGATAGGGCTCGAGGTCCAACGGCGGCCTTTCGCTCATCATCAGCGCCGTCACGAGTTCCGCCGTGATCGCCGCCTGGGTCAGCCCCAAATGCTGGTGACCGAAGGCGAAGTGAACCGTCGGGTAGTCGGGATGGGTGTCGATGACCGGCAACGAATCGGGCAGTGTCGGGCGGAACCCCATCCACTCCGTAGACGTTTCGAGTCTTGCCGTGTCCGCCAGCAGCCTGCCGGTGTGTCGGCGCAGCGAGGCATAGCGGCGCTTGATCGGTGCCAGCGAGAGGCCGCCCAACTCGGTGAAGCCGACCACCCGCAGCCCGCAGCTCATCGGCGTCATCACGCAGCGGCGCTCGGCGGAACCGACCGGTTGTCGCAACGCCTGCATCCGCCCGGGCAGGGTCAGGTGGTAGCCACGCTCGGTCTCCAGCGGCACCTCGAGGCCGACACCTCTAGCCAGTTGGTGGCTCCAGGCGCCGGCCGCCACCACCACCTGGGCGAAGTCCAGCTCTCCCTCATCAGTCGCCAGCGTCACGCCGTCGGGCGTCGGCACCAGGCGCTCGACCCGGGCGCGACGTATCTCGCCCCCTCTAGCCTCGAATGCTTGTGCCAGGCGACGCACCAGGACGAGTGGGTCTCGCACCTGGTGGGCGCCGGGAAAATAGAGACCATGGCTCAGTCGGCCCGAAAGCCCTGGCTCACGCGCGCGGATCTGTTCCGCTTCGAGCCACTCCACCTCGTGGCCCCAATGCTGCAGGTGCTCCATGTAGCGACTCGCCTCGGCGCGCCCCTTGCCAGACTCCCACACCAGCAGGTAACCCGAGGCCACCAGTTCGTCTTCGGCGCCGATATCGGCCAGGCAGCGCCGCCAGGCAGCCACGGCCGCCCCGTTGAGGGCTGCCAACGCCTGGCGACCCTGGGCCACCTGGGCGGGACGGGCCGCGGCAACGAAGCGCGCCAGCCAGGGCAGTAACCTGGGCAAGTAGCGCAGCGGCAACGCCACGGCGCCGTGGGGATCCAGCCAAAGCCGCGGCGCCTTACGCAGCATCGCGGGGGTCGATAGCGGATCGATCAGTTCCGTGGCCAGAAAGCCGGCATTGCCGGAGGAAGCTCCTTCCCCCGGCCCCTGGGGATCCAGCACCGTCACCGACAGGCCGCGCTGCTGGAGGTCCAGCGCGGCGGTCATGCCCACCACGCCGGCGCCTACCACGGCAGCACGGATGCCAGCCTGGTTCATTCACGCTCCTCCATCGCCGGTACGGCCCGGTGGTCGGTTGCCGTCCGGGTATCGGGCTCCTGCTCGGCGCGCCTGGAAAACCAACCCAGCTGAGCATAGAGAATCCCGATCATGGGTGAAAGCCAGCAGGCGAAGGCCAGTGGAATGTAGAGCAGTTGGCTGAAATCACCGCCGGCCACGGTCAAGCCCAAGGCACCCATGACGAAAGCACCACCTGCGTTCCAGGGCACCAATGGCGAGACGAGGGTACCGCCCTCCTCGATGGCACGAGACAGATTCAACCGCGAGTAGCCCATGCTGTCATAGGCCGGCTTGTACATGCGCCCCGGCAGGGCGATGGACAAGTAGACGTCGCCGGAGACCACATTGGTGGCAATAGAGGTCATGATGGCACTGGTCTGCAGCCCACGGAAGCTTTTCAGCCGCTTCACGATGGCGTCGACGATGGCCTCCAGGCAGCGGGTGCGTTCCAGGGCACCGCCGTATGCCAAGGCAAACATCATCAGGGTCACGACCCAGGTCATCGAGGTGACGCCGCCACGGTTGAGCAGGCTGTCCAGCGTTGCGGTACCGGTCTCGATGACGTAGCCGCTGTGGGCATAGGTCAGGGCATCGTGCAGGCTCGCACCCTGAGAGAGGATAGCGACGCCGCCACCCAGCATTACCCCGGTGAACAGTGCCGGTATCGGCGCAATCTTGAAGAAGGCCAGGCCGATGACCACCACCAGCGGCAGCAGCTGCCACAGGCCCATGTCGAAGCTTGCCGCCAGCCCCTGCTTGATGGCATCAATGCGCGCCAGGGCATCGCCCGCGCCGGCCTCGGCACCGCCGGCCACAGCATAAATCGCCAGGGCGATCAGCATGGCGGGGACGGTGGTCGGCATCATGTAGCGGATGTGGTCGAAGATATTGGTCTCGGTGACAGCTGGCGACAGGTTGGTGGTATCTGACAGGGGCGAGATCTTGTCGCCAAAAAAGGCGCCGGAAACCACCGCACCGGCGGTCCAGTAGATGGGCACGCCGAAGGCATCACCGATGCCGATCAGGGCCAGGCCCACGGTGCCGACGGTGGTCCATGAGGAGCCGATGGCCAGTGAGACCATGGAACACATCAGCATGGCCGCAGCCAGGAACCAGCTCGGGTTGATCAGCTCGAGTCCCAGATAAATCAGCATCGGCACGGTACCGCTGGCGATCCAGGTACCGACCAGCATGCCGACGATGATCAGGGTCGCGATGGAAGGCATCGCCACGTGCAGCACGCGAAAGGCGCCGCTCTCGATGTCCTTCCAGCGGTAGCCCTGCAGCCACCCCACCACGGCGGTGATGCCAAAGCCGATGGCGAGTGGAATGTGCGGGGTAAAATCGTCGTAGTAGAAGATTTGAACGCCGAGCAGCGCGATGGTCAGCACGATGGGAATCAACGCCAGCGGCAGACTCGGTACGGAGATGGCGGGGGCCGAATAATCTTTCATTCTTGTAGGTTCCCGGGCAGGTATCGACCTACCCTGTTGTCGTTGTGCCAGAAGGATTTGATAAAGGAAGGCGCAGGTTCAGGGCTCTTCGGTGCAGTGTTCGTAGGCCAGGATGGCGGCTGCCGGATCTTCGTTAGAGACACCCTCGAGCCACGCCGGCATCAGCAGCAGGGTGGCCTCCGGGTCCCGGGGAACGGGCAAATGAAGGTGATGGCGCACTGGCGATTGCACGCTGCGGGTGAAGATGTCGGACAGGGCATCCACCAAGGCGCTCCAGAGAAGCGCCTTGATCACTTGCTCGGCGTTGAGAATCATGACAGCCTCTTTTCAACGATGATGAAACGCCAGTCTAGGCAGGTCACCCTCTCCAATGCTTGACCCTGGCTCCGCTATCGTTGTTCGAGGCTCTGCTCTCGATCTGCAGGAGGCTCACCGCCATGCACCAGACTCTAGCTCGCTGCAACCCGATTGCGCGTCGCAGCGGCGAGCACCTCCATGCGCACCCGCAGCTGATGCTGGGCTGGCGCGGCACCATGGATTACGAATTCAGCCGTGGTGGGGAGCATCTGGTATTGGGGCAGGCGGCCATCCTTCCGCCGAACGAGCCCCACCTCTACCTGGGGCGAGGCGAAGACTGCGAGGTGCTGGTCATCGACCTGGATGCCAACGACCCGTGCCTGGCGGCACTGGAGCGCAGCTGTGCGCTCGAGCTGCGCGAATCCCTGTTCGCCACCCCTCGGTCGGTCAGCTTGCCGCCGTCGCTGATCCCCATGGTGGAGCTGGCGACGCACCAACTGAAGGCACCCAAGTCGGCGGCGCAATCCACCCTGCTCAATCATCAATTGGCCATCATGTTCGTGAGCCAGCTCAGCGAGCTGGTCACCTTGCAGCGCCCGGACGATGTCGCTCATGAGCGAATCACCGCCTCGCGTCTCGATACCTTCATCGACGAACGCTTGGCAACTCCTCCTGACAACGGCCTGCTCGCCGACGCCTTCCATCTCTGTCAGAGCCAGCTCCACCTGCTCTGCCTGCGTGAATTCGGGCAGACCCCGCAGCAATACGTGATGAACCGCAGGCTGCTGTGGGCCCGTTACTGGCTGCGCGAGACGCACCGTCCGGTGAGCGAGATCGCCTACGATCTCGGCTTCTCCGATGTATCGAGCTTCTCACGAGCTTACCGACGCCGCTTGGGCCACGCCCCGAGTACGGAACGCAAAGAGCCGAGATAAACTCGGCTCTCACTGGTATAACGCAGATCCTGCGCTTTCATCACCCGAACGCTAACGCGCCAGGCGCTCCATCAACGGCTGGATGGAAACAGCGCGAGGCTCGCCGTCGAAGTCGTCCTGGACCAGCTCCGTCGCGCGCCGTTCGAGATAGCGGCCCGAGCCTTCGACCTCGGCGATGCGCTCGATGTCGGCCAGCGCCTCAATCAATTGCGGGGTCAGTCGGTCAAGCACCGGACGTACCTCCTCGGCGAGATCGGGTGGATCGGCAAAAGGTGAGCGCCCTTCCTGCAACCACCGATGGTGCAAGCGCCGCTGAATCTGCTTGCTCGCCTCGAACTGCTTGTCGAAGAAGCGCCGGGCGAAGTCCTCGTCGACACCGACCGCTGCGGCATCCTCCGACACCTGATTGAGAATCTGTGCCTCACGCTCGGGTGCCTCGATGGGCGCGCCGCTGTTCCACTTGGCCTGGGCCACCAGCGGCGCCACGTCGAGCCGTTCATCGATCATGACCAGCATGCGGTCGATGGTCGCCTTGTCTTCGTCGGGTGGCTCCGGCGGCTGCATCTGGCAACCTGCCAGCAATAGGCTCAGCATCAGGGTAAAGGCTAACAGCCGGCCAAGGGCCGATATCGATTGACGTCCTGTCGGTTCGCAACGCATGAAGGCGACTCGTTTCTGCTGGGTTCCGAGCCAGTGTGGCAAAAAATGCGCCACTCTTCCTCTCGGCCCCCTTCCTTATCTCACCTGGACGCTGCATTCCACCGTTGCCAGGCACCACTCGCCGTCAGCCAGGTTTCGAAGTCGCCCACTTCGAGCGGCCTGGCCATCAGGTAGCCCTGCCCTTCGTGACAGCCCAGCGACTCGAGATAGTCGTAGGTCTGCTGTGTCTCCACACCCTCGGCCACCACGCGGTAACCCAAATTGTGCGCCATGCTGAGCATCGCTTCTACCAAGGTCCGGCTGCGCGGGAGATCGTCGAGCCTTCTGATGAAGGAGCGGTCGATCTTGACGATCTGGGCGGGAATGTCTTGCAGGTAAGCCAGGCTGCTATAGCCGGTACCGAAGTCGTCGATGGCGATCTGGATGCCCGCCTCGATCAGCCTGTCGAGCTGCTGCCAGGCGCCGCGACCTTGTCCGAACAGCGCCGTTTCCGTCAGCTCGACCTCGATAGCCGAGGCCGGCAGTTCCGCCTGCGCCATGCGCGACAGGAGACGCTCGGCGAAATCGGGCGCGTCCAGGTTGCACGCAGAGACATTGAGCGACACGGCCAGCGTCCGCCCTTGCCGGTGCCAAGACTGGGCCTGGGCGACGACCCTGCGCATCACCCAGTCGGTGAGCGGGTCGGCCAGCGGCGTGTTCTCGATCAAGGGAATGAATTCGGCGGGAGAGATGTCGCCGAGCTCTGGATGGCGCCAACGCAGCAGCGCCTCCGCGCCGATGCATTCTCGCGAACTCAGCTCGACGCGCGGCTGGTAGACCAGGCGCAGCTGGTCGGCGGATGCCAGGGCGGCACGAAAGTCGGAGAGCAGCGTGAAGCGTCGCCGATGGCTGGCATCGAGCGCCTGCGAATAGACGCCTGCCCCCGCCTCGGTCTGGCGGGCATCCTGGCAGGCGCTGTGCGCTGTGCGCAGCACGTCCACAGCCGAGTCCTTGCCCAGGCTGAGCGGGGCGGCGCCCACCACCGGATGCACCAGGATAGGCGCCTCGCGGATCAGCTGCAGGGCAAGCAGCGTCTCACGCAGGCGCAATCCGATTGCGATCAGCTCGGCATCGCCACGGCCGTCGACTAGATGAACGAACTGGCAAGGACCCACGCAGTAGAGCCGCTGCGCCTTGCCCAGTGCTACCTGCAGCCCACGCGCCGCCACCCGGGCCAGTTCGTCGATGTAGGCCGGCCCCATGACCCGGTGCAGGATGCTCACCTGCTCGATATCCAGCACTTCGGTGAACAGTGCGCAGCGTGGCTTGTCGGGATCATCGCGCCCCAGGTCGTCGAGATCCTCGGCGAATTGGCTACGATTCGGTAGCCCGGTGAGCGGATCGATCCGGCCGAAGGCGTGCTGCAGTTCGATCTGAGCCATGACCATGGCGGCCATGTCCTGGAGGATGGCGACTTCCTCCGCGCTAATCTCGCGCGGCTGGGTATCGAGTACGCACATGGCGCCCAGGGTGTAGCCCTCCTGGGTCTGCAACGGCGCACCGGCATAGAAGCGTATGCCCGACTCGGCAAGCACACTATCGTGGTAGGTTGGCGATTCGAGCAGATCGGGCACCACCAGCACGGCGGATTCATCCGCCACCTCGCCGCAGCAGGCCTTGAATCGCGGTATTTCCCAGTGCTCCACTCCCACCCGCGACTTGAACCACTGGCGGTCGGCATCGGTCAGCGAAACGGCAGCGATGGGCATGCCGAAGAACTTGCTGGCCATGCGCGTGATTCGATCGAAGCTCTCGCTCGGCGGCGTATCCAGCAGGTTGAGCTGGCGCAGCGCATAGAGCCGCGCCTGCTCGTAGTCGTGAGCACCAGCGCTGTCGTTGTCCATGAAGGGCTCCCTGGCAGTCTGCAGCCGGCGCCTTATACTGCCGGTGACTTTTAGAGCCTAGTCAAATCCTGATAACGCGACCATAACGTGGATTCAACCGCTATCAGCCGGATCTCGACGGCGTGGCCGGGCTCAACGCTCCCGCTGGGATTCCTGCCACTCCTCGGCGGCCTCCTCCACGCCGGGTTCATCGCCGCGGTTACGCGCCCCCTGACGGTAGGCCTCCTCCTCGCGCACGTCGTCGATCACGGTCATCAGCTCGTTCACGTCCACGGCGCTGGTGTCGTGCTCGAAGCAGCCCGTCAGTTGGCTCTCCGGGTGCAGTTCCCCGGACTCGTAGAGCGCCCAGATCTCCTTGCCGTAGTCGGTGGCCAGCAACTCGGGGGCGAAGCGACCGAAATAGCGGCGCATGTTGTCCACGTCGCGCTCGAACATCATCTCGGCGCTGTTGTTGCCGGCAGCGTCCACCGCCTGGGGCAGATCGATGATCACCGGGCCGTCGGCGGCCAACAGGACGTTGAACTCGGAGAGGTCGCCGTGGATCAGGCCCGCGCACAGCATCTTGACCACGTCGCGAATGACCTTGGCGTAGTAGTCTCGGGCCTGCTCGAGGCTCAGGGTCACGTCGTCCAGGCGTGGGGCGGTCAGGCCCTCGGCATCGCTGATCATCTCCATCAGCAGCACACCGTCGATGAACCCGTAGGGCTGCGGCACCCGGACATCCGCCGCCGCCAGCCGGTAGAGGGCATCGACCTCGGCGTTGAGCCAGGCCTGTTCCTGCTCCTTCTGACCGTAGCGGGTCTTCTTGGCCATGGCCCGCGAGCGGCGGCTGTTGCGTTCGCGACGGCCCTCCTGGTACTGCACCGCCTGCTTGAAACTGCGCTGCTTCGCCTCCTTGAAGACCTTGGCGCAGCGACGCTCCCCGTGGGACAGCACCACGTAGACCTGGGCTTCCTTGCCACTCATCAGTTGACTCTCGACCGCCTCGATCAGACCGTCGTCGATCAGTGGCTGCAATCGCTTAGGTACCTTCACCTATCCTCCTTCTGTTCTCAGCGGCAATCAGCGGCTGACACGCCGGGCGCGGAACGAACGCCCCTTGAGTTTTCCCGTGCCGAGCTGGGCGAGCGCTGCCTTGGCGACCTCGCGCTTCACGGCCACGTAGGCGCTGCGCTCCAGCACCTTGATCTTGCCGACCTGGGCACCTTCGATGCCTCCATCGCCGGTCAGTGCGCCGAGAATATCCCCGGGGCGCACCTTCTGCTTCTTGCCGCCGTCGAGCTGCAACGTCGCCATCTCCGGCAGGAAAGGCTCCCGCGTCAGCACATTGCGTGGCGGCAACGGCGCCTCCTCGAGCGGCTCGCCAAGAAACTCGGCCAGCCGCTCGAGGCGATAGGCCTCGCGCTCGGCGACCAAGGTGCAGGCGATGCCGGAGCTGCCGGCACGGCCGGTACGCCCGACACGATGCACATGAACCTCGAGTTCACGAGCGATCTGATAGTTGAATACCGCATCCAGTGCTTCGATATCCAGTCCGCGTGCCGCTACGTCGGTCGCGACCAGGATGGAAGCGCTGTGATTGGCGAACAGGATCAAGATGCGGTCGCGGTCACGCTGCTCCAGGTCGCCATGCAGCGCCAGGGCACTGAAGCCCGCTTCACAGAGGGCATCGGCAACCTCCTGCGTCTCGCGCCGTGTGTTGCAGAACACCACGCTTGCGCGCGGCCGATGCTGCAACAGTAGCCCACGCAGGGCGGAGAAGCGCTCCGCTTCGTCTGCCACTCGATAGATACGCTGGCGTATGGTGGTCTCGTCATGGGTTTCGGCCACCGCCACCTCGGCCGGGGCACGCATCAGCCCGTCGGCAATGCGCCGGATTTCGTCGCTGTAGGTCGCGCTGAATAGCAGGGTCTGGCGGCAGGCCGGCGTCTCGGCGACGATCGCCTCCATCGCAGGCTGGAAGCCCATGTCGAGCATGCGGTCCGCCTCGTCAAGCACCAGCGTCTCGAGCGAAGCGAGGTCGAGCGAGCCCTTGCGCAGGTGCTCCTCCACCCTGCCCGGAGTACCCACTATTACATGCGCACCATGCGCCAGCGAAGCGAGCTGCGGGCCCAGGGGAGTCCCGCCGCACAGGGTCAGTACCTTGACGTTGGGTAATGTGCGCGCAAGCCGCCGGATTTCGCCGGCCACCTGGTCGGCCAGCTCGCGGGTGGGACAGAGCACCAGCGCCTGCACGCAGAAGCGCGCGACGAGCAGACGCGACAGCAATCCCAGGCCGAACGCAGCGGTCTTGCCCGAGCCGGTCTTCGCCTGCGCGATCACGTCACGGCCCGCCAGCACCAAGGGCAGGCTCTCGGCCTGAATCGGTGTCATGGCGCGGTAGCCGAGCGAATCGATATTGGCCAGTAACTCTGGCGCCAGCGGCAGCGAGGCAAAGGCCCCGTCATGGGAAGAATCGGACACGGAATGGACCTGCGAGAAATTGAGCGATGCCGAGACGGCAAGCACGCGAAGCGGGAATGCCGGAAGGCACGAACCGAGGCTAGGCAAGGCTTCGTCTGAGAGGAAGGCAGGCAGGATAGCAGAAGCGACGCCCAATGTCGCCCTATCGACGGAGCCGGATCAGCAGGGACTCACGGGGGAGTGAGCCGTCACGCGCATGGCGCCGTGCCGGCTCGAGCGGCGACCGAGAACGGCCCCGCCAGGCTCGATCAGGTGGATGACAACGCGGGTTCAGCCGTCGCCTGCCGCGGCGCTTCCATGCGCTCCTCCCAGCCCCCGGCCAGCGCACGGTAGAGCCCCACCAGTGCGGTAGCGGCGCGAACGTTGCTCTGGGCCAGGCCGTCCTCGGCCTCCAGTCGCGAACGTTCGGCATCGATCACCTCGAGGAAATCGACCACGCCGACCGCAAAGCGCACCCGCGCCTGGCGGGCCGCCTCGGCGCTGGCTTCGGCCGCCGCCTCCAGGTGCTCGCGCTCGCGCAGCGACTGGGTGTAACGGGCGAGCGCCGTCTCGGCCTCCTCCAGCGCCTGCAACACGGTCTGCTCGTAGCGCGCCAGGTTGGCCTCGGCGTCGGCATCGGCGGCAGCCATGCGTGCCCTGACGCGGCCGCTGTCGAGGAACGACCAGTCGACGCCCAGCGCCACCAACCGCGTCTCGCTGTCGCGGCCGAACAGGTCGCCGGTACTGGCGGCCTGGGTACCCAGCAGGCCGTTCAGGGTGAAGCGCGGGTAGAGGTCGGCGGTAGCCACGCCGATGCTGGCGGTGGCGGCATGCAGGCGCCGCTCGGCCGCGGCGATATCGGGCCGCCGACGCAGCAGCTCGCCAGGAAGCCCGACGGCCACCTGGTCGTGCAGCGCCGGCATCGGCGTCGGTTTCTCCAGTCGGGCGATCAGTGCTCCCGGCTCGCGCCCGGTCAGCACCGCCAGGCGATGGGTGATGGCGGCGATCTCGCCCTCCAGCGCCGGAATGCGCGCAAGCGTACTCTCGAGCTGCGCCCTGGCGCGCACGCTGTCGAACTCGGTGCCGCGCCCCGCCTCCAGCCGCGCGTCCACCAGGGCCAGCGACTCGCGCTGGTTGTCGGCATTGGCCTGGGCCACGCGCAGTTGCTCCTGCAGGCCGCGCAGGCGTACGTACTGCTCGACCAGCTCGCCGACCACCACCACCTGCATGGCCCGCAGATCGGCGGCCGAAGCCTCCGCTTCGGCCTGCTGGGCCTCTACGGCGCGCCGTACGCGACCGAAGAAATCGAGTTCCCACAGTGCGGCGATGCCGGCGTCATAGCTTTCGTAATCCCGCTGCGAGCGCGTCGCCTGCGGCATCTGGTCGGAGCTGACACGCTGATGGGCGGCGCCGGCCTGGGCGGTGACGCTGGGCGCCAGGTCGCGACGCGACTGGCGCAGCAGCGCCAGGCTGCGGTCGTGGCGAGCCAAGGCGATGCGCAGGTCGTGATTGGCGTCGAAGGCCTCCTCGACCAGCTCGGTCAGCAACGGGTCGTCGAAGCCGCGCCAGAAGTCGCGCTCGACGGCCTCTGCGGTCACCAGCTCCGACTCGGCGCGTACCAGGGCGGCGGACTCGGGAAGTACCGGTGCACGGTAGTCGGGCCCCACCGCGCAGGCGGCCAGCGCCAGGGTCAACGGCAACAGCAGCAGGTTACGCATGCCCAGTTTATGCATGATAGGAGCCCTCCATGGGCTGCGCGGGTTCGGCCTGCCCGGGCTGCCCGCGTGTGACCAGCTTGCGCAAGGCGACGTAGAACACCGGGGTCAGGAACAGGCCGAACAGCGTCACGCCAAGCATGCCGGCGAACACCGCCGTGCCCAGCGCCTGGCGCACCTCGGCGCCGGCACCGCCGGCCAGCATCAGCGGCACCACCGCTGCGGTGAAGGTGATCGAGGTCATGATGATCGGCCGCAGGCGCAGGCGGCACGCTTCCAGCGCCGCCTCGACGATGCCGCGACCCTGCATTTCCAGCTCGCGGGCGAACTCCACGATCAGAATGGCGTTCTTGCACGCCAGGCCGATCAGCACCACCAGGCCCACCTGCACGAAGATGTTGTTGTCCCCGCCGGTGAACTTCACCCCGATCAACGCCGAAAGCATGCACATCGGCACGATCAGGATCACCGCCAGTGGCAGCGTCCAGCTCTCGTAGAGCGCAGCCAGCGCCAGGAACACCAGCAGGATGGCGAGCGGGAACACCACCAGCGCGGCCCCACCCTGGTTGACCTGCTGGTAGCTGAGGTCGGTCCACTCGAAGGACATGCCCGCCGGTAGCACCGCCGGGGCGAGATGCTCGACCACCTCGATCGCCTGGCTCGAAGAGAGTACCCGCGGGTCCGCCTCGCCCATCAGGTCGGCGGCCGGATAGCCGTTGTAGCGGATGACCGGATCGGGACCGAAGGTCCGCTCGACCTGGATCATGCTGCCGATCGGCACCATTTCGCCGTAGGCGTTGCGGGTACGCAAGCGGTCGATGTTCTCCACGTCCATGCGATAGTTGCCGTCGGCCTGGGCCATCACCTGCCAGGTGCGACCGAAGCGGTTGAAGTCGTTGACGTAGACCGAGCCGAGGTAGACCTGCAGGGTCTCGAACAGGTCGGTCAACGCCACGCCTTGGGCCTTGGCCTTTACCCTGTCGACGTGCAAGTCGAGCTGCGGCACGTTGGACTGATAGGAGGTGATCGGATAACCCATGCCCGGCGTCTGCATCAGCGCGCCGCTGAAGCCATCGACGGCCTGCTGCAGTTCGCCGTAGCCCAGCCCGGCGCGGTCCTGGATGAATAGCGAGAAGCCCGATCCCGAGCCGATGCCGAGGATCGCCGGCGGCGTGAAGGCGAAGCTGAACGCCTCCTGCAAGGAACCGAGCTTGCCGTTGAGTTCGGCGACGATCTCGTCGGCGCTGCGCGAACGCTCGTCGAACGGGTCAAGGCCGAAGAACACCGTGCCGGTGTTGGGCGTGTTGGTGAACTGCAGCGGGTTGAGTCCGGGGAAAGCCACCGCCGAACTCACGCCTTCGGTTTCCAGCGCCAGGTCGGTCATGCGACGGATTACCGCCTCGGTGCGGTCGAGAGAAGCCCCTTCAGGCAGCTTGGCGCCGCCGATCAGGTACATCTTGTCCTGGGTCGGGATGAAGCCGCCAGGGACCAATTGAAACATCATCCCCGTACCCACCAGCAACAACGCATAGACGGCAAACACCACACCGCGCCGGCGCAGGCTGCGCGTCACGCCGCGCTGGTAGCGCTCGGAGCTGGCACCGAAGAAGCGGTTGAAGGGCCGGAACAACCAGCCGAACAGGAAGTCGATCAGGCGCGACAGGCGATCCTTGGGTGCGTCGTGGGGCTTGAGCAGCATTGCCGCCAGCGCCGGCGACAGCGTCAGCGAATTGATCGCCGAGATCACCGTGGAGATGGCGATGGTCACCGCGAACTGGCGGTAGAACTGCCCGGTGACGCCCTCGAGGAAGGCCATCGGCACGAACACCGCGCACAGCACTACCGAGATGGCGATGATCGGCCCGCTCACCTCGCTCATGGCCTGGTGGGCTGCCGCCAGCGGGGCGAGCCCCTCCTCGATGTTGCGCTCGACGTTCTCCACCACCACGATGGCGTCGTCGACCACGATCCCGATCGCCAGCACCAGTCCGAACAGGGTCAGCGTATTGATCGAGAATCCCAGCAGGTAGAGCACGGCGAAGGTGCCCACGATCGACACCGGCACCGCCAGCAGCGGAATCACCGAGGCGCGCCAGGTCTGCAGGAACAGTGTTACCACCAGTACCACCAGCAGCACCGCCTCGAGCAGTGTCTTGATCACCGACTCGATGGAGTCACGCACGAACACGGTGGGGTCATAGACGATGGTGTGCTCCACGCCTTCGGGGAAACGTTCGGACAGCTCGTCCATCTTGTCGCGTACTGCATCCGACAGCGCGATGGCGTTGGAGCCCGGTGCCTGGAAGATACCGATGGCCACCGCCTGCTGGTTGTCGAGCAACGAGCGCAGCGAGTAGTCGGCGGCGCCGAGTTCGATGCGCGCCACGTCGGAGAGGTAGGTGATCTGGCCGCCGGCACCGGCCTTGACCACGATGTCGCCGAACTCTTCCTCGGTGGTCAGGCGCCCCTGGGCGTTGATCGAAATCAGAAAGTCGGAGGTCGTGGGCGTCGGTGGCGCACCGAGCTGCCCTGCCGAAACCTGCACGTTCTGCTCGCGGATCGCGGCAACGATGTCGCCTGCGGTGAGCCCGAGGGCAGCGGCACGATCGGGGTCGATCCACACCCGCATGGCGTAGTCGCCGGCGCCGAACAGCATCGCCTGGCCCACCCCGGGCAGGCGCGCCAGCTCGTCGCGCACGTGCAGCGCCGCATAGTTGCGCAGGTAGGTACTGTCGTAGCGACCGTCGGGCGAGATCAGCTGCGGCACCATGGTCAGGTCGGGCGACTGCTTGTCGGTGGTCACGCCCTGACGGCGCACCGCCTCGGGTAGGCGGGCCAGCGCCTGCGCGACCCGATTCTGCACCTGGACCTGGGCCTCGTCCGGGTCGGCCCCCGGGCGGAAGGTCAGCGTCATCGCCAGTACCCCGTCGGAGCCGGCCACCGACTTCATGTACATCAGGTTTTCGACCCCAGTGATTGCCTCCTCGAGCGGCGTGGCCACCGTCTCGGCGATCTCCTTGGGGTTGGCGCCGGGATAGACCGCACGCACCTGCACGGTGGGCGGCACCACGTCGGGGTACTCGCTGATCGGCAGCAGCGGGATGGTGATCGCCCCGGCGATGAAGATCAGAATCGACAGCACCGCGGCGAAGATCGGTCGGTCGACGAAGAACTTGGCGAAATCCATGACAAGACTCCCTCCCGGCGCGGACCGCCAAGTCCGCGCCGAAGATCGTTCAGGGGTTTATTGCGTTTGTTATGTCACTACCTGCGGTGGAGCCCTGGTGGGTCAGCGCATGGCGGCCAGCTCGTTGCCGCCCTCGGCCTGGCCGCGCATGTCGACGCTCTCCGCCGCCACCGGCATGCCGGGGAAGAAGATCCGCTGGGCACCGTTCACGACCACCTGGTCCCCGGGCTCGAGACCCGCAGCGACGACACGCAGCCCATCGGCCATACGCCCCAACTGCACGTCGCGACGCATGGCGCGGCCCTCCTCGTCGACCACGTAGACATACTTGCGATCCTGGTCGGTGAGTACCGCCTTGTCGTCGATCAGCAGGGAGTCCTCCGCTTCCCCCGCGAGCAGCTGCACGCGTGCGTACATGCCCGGGGCGAAGCGACCTTCGCTGTTGTCGAGCACGGCGCGGGTCAGGATGGTGCCGGCCTCGGCATCCAGATGGTTGTCGACGAAGTCGACCTCGCCGCGGTAGGGAAAGCCCTCGTCGGACGCCAGCCCCACGCGCACCGGTATGCCCCTTTGGCGGAAGCTGGAACGCTCGCCGCTGCGCGCCATGGCGTCGTAGTGCAGGTAGGCCTGCTCATTGCTGTGAAAGTGCACGTGGACCTGGTCCAGGGCGACGATTCGGGTCAGCGGGGTGGCATCGGATACCAGGTTGCCCGGCGTCACCAGAGCGCGACCGGTACGACCGCCGATCGGTGCACGCACCTCAGTGAATTCCATGTTGAGCCGGGCCGTCTCGGCGCTGGCCCGGGCAGCGAGAATGTCGGCCTCGGCCGTAGCCGCCCCCGCCCGCCGCTGGTCCAGCTCCTCGCGGGAGATCGAGCGGCTCTGGGCCAGCGCCTCGGCCCTGGCGGCCTCGCTGCGAGCCAGCTCGGCCCGGGCCTGGGCCCGCTGGAGCTCGGCCTCGGCGCGTTCCAGCTCGGCGCGATAGGGGCGCGGGTCGATGGTGAACAGCACATCGCCCTTCTCGACCTCCTGGCCTTCGGTGTAGTGAATGCTATCGATGTAGCCCGACACACGCGGGCGCAGGTCGACCGTTTCCACCGCCTCGATGCGGCCGGTGAAGGCATCCCACAGCTCGACGTCCTCGACCAGCACCTGGGCGACGCTGACCTGAGGCGGTGGCGGACCCTGCTGAGCCCCTTCCTCCTGGTCGCCATCCGCCAGGCTATCGCAACCCGTCAGAACGATAAGCCCGGCGACCATGGCGGTAACCATGAGCATTCGCCGGCCATCCCGATTCGCGAACATCTTGTGGACGTTCATTTGATTAACTTCTCCCAATACCAAGTAGCAGTTAGTAGTGTCGTTATTTGTTCCGGCCAGTAACCCTCGCCTCGAGACTCATTTTTCTTGATCCTTTTCACTGACGTTTATTAATGTCGTTTGTCGATGTGATAAATCGACAACTGCGGACTTTGCCGAAGGCAACCATATAGTGTTAACGGGTACTTGATTAGTCGGTCCGACAGGGAAATACTGTCCCATTGGCGGGACAGTCACCGTGCAGCCTTCTCGTCTTCATTTCGCAGTGCTTATCCCTGACGCAGTGTTTCCCCAGACATTGCATGCACGGCACAGGACAATAACCATGCTGCAGGACCTCAACGACGCCCTGATTTTTGCCAAGGTCGTGGAACAAGGCAGCTTCAGCGCCGCCGCCAAGCAACTTCGTCTCGGCAAGACGACGGTCAGCCGCAAGGTGCAGGACCTGGAGCGACGCCTGGGAGCCCGGTTGCTCAACCGCACCACTCGCAACCTGAGCCTGACCGAAGCCGGCGCCATCTACTTCGACTACTGCAACCGCATCGTCCGCGACCTGGGCGAGGCGGAAAAGGCCGTGCATCACCTCGAGGAGAGCCCCCGCGGCTGGCTCAGGGTCACTGCTCCCTTCACCATGTGCACCGAGTTCACCTCGGTCCTGATACGGGATTTCCGCCAGCTGCACCCCCAGGTGCGCATCGAACTGGTGCTCTCCAACGAGCGTCTCGACCTGGTCGCCAACCAGATCGACGTGGCGCTGCGGGTCGGCCCGCTGCCGGACTCCAGCCTGGTGGCACGCCCCCTGGCCCGCTTTCGCTCGTTCGTCTATGCCAGCGAAACCTACCTCGCTCGTCATGGCGAACCCCGCACGCCGTCGGATCTGGCCTCACACCCGGTCCTGGCCAAAGCCATGGATCAACGCAGCCAGCGCTACGTCTGGCAACTGCGCAACAGCGCGAGCCAGGAGACCGTCGAGATCGAAGTCGACCCGGTGGCCATCGCCAACGACCCCTTCGCCCTGCGTGGCATGCTCGAAGACGGGCAGGGCATCATGCTGGCCAACGAGTTCGTCGTCTGTCTCAGTGCGGAAACCACACGGCCACGGCGCATCCTCGAAGGCTGGGAGGGCCCCGAGGTCGAAATGAATGCTGTATTTCCCGGCGGCAGCCTGGTCTCGCCCAAGGTGCGCACCTTCGTCGACTTCGTCGTCGAGAGCATGCGGATCGAGAGCCTGTCGGCGCCCGAGCCGTGGCAGCCCCCGGTCTACACCGGTGCTTCGGCCGAGGTCGTCGACGAGACGGCCTGATTCGAATGAATTCTTCGGGCGGCGTGCCTAGGCCCGGGGCAGGCTGACGCTTACCTCGGTGCCCTTCCCGGGGGAGCTCGCGATCTTCCACGCGGCCCCGTGGCGCTCGCAAATATCACGCACGATCGACAGCCCCAGCCCCGAGCCGTCGCCTCTGACGACACTGGCCCGGGTACGGTAGAAGCGCTGGGTGACCAGTGGCAGCTCTTCCTCCTCGATGCCGATACCGCTATCGGCAACCGTCAGTTGCACTGCCGTCGTCTGCGTTACGGCCTCGAGGCGCACCCAGCCACCGTCGGGGGTGGCGCGCAGGGCATTGTCGAGCAGGTTGGACAGCATGCGGTCGATCAGCCCCAGGTCGGCATCGACGCGCGGCAGCGCAGGGTCACAGACCACCGTCAACGTAATGCCCGCCCGACGCGCCTGATGCTGAAACTTGCCGACGATGTCGTGGGCCAGCTCGGCCAGCGAGAACGGCTCGCGCTGCAGCGGCCTGTCATAGGCATCCAGCAGGGCTAGCGTCGAGAGCTGCTGTGCCAGCCGGGTCAGGCGATCGGCATTGTCGAGGATCGCCGCCAGCATGCGCTGACGGCCGCCGTTCGTGTCGGGCTCTGCCGCCAGCAGTTGCTCGGCATAGCCGCGCAGCGAAGTCAGCGGAGTGCGAAAATCGTGCGACAGGTTGGCGACCAGTTCGCGGCGCTGATGGTCGGTCTCACGCAACGCCTGAAGCTGTGCGTCGATGGTTCCGGCCATGTCGTTGAAGGCTCGAGCCAGTCGGCCCAGCTCGTCGTCACGGGGCGCTTCGATACGCTGTCCGTAATCGCCCTCGGCGAAGCGCTGCACCGCCGTGGTCAAGCGCGAGAAGCGCCGGGTCAGAAGTGCAAACCACACCAGGCCGAAGACGCCGGATACCAGCAGTGCCATCAGGCCGGCCACCACCAGGGTACGGATAATCGAACTGGTGCGCAGCATGGAGAACATCGAGGCGTGGCCGGCATTGTCGAGAGCGACATACAGATAGCCAGGAGTGTCCTGCTCGCCATGCTGGATGCGCGCCACGGAGAACACGCCGAACTGCTGGCCGCAGGGCGACGTCGTCAGCACGGGCAGCATCGGCTCATCGCCCAGCAGCGTCTCGAGCGCCTCGGGATCGACCCGCTGCCCCAGGCCGCAGCTGGGTTCGGCGTAGTCGGCGATTACTCGTCCCCGGGTATCGAGCACGTACAGCGACAGCGACGGGTTGATCGAGACGATGTGTCGGGCCATGTCCCAGGCGGCTACGCTGTCGATGCCCCGGTCCAGCGCCGGTCGCATGACCTCGGCGAGGTTGTCGGCCAGATCGATCTCCAGGCGCTGCTGGAGCTCGCGGCCAAGTTGGTTGAACTGGCTGATGGCGGTCCAGGCAGTGGCGCCCGACAGCAGCAGCAGGCTGGTCAGGTAAACCAGCGCGATTCGCGCATAGAGGCTGCGGCTCAATCGACTGCAGTACCGTAGCAAGGCTCTCACGAGGACTCGCCACTCGCTCCGGAAGCCGACGGCGCGTCGGCGCCTTCCGCCACCTCGGCAAAGCGATAACCCACCCCCCAGACGGTCTGGATGAAGTACGGCCGGGCCGGGTCGGCTTCGATCTTGCTGCGCAGGCGGTTGATATGCGTATTCACGGTGTGATCATAGCCGTCGAATTCTTCGCCCCAGACATGGTTGAGCAACTCGCCGCGGCTGAAACTGCGCCCGGGATGGCGTGCGAAGAGCGAGAGCAGCGCGAACTCCTTGCCGGTGAGCTGAATCGGCTTGCCGTCAAGGTGGACCCGATGGCTGTCGGCATCGATGGTCAGCGGGCCACAGACCAGTATCGGCGCAGCGACGATGCCGTCGTCATCCCCCGCTTGGCGCTGGCCGCGGCGCAACAACGCCTGGATTCGAGCCAGCAGTATGGGCAGGACGAAAGGCTTGGTGACGTAGTCGTCGGCGCCGATCTCGAGCCCCGCCACCACGTCACGGATCGCGGCCTTGGCGGTGATCATCAGCACCGGCGTCAGGCTGCCGCGTCGGCGCAGCTGGCGGCACACCTCCAGACCGTCAACTCCCGGCAGCATCAGGTCCAGCGTCACCAGGTCGTAGCGAACCGCGGCTTCGGCGTCCAGCAGCGCCAGTGCCGCCTCGCCGTCACGGACCCAATCGCAGGCATACCCCGCCCCGGCCAAGGACTCGGTGAGCAGCCTGCCGATCTCGAGGTTGTCCTCGACACAGAGAACTCGGTAGCTCATCTCAGATTCCCGCTCGTCACCTGTCTGCACGGTAATACCGAGCCCATGCGACTACATCACGAAACTATCACGAAACGTGTTTTCCCTGTGACGCTTCCGTGAGGAATCGGCCGCGATACCCCGCTAGCGTAGCCCTTGCCGACTCGGCATTCCGTCGACGGCCGATTATGGAATGGAGTGAGAAGATGAACGCGATGAACCGCCGCAAGACCGCCCTGTTTGCCCTCTTGCTCGGCACCACGCTGCTGCTGCCGACCTTTGCCCTGGCTGACGACCCGATGAAGGAGGACGAGGCCGCGATGATGGAAGAAGAGCCCATGGAGCACGAGGCGATGGGAGAGGAAGGCGCCATGATGGAAGACGACTCCATGATGGAAGACGACTCCATGATGGAAGACGACTCCATGATGGAAGACGACGCCATGATGGAAGACGACGCCATGGAGGACGAGGACGAGAACGAGAACGACGTGATGGAAGACGACGACGCCATGTGAGGCTCGTCTCCGTCGGCCGATGATCACGAACCCGCATCGGCCGGCTACATTCCGGGGAGGTACCCATGCGACTCTCGAAATCTTCATCTCAGGCGCTCGCACCTGCCGCCGGCACGGGCCCCGTCATCGTTCGTCGGCATACCCGCTTCACGCGGATCTGGCACTGGGTGAACCTTGCCTGCCTGGTCGTCCTGCTGATGAGCGGCCTGCAGATATTCAATGCCCATCCGGCACTGTACTGGGGCAAGGATTCCCTCTTCGATGCGCCGGCGTTATCGATTCGCGCCGAGCGCAGCGCTGACGGCGAGCTTCGCGGTATTACCCAGATCGGTGGGCTGCGCTTCGATACGACCGGGGTGCTCGGCGCTTCCGGCCCCACCGAAGCGCGTGAGCAGCGTGCCTTTCCCGCCTGGATCACCCTTCCCGGTCCGCGCTGGCTGTCCGCGGGGCGTCAGTGGCACTTCCTGGCCGGCTGGATATTCGCCCCCCTGTTGCTTGCCTATCTGCTCTACCTGGCGCTCAGCGGCCGTCTGCGGCAGCGCCTGGTACCACGCCGCCATGAATGGCGCACTCTCGGCCACACCCTGGTCGACCACCTGCGGCTGCGCTTTCCCCGGGGCGAGGAGGCCCGCCATTACAATCTGCTGCAGAAGCTGGCCTATCTGCTGGTGCTGTTCATCGTTCTGCCGCTGATCGTGCTCACCGGGCTGACGATGTCACCGTCCATGAACGCCGCCTGGCCCTGGCTCCTGGACGTCTTTGGCGGCCGTCAGAGCGCGCGCACGCTGCATTTCCTGTGCGCCCTGGCACTGCTCGGCTTCTTCGTGATTCACCTCGCTCTGGTGCTGGTCTCCGGCGCCTGCAACAACCTGCGCTCGATGATCAGCGGACGCTATGCGCTGCCGCCCAACGAGGAGACCTCCGATGCCTAGCCCTTCCGATCCGACACGTCGACGCTTCATGCTCGGGGCAGCCCTGTCCGGCAGTGCCCTGCTGCTGACGGGCTGCGACCGGCTGACACGCAGCGACACCATGCGCGAGCTGTTCGACGCCAACAGCGCGCTGACCCGGCATATGCAACGCCTGCTGACATCCCGCCAGGCGCTGGCCAGGGAGTTCACGTCCGCCGACATTGCCCCGACCTTCCGCGCCAATGGCACCACCAATCCCAGCGAGGCGGAGTATCGGCGCCTGGCTGCCGACGGTTTTCGCGAATGGCGCCTGGAAATCGGCGGCCTGGTCGACAGGCCCGCGTCCTACTCCCTCGACGATCTCAGGGCGATGCCGTCACGAACCCAGATCACCCGCCACGACTGCGTCGAGGGCTGGAGCTGCATCGGCCAGTGGACCGGCGTGGTGCTTGGCGAACTGCTCGACAGCGTGGGCGTACGCGACGAAGCCCGCTTCGTGGTCTTCCACTGCGCTGACCGCTACAGCGGTGGTGACCTTTACTACGAAAGCCTGGACATGCTCGAGGCCTATCATGCGCAAACGCTGCTGGCCTATGGGCTGAACGGCAGCGACCTACCCATTGCCAACGGTGCCCCGCTGCGATTGCGAGCGGAGCGCCAGCTCGGCTACAAGATGGCCAAGTACGTGATGCGCCTCGAGCTGGTGGAAAGCTTCCACCACATCGGACGGGGACGAGGTGGCTACTGGGAGGATCGCGGCTATGAGTGGTGGGCGGGGATCTAGCTCACGCCGCTCCTGCCTCATGGATTATCGGGCAGTACCGCCTCGATCTCGATCAGCCGCTCCATACCCGCCTCGTGCTGTGAAGTACTCTCACGACTCCACGCCCAGCGCCCTGTCGCTGTGCTCGGCGTCTTCATCGAGATCCAGCCCCAGGAAGCCGCCGGACTGACGGCGCCACAGCGAGGCGTAGAGGCCATCCTGCGCCAGCAGCTCGCGGTGGGTGCCGCTCTCGACGATTTCCCCTTCATCGATGACCACCAAGCGGTCGAGCATGGCGATGGTCGACAGCCGGTGGGCGATGGCGATCACCGACTTGCCCTCCATCAAGGTGTAGAGCTGCTCCTGGATAGCCGCTTCCACTTCGGAGTCGAGCGCCGAGGTGGCCTCGTCGAGTACCAGGATCGGTGCGTTCTTGAGCAGCACACGGGCGATGGCGATGCGCTGGCGCTGGCCGCCGGAGAGCTTGACGCCACGCTCGCCGACATGCGCATCCAGGCCGCGGCGACCCTCGAGGTCCACCAGTTCGTCGATGAAAGTGTCGGCGTGGGCGCGGCGCACCGCCTCCCAGATCTCCTCCTCGCTGGCATCGGGGCTGCCGTAGCGGATGTTGTCGCGCAGCGAGCGATGCAACAGCGAGGTGTCCTGGGTGACCATGCCGATCCTTTGCCGCAGCGACTCCTGGGTGACCCGGGAAATGTCCTGGCCATCGATCAGGATGCGACCGCCTTCGAGATCGTAGAAACGCAGCAGCAGGTTGGCCAGGGTCGACTTGCCGGCTCCCGAGCGGCCGATCAGCCCCACCTTCTCGCCCGGGGCGATGTTCAGCGTGAGGCCATCGAACACCCGATTCATCTCGCCGTCGGGGCGGGCGTAGCCGAAGCGCAGCGCCTCGAAGCGGATCTCGCCGCGAGGAACCGTGAGCTCACCGGCACCGGGCATATCCTTGACCTCCGGTTCGCGGGCGATGGTATTGATGCCGTCCTGCACCGTACCGATGTTCTCGAACAGCCCCGCCACCTCCCACAGGATCCAGTTGGACATGAAGCGAATGCGCATCACCAGGGCAATGGCCACGGCGATGATGCCGAGCGACACGGCTCCCAGGTACCAGGCGCCGATGGCCACCGCCGCCACCCCGGCCAACAGCAGCGAGTTGAGCAGAGTCAGGCTCACGGTGAGCCCCGTGGCCAGGCGCATCTGGCGATGCACGGTGACCATGAACTGCTCCATGGCGTCGCGGGCATAGTCCTGCTCACGCCGGGTGTCGGCAAACAGCTTGATGGTCTGGATGTTGCTATAGCTGTCGACGATGCGTCCGGTCATCACCGCACGGGCGTCGGCCTGCTGCATGGAGACCCGCCGCAGCCGCGGTACGAAGTACCACAGGATGGCCACGTAGCCGGCCAACCACATCACCAGCGGCAGCATCAGCCAGGGCTCGGCCTGGCCCATCAGCAGCATGGCGCCGGCAAAATAGACCACCACGTAGACCATCAGGTCGAGCAGCTTGGTGACCGTCTCGCGGATCGCCAGGGCCGTCTGCATCACCTTCTGCGAGACGCGCCCGGCGAACTCGTCCTGATAGAAGGCCAGGCTCTGGCTGAGCATGTGGCGGTGCGCCAGCCAGCGGCCGATCATGGGATAGTTGCCGAAGATGCCCTGGTGCATCACCAGCGACTGAAACAGGGTCAGCAGCGGCAGGCCGATCGCCACCAATGCCGCCATGCCGGCCAGGCGCCAGCCATACTCGGCGAAGAACCCCTCGCGCTCGGCATCCGAGAGCCAGTTCACCAAGTCGCCCATGTAGCTGAAGAACACTACTTCGGCGGCCGAGACCAGCGCCGTGAACAAGGCCAGTGCCGCCAGCAGCGGCAACAACGGGCGCGAAAAGTGCAGGATGAAAGCGGCAAGGCCACGCGGCGGTGTCTCGGTCTTCCCCGAGGGGTAAGGGTCCACCAATGTCTCGAAGTAGCGGAACATGACAACTCCATCGTCAAGGAAACTTAGGAAACTTGTATTCTGGAACTCTTGCGCTTGCTCCAGACTTACTGACAGGATGCAGGCTAAAACCTAAACTTAAATTGAGGTCAAGAAAGACACTGGAGAAATCGGCAAAAAAAGCGAATTGAAAACCATACGAGCCTCCCCGAGGAATGCAAAATAAAAGTTGCTGATTTCTACCATCAGCAATTCTTATATATAACTTCGGATTTAGGAGGATGTTTGTCATGCCTTGCCATATGTCTGGTGAAGGGCTAAAAACAACCCCCCAGCCGAAGTCGAGGAGACGGAAGATGCCGGCCCACCTCCAGCGCGACCTCAGCGTCGGCGAAGTCGCGAAGCGCAGCGGCCTGGCGGTTTCCGCCATTCACTTCTACGAGGCCAAGGGGCTGATCAAGAGCCGCCGCAACGCCGGTAATCAACGCCGCTTCACTCGCGACGTGCTGCGTCGCGTGGCAATCATCAAGGTCGCCCAGCGTACCGGCATTAGCCTGGCCGAGATTCGTACCGCCTTCGATACCCTGCCGGATTTCCGGGCTCCTACTGCCGCCGACTGGCAGCGACTCTCGGCGAGCTGGCGGCACACCCTGGACGAGCGGATCGCCCGCCTCGCCCAACTGCGCGACCAGTTGGACCACTGTATCGGCTGCGGCTGCCTGTCGATGGGGGATTGCCCGCTGCGCAATCCCGAGGACGAACTGGCCGCCGAGGGTTCGGGGCCACGCTTGCTCGACCCCGATTGATTGGCCGTTATTCGGCTCCAGCGGCTCGGCACCGTTTAACCGCTCGTTAACCGTTCGGATACGTTTTCATCGGGGGCTGCTATCTTGGGGGGAGCCCAAGGAGAGAGCTACCATGCACGATTCACTCGTCCTCTATACCAACCCCATGTCACGCGGGCGCATCGCCCGTTGGATGCTGGAGGAGGTAGGCGCGCCCTACCGCACCGAAATCGTCGAGTTCGGTTCTGCCATGAAGTCGCCCCATTACCTGGCCATCAACCCGATGGGCAAGGTGCCGGCGATACGCCACGGCGAGACGGTCGTGACCGAGTGTGCCGCCATCTGCACCTACCTGGCCGATGCCTTTCCAATAGCCGGCCTCGCCCCGCCTCCGGTCGAGCGCGGCGCTTACTATCGATGGCTGTTTTTCGCGGCCGGTCCGCTTGAGGCCGCCATCACGGATCGCGACCTCGGCATGGAACCCAACATCACGCAGCAGGGCAGAGTGGGCTACGGCAGCATCGAGGCGGTGCTGGAAACGCTCGAAGTCGCCGTCAGCGCTCACGAGTTCATTGCCGGGCCCCACTTTACCGCAGCCGACGTCTACCTCGGTTCCCATATTGGCTGGGGGCTTCAGTTCGGCAGCCTGGAATCCTGTCCCGCCTTTATCGACTACTGGGCGAGAGTCAGCGATCGCGAGGCTTACCTGCGTGCCACTGCGCTGGACGACCAGTCGGCCCAGCCCTAGCTTCGGCATGGCGCGTCAGCGCCTGGCACGCACTCGTTCCGGTCACTGCTCGTAGGGCCGAGCCCATAAGTCGTCGGGCTGATGCCGGCTCAATATCTCCTCCGCTTCGGGCTTCGATTCGTCCGGCACGATCACCTTGACCTGATGGGTCTCCTTGTCAAAGTGAAGCTTCTCGCGCGGAAAATTCTTCGAGATGAGCTCGTCGTAGGCGTTGGTCGCCTTCATGAGGTCGTGATAGGTCGCCGTTACGGTCAGGGTCATACATCCTCCTTCCTTCTGGTTGTCTCCGAGCACGACGGCACCCCATGCGGGATGTCTTTTGCCTCCCTCAGTATAGTGAATGACTGTCGTCGTCCAGTTTCACCCGGCACGAGACCTTTTCTGGCTCGGTTTCTCGCTCAGGAGGGATCGGTCTCGACCAGCGCCCAATCATTGTCGGTAAGCGGCTCGGCGCCCCCGGGGGTGATCCGCACGGTATCGCTGAGCCCAATGCCCCATTGCCCCGGGATGCGCAGGCAGAGCGGCAGGTGAAAGACCATGTCGGCCTCGAACTCTCGCTGCTGCCCACGAGCGATGTAGCCGCTGCCCTCGACCCAGCTGGGCGGGAACTGGGCGCCGACGGCGTAGCCGAACACGCCCGAGAAGAACACTCGCTCGGCATGCGGCTCGAGCACGGCCTCGGCGGCCCGGGCGGCATCGTCGAAGCTGTTGCCGGGCCGCATCGTGGTGCTGAGGGCCTCGAACAAGTCGCGACATACATTGCGCAGGACCCGCATCTCGGGGCTGGCCCGGCCCGCCACCACGGTCTTCATCATCGGTGCGGTATAGCGCCGATAGGCGGCGCCGAACTCGAGGAATACCGGCTCGCCCGGGGCAATGCGGTATCGCTGGTGGTTGAGATGGATCACGCTGATACGCCGGCCAGTCGTGACGATGGGCTGCATGCTCATGAACTCGCTACCCGCCGCCAGCATGGCGCGCGCGCCTTCCGCGGCCACGTCGCCATCGGTCATGCCGGCGGCGATGACCCTTGTGGCCGCCTTGAGGCCCAGCGAGGAGATCCGGGCGCTCTCGCGCAGGCAGGCGAGTTCCGCCTCGCTCTTGACGATGCGAATACGGTCGAGCAGCTCGCCACCGTCGTCGCGAAAGCGTTCGACACCCAGGCGCACCTGCAATTCGCGCAGCACGCCGTGGCGCAATCCCGCGCCGTAGAGGTCCAGGCCAATGGCACGAAAAGGGGCCAGGGTCTCGGCCAAGGGCTCGATCACTTCGCCGATACCCTCCCAGCGATAGCCCAGCAGCTCATCGACCTGTGCGGTGACCACGGCCGGCCCGGTCTCGATGGAAGGCACCTGCAATATCAGCCGCTCGGCGGAGCAGACGAGGCAGATGTGCACCGATACCTCGAAAGTGTTGTACCCGGTCAGATAGTAGATGTCGGCGGGGTCCGTCAATAGCAGAGCATCCAGGCCGGCAGCCTGCATGGCGCCGCGCACGCGGGCCAGGCGGGCATCGAATTCGCTTGCGGGAAAGGCCAGCTCACTGGCCTCGAGCTGTGCCGCCAGGGCGTGGCGGTACTGGTGGTGATCCATGGCACGGCTCCGACGATGGTGAGACTCTCTCAGCAGTGTAGTCATGACTCGCATCACGTCAGCCGCCATCGAAGCGAAATAGGGCTGTTCCAGGGCAGGCCGGTTTCGTAGAATCCAGCCTCGTACCCGATGCAACAGGACAACGTTATGGGCAGGGCCTTTCAGAACCGCAAGGAATCCATGGCCAAGACGGCCGCCGCCAAGACCAAGGTGTACAGCAAGTACGGTCGCGAGATCTATGTCTGCGCCAAGCAGGGCGGCACCGACCCCAATGGCAACCTGACGCTGCGCGGCCTGATGGAACGTGCCAAGAAGGATCAGGTGCCCAGCCACGTGATCGAAAAGGCGCTGGACAAGGCCAGCGGCGTGGGCGGCGAGGACTACTCAGTGGCCCGCTACGAGGGTTTCGGCCCGGGCAACTGCATGGTCATCGTCGACTGTCTGACCGACAATCCCAATCGCACCTTCGGCGACGTTCGCGCCTGCTTCAACAAGGCCAAGAGCAAGCTCGGCACCCCGGGTAGCGTCAGCCACATGTTCGATCACTGCGCCATTCTCTCCTTTGCCGGCAGTGATGAAGAAGCCGTGCTGGAGACGCTGATGGAGGCCGATGTCGATGTCACCGACATCGAGAACGAAGAGGGTCACCTCACCGTCTTCGCCCCGCATACCGAATATGCCAAGACCAAGCAGGCGCTGATCGACGCCTTCGGCGAGATCGAGTTCGAGGTCGACGAGATTCAGTTCGTGCCTCAGACTACGACCCCGGTCGAGGGTGACGATATCGCCATGTTCGATAAGTTGATCGACGCCCTCAACGACCTGGACGACGTGCAGAACGTCTTCCACAACGCTGAAATCGATGCCTAGTACACGACATTGCGCCGGCCCGATTGGGCGCGGCGCAACTGTCAGGCCTTTTCAGGGCCTGCTTCAAGCTCCACTTTACGGTGTGGAACCGCTATCGCCAGGCTTCGAGCCGGAACCCGGGGCATGTGAAGTGCTGGCACCCGCAGCTCCCGTTCCAGTACCACTCCCCTGACCACTCCCCTGGGCAGTGGTACTGCTGACGCCAGTTCCGCCCTTGCTTGCCGCTGACTCACGTCCGGCATTCACGCCAGTCCCGGAGGCCGAGCCGGCCTTGGCATAACGCTCTTCGCTCGAAGGATTCTCCACGTAGCTCGACGCATTGGAGGAGTTCGTTTCACGCGCCGGTTGGGCACCATGCTCGCGGGCTTCCGATTTCACCCGTTCTGCAGTCTCGTGCAGTTTCTCTTGCGCCCGCTCGGCCTGCTCCTGGCCGGCTTCGGTGGCACGATGCATGGCGCGATCGCGGATATCGCCGAGATACTCATTCTCCACCCGAGTCGGCGAAAACAGGCTGCCGAGCACTGCGCCCATCGCTACCCCAAGAGCCCCGGCTACCAGCGGATGGTCCTGAACGAAGTGGCCGGCCTGGGAGCCGGCATCGCGCGCGCGATGGGTGATCGGCTGCCCTCCCTGGCCCTGGGAGCGCATGCTTCCGCCCATATGCTGAGCGCGCTCGCGCATCTGATCGCTCATGTGCTGGGCACGGTCACGCACCTGGCTGCCCATGTGCTGGGCGCGATTCTTCATATTGCCGGCCATATGCTGTGCCTTCTGCGTCATGCCGCCATGGCCGTGCTCATCCGAGCTATGCTGCGGCGTGGCACCCAGCGCAGCGGGGTCATGCCCCATGCTGGTAGTCCCGGCACCGCTGACCGTGCTGCCCGCCATGTCGCCGCCGTCAGGCATGCGCGTGGCAGGCATCGTCGAGCCGGGATAACCGCCAGCATAACGCCCACGGTCGTCGTGTGCATGGCTCGAGCGGCGCTGTGCGAGCAGCAGCCACCCCAGACCGATGCCGGTCACCATGACGGGCAAGGGGTTTTCACGAATCGCTCTTCCGATTGAGGTGACGGCATCTTCGGCCCCGCCATGACGTAGGTAATCGTAGGTAGTATTCATAAGCTTTTGGGGAGAAAATCTCTCTTCAATTTCGTGTAGGGTCTCATCCAGACGCGCCCGCGTCTGATGAATCTCGTGTTCGATTTCGTCCGATGTGCGCCGGTCATCCTGCTGGCTCATTTGAGCTCCTCCTTGACCGCCTCTTCATGCTCCTGGGTCAGCTCCTTGTCGCGACGCAGGCTGGCCATGGTGCGCGTCGGCATCAGGCTCTCCTTCTTTAGCTTCTTGCGTCCCGCTTGAAGCATGATCAAGCCGATCACGACGACCACACCGCCAACGATCAAGGCGGAGAGCCATGGGGTCATTTCTGGAGGGAGTACGGTATTGAGGCCAAAGACAGCTGCAGCGAGGAGTACGAGAAAACCGCTGAACAGAACTGCCCCAGCCGTAGCGATCGATGCGATGCCACCCATGACCTTGGTGGTTTTCTCGCTCATCTCGACTTTGGCCAGCTCGGACTCCTTACGCACAAGGGCCGTCACTTCACGGGCCAACTCCGTAAATAGCGAGCCGAGCGAAGCACTTTCCGTCCTGATTCTGTTATCCGCTTCCATGAGGTTCTGCCTCCCTTAGCGTTACTCGACATTGGCGAACGTTAACGGCGAGAGCCGAGACGCTCAGTAGCGCGGTGAATCACCCTGGTTGTAGCGCGACGTATCGCCTTGGCTGGAGCTACGCAGGAAGCGGGACAGCATGAAGCCTGCGGCAACCGCGCCGCCAAAGAATACAGCTGGATGCTGGCGGCTGTAGTAGCGTGTCTGCTCCATCAGCGAGGAGAGATCGCGCTCGCGCAGAGTCTGCGAGAAAGCATCGGAACGCTTGGCCAACTCGTTGACGCAACCGGAGAAATAGGGCTGTTCCTGCTTGTCGAACTCGTCGGCCATCTTGTGCAGCACTGTCGAGACCCTTTCCGCCTGATCGGCCGCCGCCGACTTCTGCCGGTCGAGCAGGCTTTCAGCCTGCTGGCGCGCGGCGTCGCGCAGCTCGTCCTTGGTTTCGCTGGCCTCTTGCTTGAGTTCCTCGCGATCGATGCCGTGCCGGTCGTTGCTGTTGCCAGCGCTTGCTTCCGAACTCGCGCGGCTTTGGGTATCGCTCATTCGCCACCTCCATGTATTGCCGTGTGTCACCATTTCTCCGAAAGGGAGCACCATGCAACCAGTCCAATCGAGACTCGAAACTTGGCTGACACTCGCAAAATAGTACCCGTGAGAGGTGTGTCAATTGATATCGGAGCGGCTTGCGCCCGGCTTCACACTGGCGCAATGAGCGGTCAACAAACGTTACCTTTCTACCGCAGGCGGCTACATACGAAGCGCGACACAGACATTCGCTATGCTCACCAGCCTGGGGTTATTTACTCTGAAGACATGCACATGGCTTTGGCTGGCCCTATCCGCTCGCTCATGTCCCGGTGATCGGCCTAGTGAAAGCCCGGTAGGCTTCCCATACGTCGGCCACGCTTGCCTCGAAGAGGCGCTGGCCATGCTCCACACTGGCCAGGCTCGGGTCCGAGCCCATGCGGCCGTCGGGGAAACGGCGGCGGAACTCGTCGGCATCGCACTGGGCGCTGCCACGGGGAGCGATGCGCGGCGACATGGCGACCTGCTTGATTGCCTCGGGTCGGGCGAACCAGGAGAGCGCCACCTCCGAGGCGGTGGCATGGGTACCCTCTGCACCCCCGTAGAGCGACTCGGCCAGCTCGCGCACCCGGGGACCGGCGAACCAATTGTTGGTGGTGAGGTGGAGCTCACCGGCAGGCTGCGGCCCCAAGCCCATACTGCGCTCGGTGTAGATCTCGGCGAATGCCGCACTCAGGCTGGCGATGTTGCCGCCATGGCCGTTGAGGAAGAGCACATGGGTGAAACCGTGGCGCGCGAGCGACGTGACGGTATCCCGCAGCACGGCCATCAGCGTGATGGGGCGCAGGCTGATGGTGCCGGGAAATGCCAGGTGATGCTGAGCCATGCCAAGGTTCTGGGTCGGCGCCACCAGCACCCCGTGACGCTCGCCGATTTCCCAGGCAACCGTCTCGGGGCAGATGGCGTCGGTCCCCACCAGACCGTTGGGGCCATGCTGCTCAGTGGAGCCGATCGGCACGATGATGCCGGTTTCGCGCTGCAGGTAGGTCTCGACCTCCTGCCAGGTAGCGTGCTGCAGTCGCATGTCGCCTCCTCGAGATCAGCCTTGTGCGCCGCTACGATCGCAGCCCATCACGCCCGCCTTGGCCCAGCTCTCGCCGTCCACTTCGCTGAAGAACACCTGCACGCTCTCGGCGGGAACCGCGTAGACCTCGGCGAAGGCTTGGGTGATACGGCGAGCGAGTTCGCGCTTCTGCGCCAGTTCGCGTGGGAACTGCTGGATGGTCACGATGGGCATGTCGGCTCCTGTCATGGCGACTCATGGAAAGCCTCAATGGTCGACCCAACGGGACTTTCCCGCAACCACATGCCTGTTTGCACGCTTTATGGCACCGCTACTCTTCAGTTGACGGGTCGCTGTATTCCATACGCGACCACAGGCTACCCTGCAGCAGGTCGCAGCCCTGTTCACGCAGGAAGTCGACCTGCTGACGCGAACGGACCCCGCTAGCCGCCACGCGCACACCCAGCTCGTGGGCCATGCCGATGACAGAGCGAATGATGGCCTGGCGGCGCGGGTTGTCGAGACAATTGTCGATGAACAGCGCATCGAGCTTGAGCGTATCGATGGGGAAAAGACTCAGGTGGCCAAGGATGGAGTTGCCTCTGCCGAAGCCATCAATGGAGAGCCGCACGCCGATCGCCTTGAGCCGTTCGAGCACCTGACTGGCGTGGTCAGGGTCCTGCATCAGTCCGCCTTCGGTCAGCTCGATCTCGAGCAGCCCCGCCGGCAGACCGCTCTCCTCGAGCGCGGCGTGAACACTTTCGACCAGCACGTTGCCCACCAGTCCTTCCGCCGGCACGCCGACCACCACCCGCAGCCCCGAGCCGGCCTCGTACCATGACCGCGCATGCCGGCAAGCGCTGGCCAGCACCCAGGGGCAGATTTCACATAATTGGTCGTTCTCCCGGGCAGCAGGCATCCACTGTGCCGCCTCCAGCACGCCGAAACGAGACGAACACCAGCGGGGCTGGGCCGACACCGCCACGACCTGGCCACTGCGTGCGCACAGCAAGGGGCGATAGCGAAGCTCCATTTCGCCGCGCGCCAGGGCATCGCGCAGCTCGCAGCGCAGCGTAATGCGGTCGGGACCATCGTCGAGCAGGTCATGCGAGAAGACGCAATACTGCATGCTCCCCCGGGCCTGGGCTCGGCGCCGGGCCAGATTGGCGTGACGCATGAGCTCGGTAACCGTGCCGCCATGGTCGGGATACAGCGCAAGCCCGATGCAACAACTGGCGAAGAGGGCTCTCCCGGAGAGCTCGATGGGCTGACGAGTGCGCTCCTGCAGCCGCTCGATGAGGGGAATGACTGCCTCCAGGGTCGTCACGTCGGCCAATACCGCCATCACCTCGTCGCTGTCGAGCCGGTTGACACTGCCCTTGACGTCGATGACCTCGGTGACCCGTTGTGCCACCAGGCGCAGGCAGGCATCGCCCATGGGCCTGCCCAGTGAATGGTTGATCTCCTTCAAGCGATCGATATCGATGTGCAGGACGGCGACCTTGGTGCCCTGCTCGGCGGCATGTGCGAGCAGTGAGGCCAGAAGCTGCTCGGCGTGGCGGCGTGTCGCCAGGCCGGTAACTTCATCATGACAGGACTGGCTGACCGGATCCTGGGATCGGTTCTGGATGGCAAGCTGGCGCATGAGACTCCCTTCCCCGCGGATGTAACGCTTTTATTCGTAAGATATGAATCAACTAATACCGATTAACTCACTGAACTCACGCCAGGTCGTTGTCGTTATCATCTTGCTCTGTCCAAATATCATGCAAAACGCTTTGTAGTCAAAAGGGATTTTGTAAGCACAATAAAACGTACTTCACTTATTTTCTCAATGCTCTCAGTCACCTGTAATTAAAGAACGATGTTCCCTTTATTACGCAACCGCTCCGCCCTGTAACACACTGAAACGGCGATGTTCTTCTTCTCAGGCTAGCTTCATGACTAGGAGCTTGGAATGTGCTGAACCGCTGAATGTCTATGGAAGGAGACAAACCATGCCAGCCAAATCAGAAGCCCAGCAAATGGCAGCCGGCGCCGCCCTCGCCGCCAAGCGCGGAGAGAAGAAGGTCAGCGAACTCGAAGGTGCGTCGAAGCAGATGTACGAGTCGATGGATGAAAAGGAACTCGAGAAAATGGCTTCCACCAGCCAGAAGGACAAGCCTACCCACAATCGCAAGTCGTGAGCCCAACGCCGGTTTTGACCGCTCCCCGCAAATGGCGTCTAGGCTTAAGTTGTTGCAGGCCATTCAGCCTATGCCAGTAGGCCAGGGAGACTCGCGATGCTGGAACGCGATGTGGATGTTGCCGTAATCGGGGCCGGCACGGCCGGCCTTAGCGCTTGGCAATCGGCCAGGCAGTATCATGACCGGGTAGTGCTCATCGAGGGTGGCGAGCCCGGAACCACCTGTGCCCGGGTAGGCTGTATGCCTTCCAAGTTGCTGATCGCTGCCGCCGAGTCGGCCCATCAGGCACACGAGGCCGCAGGCTTCGGCATCGAGGTCGGAGGCATCGAGGTCAACGGACAAGACGTCATGGCCCGCGTCAGGCGTCAACGCGACGCCTTCGTCGAGAGCGTGCTCGACTCCATGCAGCGCATCGAGCCCGACAATCGCATCATGGGCCACGCCCGCTTCGAGGATCCCCATACGCTACACGTTGGCGACGATCTAAGCCTGCGTGCCCGGGCCATCGTCATCGCGACCGGCTCGCGCCCCCACAGCCCTAAGGCTTTCGCTCCGGCCGGCGATCGTCTGGTCGACAGCGACGCCATCTTCGAATGGCAAGACCTGCCCGAATCGGTGGCCGTGTTCGGCTCCGGCATCGTCGGCCTGGAACTCGGCCAGGCACTCGCCCGCCTGGGCGTGCGGCTGCGCATGTTCGGCAAGAGCGGTTCACTCGGCCCGTTCCAGGACCCGGCACTGCGCGACTACGCCGAGCGTACCTTCAATGGTGAGTTCTACCTGGACTCCGCGGCTCAGATCGAGTCCATCGAACGTGATGGAAGCCAGGTGGCGGTCCGTTTTCACGAGCGTGACAGCGGCCGGCGCCTGACCGAACGCTTCGACTACCTGCTGGCCGCTACCGGACGCCGCCCCAACCTCGACCGTCTCGACCTGCAGAATGCCGGCCTGCGGCTGGATGGCAAAGGGGTTCCCGACTACAACCGCTTCACCATGCAGTGCCGCCAGGCCGGTAACGAGGGCGCCGGCAGCCATATCTTCATCGCCGGGGACGCCAGCCAGGAGCTGCCGCTACTGCACGAAGCGAACCAGCAGGGCCGCATCGCCGGGCACAATGCCGGCCGCTACCCCGAGCGCCGCGCCGGCCATCGCAGCACGCGGTTGTCGATTGCCTTCACCGACCCGCAGATGGCCACGGTGGGGCTTAACCGCGACGAAGCGGCACAGCGCTTCGGCTGCGACGGTGTCGCCGAGGGAGAGGCCACCTTCGAGGATCAGGGCCGTGCCGTGGTGATGCGCCAGAACCGCGGCCTGATGCGCCTGTACGCCGAGCACGGTTCCGGCCAGTTCCTCGGTGCCGAACTGTTCGGTCCTCGCGTGGAGCATATCGCTCACCTGCTGGCCTGGTCGCTGGAGCAGAAGATGGGGGTCGAACGCATGCTGGAGATGCCCTTCTACCACCCGGTGCTGGAGGAGGGCCTGCGCAGCGCCTTGCGCGACCTCAACAGTGCGCTGCTGCAGGGCCCGGCCATGACCGAGCGGTGCCTGGAGTACGGCCCCGGCGGGTAAAGGGCTGCCTTGCTCCGGATCACACGGAAGCGTACATCCAGCGGGCTCGCCCTGCCTCCTTGGCACGGTAAAGCGCCTGGTCCGTGCGGCTGTAGATCTGGTTGGCGCTGGCTTCACGCCGCTTGTCCACGAGGCAGAGCCCGGCTGAGACGGAGACGTTGGCGTGAGGTCCGGCGGGCGCCGGCTCGCCCATGGCTTCGATGGCAGCAAGCAATTGGTCGGCCATTTCTGCGGCCTGCTCGGGAGTATCGGTGCGGTACACCACGCCGAACTCCTCGCCTCCGAGACGGAATACCACATCCTCCCCGCGGGAAAAAACCTGAGTGGTCACGTCGGCGAGGCGTTTGAGCAGTTCGTCCCCCTGAGGATGGCCGTAGACGTCGTTGTAGGCCTTGAAGCGATCAACGTCGAACAGCAGGAAGGCCAGCGAGCGGTCATCGTCATCGCGCCGCGACAGTTCGCGCTCGAGCACCTCGATAAAGGTACGCCGGTTGTACAACCCCGTCAGTGGATCGTGACTGGCCAGCTCGTTGAGCTTCACGCTGACGGCACGCAGCATGGAGATCGCCTGCTTGCGATGGTGCACGTAAAGCGCCATGACAGCCGCCTGGAACAGCATCACCACGGTGATGGTCAAGGCCCCGTCGAGCAGCATGGCGTTATCACCCAGATCGGGGCCGAAACCCGAGGACAGCAGGATGTTGAGGCCCGCCGTCATCAGCAAGGTGCCGGCTAAACCACGGCGGATGTCATCGAGCAGCAGGAAGGCCAGGGCAGGGTAGATAAGCGGCAACGTCATCGTCAGCGGATTCTCGGCTCGAACGACCGACAACCCCAGCAAGGAGACGAACAGGAACAGATGGGTGACGTGGGCTGCCCGGGAGACGGCCAACCCTTGGCGCATCCCAAAGATGACGCCAATGGCGATCACCAGTCCCGCCATGTCGATGGCCAGGCGACCCGGCGTGAACTCCAGCACGCCCAGTACAATCAGCAGCAGGAACAGCGCCCAGATCAGAATACTGGCGCTCTGCACCAGATTGAGCAGGGTTATGCGCAAGTAGTCGGGGCAGCTCTCATAGGTGCGCCCGCCCGAGGTCATCAGGTCGCGCCAGAAGCGCTGGAGTAGCCCCCTGATCCCCTTCGGCGGGCCGTCATTGGCTGGGGAAAGATGCTGCTCCACCAGGATCCGCTCTGGCTTGTTCATTCACACCTCGCCCATCACGTTTTGCCATATCGGCCTGCGCTCCAACGGACGAGGCCAAGCACAGCGTAACGTAATGAAGCGTTTACCGGTTAATTAAAATGAGGCTGTCAGGCAAACGCATGCGAGGAAATCCCGGCTTACTCCTTGAACGCCGAGAGCGCCTGCTCGCAGCCCATGCCGACCTGCTCGCCACCGCCCGGGTCGACCCACGGCAGAATCGCCAAGGGCGGTGCCACGAGGGCGCCCAACAGCGACAGGGCACCACGCGCGATCAACTCCTCGGTAACGACGTTCACTTCCGGCTCGCGCAGCGAGCCCTTCAGCTCCACCGGCGAATTGCCGGTGAACAGGGTGGGATCGAGGTTATGGCCCTGAAATGCCATGTCCATCTTCTCTGTCTCCAGATTGATGGCCCCGGCCCCTTCGAAGTGAGCGATCTCGGTGGCCATGAAGAAATTCTCCAGCTCGGCCAGGCCTTCCTCGACCAAGAAGCGCACATAGGTGCACTCCAGCTGCACCTGCTCCTCTCCAGCGAGAGCCGCCACCAGCGCATTGGCCACGTTGAGCGGCAGCAGCTCGGCGGCGATGATGTCCAGCCAGCCCTGGGACATCGCCAGCTCCAACTCCCCATCGAGCCCGGCCATGACCTCGTGCATGGAGCCCCCACGGTAACTGAAATCGCCGTGACCGCCGAATACGCCCAGTGAGTCCCGCGCTACGTCGGGGAGCCCGGCCTCGTCGAGTAGCGCCTTGAGATTGATCTGATCGAGCGCCAGCTGCAAGACGCCCTCGATGGCCGCTTTCCGGGCATCCAGCCGCCAACTGGCACGTACCTCGCCGCCGCCGAGCCCCAACTGCAGCGGATCGACCGTCATCACACCGCGATCCAGCTCCAGCGACACTGCCATATCGTTGAACGGCACCCGCTTCGCCTGAACCTCGGCCGCCTCGTAATCGAGCACGATGTCGGTGTTGCGCAGCGCCTCCAGGTTCCATTCACGATCGGGGAACAGTACCCCTGCGCGCCGTTCCTCCGCTTCCCACTGCTGCTGTTCGGGCGAAACCGTCTCGCCCGTGCCGGTTTCGGGCGACATGCCCAGTATCGGCAGCAAGTCATCCGCCTCGAGCTGCTGCGATTCCAGGGTCGCCCATAGCTTGGGCCGCTCGCCGAAGCGAATGCGCACGTCGCCGGCAACGTCGCTATCGCCGAAGGTACCCTCGAGGCCATCGACATTGAGCAGGTCGTCCCGGTAGCGAACGTAGCCGCTGACCCGATAGGGCGGCAGCTCGGGCAGGCTGATGCCGGTCAGCTCGGTGAGTTCAGCCGGGCTGGGCCCCTCGAGACGGGCGCGGCCCTCCAGCGATTCGAGGGCAAAGGGCTGCACCGCGCTGCCATCGATCCATAACCGGGTGTCGCCACTGGCCAGCTCGCCGGAAATCGGATAGGCCGCGTCGGGATTGGTGAGGTCAAGCAGCGGGCCAACCAACAGATCGAAATCGAACTGCTCTTGCTCGTAGCTGCCTTGACCGACCAGGTGCACACGCTGCCCTTCCACGCCCTCCGTGCGGGTGTCGGCAGTGAACGAGAGCGCCAGGCCCCAATGCGAGGCACGGTAGTCCAGCGCGGTGTTCTCGAACAACAATCCACCGTCGACCACGCGAGTATTGAGATTGCCATCCAGTGTACCCAGCGGGCCGAACCCGAGCGGGGCCAGCGCCGCGGTCAGGTCGATGCGATCCAACTGCGCCTGCAGGTCGGCCACCAGGCGCTGCTCGTCGACCTCGAGCCAGCCCTGGAGGCTCAACGAGCGAGGCGACTCGTCATCGAGCTGTTGCCGGGCCTGCAAGCGGGCGATGGAGAGCCGCCCCTCTTCGAGCGTTGCATCGAGGGCAAGGTCATACAGGGTCTGGCCGGCATAGTGCAACTGCCCTAGCGCCAGGTCGAACTCACCCTCGAACGCCTCCAGGCCCTGTAGCACCTGAACCACCTGCCGATCCCACTCCCCTTCCTGCTGCGCTTCTTCCTGGCGCGGTGCTTCGCGCGCCCGCTCCTCCTCGAACAGCCCCCAGCGGTCGAGGTCGAGCGCATCACCCTCGAGTTCGGCAGCGAGCCAGGGGGAATCGCGCCCAAGGTCGAATTCCAGGCTACCTTCAAGGTGGCTTTCACCGATGCTCGCCTCGAACCCATCGATACCGCCTCGCCACGCATTGACATCGAGACGCAACAGCCCCTCGAACGCCACACTGTCCTCCTGTAGCCGCCCCTCGCCCTGCACGCTCAAGCGCTGGTCCCCAGCGGCCCCGTTGGCACTGTCGCCGGGCGCCTCGAAGCTCGCCTCGATCTCGATTTTGCGGGCCGTGTCACGGTAGCTCAGGCGTCCCTGCTCGACGCTTGCGGCCTCGTCCTCGGCAGACGCCGCGTCCAGCCGCCCCTGGAGGTGGATCGACCGCTCCTCGCCTTCGCCCAGTGGTTCCCTGGCCTGCAGCCGGTCGATCGCCAGCTCGCCTTCACGCAGCGCTCCGCGCACCACGACGTCATGCAACGTTCGCTCGGCGGCACGCAGCAGTCCGATGGAAAGGACGACCTCAGCCTCGAAGGAGCGCAGCCTCTCCAGCCTCTCCATGAGCGGGCGCTCCTGAGCGGCAACCTGGCGTTCGTCTTGGGTAAAGAGTTCACTCCAGCGGTTCAGATCGAGCACGTCGACATCGAGGTCAGCCTGCATTCGCGGTACGTCACGGCCGAGATCCAGCGCGAGACTGCCGTGCAGACGACTCTCTCCGAGACGCCCCTGGAACGCTTCGATGGCACCACGGCGCTCCTCCATCTCCAAGTGCAGCACGCCCTGGAACGCCACGGCATCGCCCTGGACATGGCCTTCCCCGCGGATGTCCGCGCTCAGCTCTTCCACACTCTCGCCGGGAGTGGAGAACGCCATGTCGAGTTCGACGTCCCGGCCCGAATCGCGAAATACCAGCCGCCCTCGATCGATATTGAAAGCCTTGGGCCAGAGGGGAATGTCCTGCTCTTCGGTCGGCTCCCCTTCCAGCAGGTCATCAATATTGGTGGTTCCGTCCTCCCGGCGCAGCAGGAACATCTCCGGCCGGTTGACGTCGACCCGCTCCAGCTCGATCTTGCCCTGCAGCAGGGCGCCCACGTCCAGGGTCACCGACAGTTCCTCGAGGCGGGCCATGGGATCCTCGGCCCAGCTCGCATTGGCGACGCGCACCTCATTGAGCCGCAGGGTCAGCGGTAAGCCCCAATCGATACCGTGCTCGGCGATGGTCACCTTGCGTCCCAGCTGTTCACTGGCCTGATCCTCCAGCCAGCCACGAAACCAGCCGGTTTCGAGAAACAGCGCCGCCGCCACCAGTACCAGCAGCAGCGCCCCCACGGTCATGGAGATTAGACGAGCGACCTTGTTCACCATTCCATCCATGGTTGTGAATGAGCAATACCCTAACCATGGACAGAGACGTGGAATCGGTCCAATACCGTCTCCGCTTGCGATGTCTGCTCGTTCAGGGGGCTTGCGACAAATTCCGTCCCTTCGTGAAGCGTTTCCTTAGCAAGCCTTCACATTCGCTAACCTGCTCCAAGCCGATAAAGCTTCTATGCTGAAGTCATGGACGTCTCGACCGTTACGCACGGTAAACAAGGAGAGGCAGCGGGATGTTCCCAGCCGGAACGGGAGGTTCGTATGAAAATCTACAAGCCGGAATGGCACTGTACCTTCACAGTGAACGAAGCTGCCGGCGCGGCGGCCAGCTGGCGTTCGAGGCTTGCGTGGCGTCTCCGTCGCTGGGCCGACAGGCTAGATGGCAAGGGTCGCACGGTGACGATCGAATGCAACGTCGAGCCTACAGTGACAGCCGAAGAGATCGATACCTGCCTGGTCAAGGGTTTCGAGGTCACTCACTCCCTACTTAACCAGTTGGCGCAACAGGCGGCCTGCGAAGACGTAATGCGAGACGCCAAGGCCGAATTGTTCGAGCAAGGACCGCCACGCTGACGATTGATACAGCAGCAAGCAAGTCAAGGAGCCGACATGCAGACACGTTATTTCGCCCTTCGCGACTATCCGAAAGGTACGCCGTCGAGAGAGCTGTTCGATCTGCGCAGCCAGGAGTTGCCGGGGCTGGACGATGGAGAGGTGCGCATTCGCAACAGCTGGCTCTCGGTCGATCCCTACATGCGGGGCCGCATGAGCGGGGTCAAGACCTATGTCGCACCGTTCGAGCTTGATGCCCCGCTGGAAGGCGCCGCCATCGGAGAGGTGATCGAGTCGCGTCATGCTCATTTCAAGGCCGGCGACAAGGTGCGCCACATGGCGGGTTGGCGGGATATCGCCCAGCTCAAGGGCGACGTGCTGGAACCTCTGCCCGACATGCAGATCCCCGAACAGGCTTATCTGGGTGTGCTCGGCATGCCGGGGATGACCGCCTGGACGGGGCTCAATCGTATTGCCAACCTGCGGGAAGGCGATAACGTGCTGGTCAGCGCCGCCAGCGGCGCCGTGGGCTCGCTTGCCGTGCAGTTGGCCAAGGCCAGGGGCGGCACCGTGGTCGGCATAGCCGGTGCGGCGGACAAGCTCGAATGGCTGGAGCAGCACGATATTCGCGCCGTGAGCTACAAGGGCAAGGATGCCCGGCAGTTGAGTGCCGACCTCAAGGAGGCCTGCCCCGAAGGTTTCGATGTGTACTACGAGAACGTAGGTGGTGACTGCCTCGAAGCGGCGTTGAACAATCTCAAGGTCGGCGCACGCATCGCCATATGCGGATTCATTTCGAGCTACAACGAAGAGGCGCCTGCGCCGGGTCCGAGTAACCTGGCGAACCTGTTGATTCAACGCGCCCGCATGCAGGGCTTCATCATCTTCGACCACTGGACCGAATACCCTCACTTCCTCGAAGAGGTCGGGCCGCGCGTCGCCCAAGGCGAGATCGACTACGAGGAAACCATTGAGGAGGGGCTGGAGCGCACTCCCGACGCCTTTCTCAATCTCTTCGATGGAGCCAATCGGGGCAAAATGCTGGTACGGCTATAGAAGTCGGCGGCAGCGGGCGAAAAAGCTCGGCGACCTTGCGCTCCTGCCGTTACCAAAAGCCAGCCAATGGTTACCTTTACCCGCTTGGCTTCTCCTTTGCCTTCTTCCTAGGCTGCATAAGCCAGCCAACGCAGTAAGGAGGACTTTGCGACACACGGCCCTCGGCCTCCAGAGGAGACTGTGGGCATCGAGCCGCCAAGTCGCCCTTTTCGGCCGCAATTCAGCAAATCTTCCTGAGCGACTGCTCAGGTTCTCTCCGCTCGCGCCGATATGAGAAGTGAATGCCCAGCGCGTCAGGTCTCTCATACTTCTTGCGCGACGAGCCTGAAAACTGTCACTCTGGCAGGCGTAGCGAAACTGCACAGCCCGTGAAAGTTCGGTACAAGTTCAGTATATTGGAAGAGCATTTTTGTCGAAGAAGCGGAGTCCAACATCACGATCGATCATTCTTAACTTAGCCAGTGCAGGAGGTCCTCATGCGAGTCTACAAACCTGAATGGCGGTGCACGTTCAGCGTGAACGAAGGCAAGGAGGAGACAAGCGGCTGGCGCGAGCGCCTCGCCTGGTTCATCCGTAGTTGCGCCGACAAGCTGGACGGTAGTGGCAGAACGATCAAGATCGATTACAACGTGACTCCCCACTTGAGTCGCGAAGATGTAGATACCTGTCTCGGCAAGGGCTTCGCAGTGACCCAAAGCCTGCTGACCCAGCTCGCGCATCAGGCCGCCTGCGAGGACGTCATGCGCGAGGCCAAGGCCGAACTGTTCGAGCAGCATCCGCAGCGCTGAAATTTACGTTACTGCCCTACGCCCCCATTCGGCATCGCCGGGTGGGGGTGTCTTGCGTCACACGCCACGGGAGTCGATGGCCTGGTGGCGCTGAGCCTGGCCTCGACCCGGGTCTTTCCGCGTCATTCTCATGACCAGTACGGCATCGGCCTCATCGCGGCCGGTGGGCAGCGCTCCTGGAGCGGTATCGGCCGGGTGGATGCCATGGCCGGCGACATCATCACGGTGTTCCAACTGCTCAAGCTGCTGGGTGTCGCCTACCTGCTCTATATAGCCTGGAGCGTGCTGAGGTCGCGTGGTATCGCACTCCCCGCCATAGACCAGACTCCCCTGCCGGCCAGACGACTGATCAATGGCGGTGTGCTGCTCAACCCCAAGCTCACCCTGTTCTTTTTCGCTTTCCTGCCGCAGTTCGTCAATGCCAGCGAGCCCTCGCTAATGCACATGCTCGAGTTGAGCCTCGCCTTCATGCTGATGACATTTTCGGTGTTTATCGTCTATGGCCTCAGCGCGGCGGCCGCACGTCAGCGAGTCCTGGCACGTCCGCAGGTTCTCGCCTGGTTGCGCCGCTCCTTCGCGTCGGGTTTTCTCGCCCTGGCGGTGCGCCTGGCAATAACGGAGCGCTAGCCCGTACCGCTGCGCATGGCTACGCTCAAGTCTGGCCGCAGGCATCAACTGCGGCCCACGCCAACAAGGAAGAATGCGAGACACGCCATGAACAAGACACTGCCCACCCTGGCCTGCCTGGGCCTGCTGGCCGCCGGCTCGGCATTGGCTCAGGATACGACCGAAAACACCCCCGCGTGGAACGATGCCCTGCTGCAAGCGGTAAGCCAGGTCACGCTCGGCCCACGCCCCCTGTTTCTCGTCAACGACATGAGTGAGGAAACCGAGCGCGAGCGCGAACTGAAGGCCGAACTACTCGAGTGTGCCGCCCAGAATACCGACTGGCAGCCAACGGAGCTCTCCATCGCCCATCGCGGCGCGGCACTGCAATTTCCCGAACATACCCTGGAGTCCTACCTGGCCGGCGTTCAGAGCGGCGCAGGAATCATGGAATGCGACGTGACCTTCACCAGTGACAACGAGCTGGTGTGCCGCCACTCCCAGTGCGACCTGCACTACACCACCAACATCGTGGAGACCGAGCTGGCCCAGAAGTGCAGCGTACCGCCGGAAATCGACCCTGAGAGCGGTGAGCTGCGCAACGCCGCGGACATACGCTGCTGTACCAGCGACATCTCTCTGGCCGAGTTCCGCACGCTGCGCGGCACCATGGAAGGCGCCAACCTGGAGGCGCGCAGCATCGAGGAGTACCTGCCCGGAACGCCAAGCTGGCGCACCGACCTCTACGCCACGCGCGGCACCCTGATGAGCCATGCCGAAACCATTGCCCTGTTTCAGGAGCTGGGTGTGAAAATGACCCCCGAGCTCAAGGCACCCGAGGTGGAAATGCCTTTCAACGGCATGAGCCAGGAGGACTACGCGCAGAAACTCGTCGATGAGTACAAGGAGGCGGACGTGTCGCCGGGCGATGTCTTCGCCCAGTCGTTCAATCTCGATGACGTCCGCTACTGGATCGAGAACGAACCCGAGTTCGGCGCGCAGGCGGTCTATCTGGACGGGCGCTACGATGAAGAGAACTTCGACCATGCCAATCCCGACACCTGGTCGCCAAGCATGGAGGAACTGGCCGAAAGTGGAGTGCAAATTCTCGCACCACCGACCTGGATGCTACTGGCTGCCAACCCCGAATTCGACGAGGGCGATAGCCGCATCGTGCCTTCCGAGTACGCCAAGCGCGCCAGCGAGGCGGGGCTTGAGCTGATCACCTGGACCTTGGAGCGCTCCGGCCCATTGGCCGAAGGTGGCCAGTGGTATCACCAGACGACAGAGGACGTCATTCGACGCGAAGGCGACAAGCTGATCACCCTCGACGCGCTGGTGCAGGATGTCGGCGTTATCGGCGTGTTCAGTGACTGGCCTGCCACCGTGAGCTTCTACGCCAACTGCATCGCCAAGCGTGGCTGAACGCCATGGCCAGCAGGCAGCTCAATCTGCCGGCTGGCCTTTCGCTCAGTTGCGCTGCTGATCCGGCGGGGTGGTGACCTTCGAGAAGTGCGGCGACAACACCCGCCACTCCCCGCTCTCCTTCTGCCACAGCTCGCTGAAATTGAGGCTGTAACGAATCCGGTCGTCATCGACGATTCGTCCCTGGCCGTAGACCGAAACGGAGTCGCCCAGTGTCGCCAGCTTCAAGACGAGATCTTCAGCCTGACTACCGCGGGCAAACCATTGGTCTGTCGCTACGGCTTCGGCAATGCCCCATAAGCCCAGCTCTTGGACAGGTATCGCCCGCCGTTGACTCAGCAGGCTTAGGAAGATACCCATACAGGACCAGCGCCACGGAAGTACCATCAGATATCGGCGCTAATGTGTGTAAGCCATGGCGTACATCAAGGCGGGCGGTCAGTCGCGCCTGCACCCAGAACGCCCCGCCTAGAGCGCCCCGCGAATACGATCGGCGTTCTCGGCCAACTCCTCCGGCCGAGCCTGGGGCAACCCTTCGAGACGGATATCCTGCATCGCATCGATCGGCACCAAGTGAAGATGCACATGGGGAACTTCGAGGCCGACGACCATCATTCCCACACGCTCGCAGGGGAAGGCCTGCTTGAGTGCCTTGGCCAGCTTTTGCGACACTGCCATGAGATGAGCGCTCAGTACCAAGGGCAGGTCATCCCAGTGATCGATCTCCTCTCGCGGAATCACCAACAGGTGGCCGGGCTTCATGGGGTTGAGGGTCATGATGGCCACGCACTGCTCGTCGGACCAGACGAATTCACCAGGTAGCTCGCCGTGAATGATGCGGCTGAAGATACTCGCCATTTCGCTTCTCCCTGTCAGGCTATCGGTGGGTTACGTAGGCAGTCTCGCCTGAGAGACGCCTTCGGTCCACTCACCTTCCTGTCATGGGGGCTTCGCCCGGAAGGTTCCCCAGGGATTCTGTCTGGCTCATGTTAGGAAAGCGAGTGTTCCAGCCCCACCTGTCTCCACTTAGCGACACTTAAGCTATTGTTTTTATTGACTTAATTAATACTTCCCGATTAACGTCTCCTTTTGGCAACGATTTCCCACACCAAACTAGCCATTGGCATGCATTACCTACTATTCATTGCACGAGAGAATTCCCAAAACGCTGTTTTTAAACGAATTATGCAAACATGGCACCATTTTCGCTTATACCAAGGCAATGGCAAAGTACGACGAGCCAGGCATTGAGAAAGGCCACCGCTCGTCACCGGCGCTTGTAGCGTCACGGACTGGCGCAATGCGGGCTTGAAGCCCGGCAAGCAAGCCGTAGCTGCTTCCACCGGCCAAAGGCACGCACATGCGATGAGTAGCACTATCCTTTAGTTCCCTGCGTACTTGGGCCGCTCTGCGGCCCTTTTTTTAGCCACAAGTTTCACAGCGAAGCGCAAGGATGCCGCGAGCGCTAGCTGGCCAAAGTCGCACCCTGTCACGGCCACTGCGGAACGGCCCAGGAACGAGACGAACGCCATGCATACGAAGCCAAAATCTCCGCTGAGCAGTTGGACCTCTTTTGCCGGTTGCGTACTGGCCGTTACCCTGCTGCTCGACGCTGCCCTCTCCCTCAACGGCCTGGTTCCAGAACAAGCTGCTCTCTTTCCCAGTGCAGTCGCTGCCCTGGAAGCCCTGGCTTCGGACGTGCTGCCCCCGGGTATTGCGCTTGCCGGCTTCGTCAGTGGCATCGCCCTCGCTCTGACCGTGGTCATGCTACCGATGCATCATGTCTATCGCGCCCGCGAAGTCCGGCTGCTGCAAGAGCGCGAGCGTCTCGCAGCCCAAAATGCAAGACTCGTTCACCAGGCCGCCAGCGACGGCCTGCTGGGTATCGCCAATCGCCGTGAATTCGAACGCGTGCTGAAACTGGAGTGGCGCCGGGCGGCACGCGAGCGCCAGCCACTCAGCTTGCTGATGATCGACATCGACTGCTTCAAGCTCTTCAACGACACCTACGGCCACCAGGCCGGCGACACCTGCCTGCGTGGCGTTGCCGATGTGCTGCGTAACGCCGCCGCGCGTCCGGGGGACATGGTGGCCCGCTATGGCGGCGAGGAAATGGTGGTACTGATGCCGCATACCAGCGTGGAAGGTGCCGTGCGCATGGCCGAGCGTATTCATGCCATGCTGGCGGAGCGAGCCCTCTCCTTTTCCGCCTCCCCCGTGGCGCAACACGTCACTGTCAGCATTGGCGTTTCCTCGATGCTGCCGGTACGCAATGCCAACCGCTCGGTCCTGGTACGACAAGCCGACGAAGGCCTCTATGCGGCTAAGGAGAGTGGACGCAACCGTACGGCAACCGTACCGAACCTGCGACTCATCGCTGCTGAAGAGGAGCCGAGCCTCGGCTCCCATCGCGCCCAAGCATAGTGGCGGCATCCCCCCGCTCGGCCATTTCACAACGCTTTTGGAAGCCCCCTAGAAGCACCAGGAGCCGGATGGAGTCTCTTGGCTCGACCAGCCTCGTCGCGCCATGCGCCAGCACGGAATGGCCGTAGCGCACCCCTCCACGATCAGCGTCCAACGCCGCCCAACGCGACGGCTTCTTCCGTGAACGCGAGTGCCCAAGATCGGACTTAGGTTGCCCAATGCGGCCATGCCGGGTACTATCCCAAACGCTCACCGGCACCTCATCGATGAAAGCGATAACCGCCAAACGATAACCTGAGGTAATACCATGGGAGCTCTACCCAGAAAATTGCTCGCTTGTTGCCTGGCAGGATTGTTCGCGGTATCCGCCGCCAATGCTCTGGCCCATGAGGCCGACCAGGAAGAAGGCATCGCATCCTTCTACAGCGACCGATTCCAAGGCGCCACCACTGCCAGCGGCGACTCTTTCGATCAGCAGGCTCTGACGGCTGCTCATCCCAGCCTTCCCCTTGGCACCAAGGTGCTCGTTACACGGGCGGATACGGGTCAGGAAGTGGAAGTGCTGATCAATGACCGCGGTCCTTTCATCGAAGGACGTATCATCGATCTCTCCAAGCGTGCGGCACGCGAGCTCGGCATGCTGAGGCGTGGCACGGCACCGGTCATGGTCACCGTGCTCTAAGCCGCTCGCCTCGTGGCGTGGCGAGCTACAGGGCACGTATTTCGCCCGCGTCAGGGGCTAAAGTTTCTCCCGCCTTGACCGATAATGCTGTTAAGCGTTCAGCGAGGAGCATCGCGACGCTTTTTCGGTTCGAACGACGCTAGGGGGCGGGACGATGAACATGCTGAGCATGCTGGGGGATTCACCCGGCGAGGTGAAAGCACCACGCACCAATGAGGCGCTGTGCAAGCGCCTGGTCATGGCCAAGATACAGCTCGACCGCCTGGAGCAAGACGGTTCCTGCAAAGACCTGAGCGCCCTCAGTGCGGCACGCATCGAGTTCGCCCTTGCCTCGCGGTCACTGGCCGATGCCTTGATCGCCCAGGAAACCTCGGAAGAATATAGCCTCAGCTGATTCCTATAGAAAGGCAGGGCCGGGCGGCACCCTTCCCGACCTTGACCCACCCTGTGCCCTCTCGATGGCAAGGCTTCGGCAGCACGCTGGAGCCCCCCTCACTGCTTGTCGTTCACGAAGCGTCTCAGGTCGAGTGCATTGTGTGGCGCATGAGCCTTTTGGTCATTGTTGAAATAGGCATAGACGTCACGCCCCTCGTGCAGCAACTCGACGATACGCTTCGCCTCGGCCACAAGGTACTGACGTGAATAGCTGCCGGCATACTGCTTGCCGTGAAAGCGCAGGTAGGTCCAGTCGGCGGTAAACACTCGAGGGTGGCGCTCCAGCATGTCATGCAGGCATAGCGCCGCACCGTGGCGGCGCAGCACGTCATACACCTCGTCGTTCAGCCAGTCGGGGTCGCGCAGCTCGACGGTCCAGCGATACTGCTTCGGCGCCTCGGCGAGAAAGGCATCCAGCCGCTCCGGCCGTGATTTCCAGTTAGGCGGCAGTTGCACCAGGATCGGGCCCAGGCAATCGCCGAGCCGCTGTGCCACCTCTAGAAAGGCGCCAATGCTCTGTTCGGGATCTTTGAGACGCTTCATGTGGCTGCCGTACCGGCTGAACTTCAACGCATACTCGAAGCCGTCTGGCGCCGCCTCTTTCCACTTGTCGAAGGTGTCCGCCTGGGGCAGGTTGTAGAAGGTGTTGTTGATCTCCACCGTGTCGAACTGCTCGGCGTAATGGCCGAACCACTCATTCTGGGTCAGTTCGTCCGGATAGAAGCGTCCCTTCCAGTGACGATACTGGTAACCGGACGTACCGATGCGCAGCCGTCCCTGGCGCTTGCGCTGTGTAGCATCGCTCATGGATCCCTCCACGCGGCGCGGATGAACGTCTTTTCAGTGTGGCAGAATAGCGGCCCTAGGAGGCATTCAGCAGAGCGACACGCGCTGGCGTCGGCTCGTCGAAAGGGAAGAGCAGTGGTTCGCGGCAGGCCTCGCCGCTGTAGTACCCACCGCCATCGACGCCGAGATGCAACCATACGTCGCCAAGCGAGTGCCCTGCCTGGCCGGTGGTGACCGGGATGCCTGCAATCCGGCACCGGCCGCGCGCGGACAGAGCTCACCTCTCTCGCCATCGGGCAGCGCCGATACTCCGCCGATGTAGTCAAAATGATTGTGGCTGATCAGCACAGCGTCGACATCCAGCCCTGCGGCCCAGGCCAACGACTGGCCCGGACGCAGGCCGCCGCCGGCGTCGAGCAGCAGGCGCCTACCCTCGGCCTAGCTCCGTGACAGCAGGTTTCCCGACGCTTATGCCTTCTTGACGAACTCCGACTTCAGCTTCATCGGCCCGAAGCCATCGATCTTGCAGTCGATGTCGTGGTCGCCTTCCACCAGGCGAATACCCTTCACCTTGGTACCCACCTTGACCACCGACGAGGTGCCCTTGACCTTGAGGTCCTTGATCACGGTGACGCTGTCGCCATCCTGCAATTCGTTGCCGTTGGCATCGCGCACCACTTCCTCGCCACCGGCCTCGCCAACTTCCGCCAGACCCGACCACTCATGGCCGCATTCGGGGCAGGCGTACATGTCGGCCACTTCGTAGGTGTACTCGGATTGGCAGGCGGGGCAGTTCGGCAAGTCGCTCATGGGCTTCTCTTGGGCGGATTTCGCGAAGCGCGAAGCATGCCAGAGCGCCCGGAGGGTGTCCAACCAGGCTCCTAGCCCTGCAGGCCCTTGGCATAAAACGCCATGCTCTCGCTGCAGCGAAAGCCCAGCCCCTGGTAGAAGCCGGCGGCCGGGATATCCCTCCCCGTGGCCAGATACACCGCGCGAACGTCTCGCTCAGCCAGCTCCCGCTCCAGAGCCCGATAAAGCTGCGAGCCGATACCCTGCCCCTGCCGATGCGAGGCGACGCACATCTCTCTCAGGTAGAACAGCTGACAATCCAGGTAGGGCTCGAGGTTGCCCAGCACGAAGCCCGTGACGTCACCCGCGTCGCTTGACGACAGCATCCCCACGAAGCCGGGCGACGCGTGGAAGTGCTCGAGCCGCGCCAGGGCCCCATCGACACTCCAGGGTTCGCTCCAGGGCTCCGTGGAGAACACCTGCGCGAACAGTGTCGCGCAGGCTTCCAGGTCCCGCTGTTCCAGTCGCTTTGTCGGCATGGTGGGCTCGTCCACGCCGACGCCTAACGCTTGTCCTGCGTACTCGTCTCGAAGTCGCTGGCGTCGTGGCGCTCATGCAGCTGCTGCTCCAGCGGGCCGAAGGTGCGATTGACCATGCGCCCGCGCTGCACCGCCGGGCGGGCGTCGATCTCCCTGGCCCAGCGCTGTACATGCTGGTACTCCTGCACCTGCAGGAACTCGCCGGCATCGTAGACGCGGTCGAGCGCCAGTTGTCCGTACCAGCACCAGTTGGCGATATCGGCGATGGTGTATGTGTCACCGCCGAGGTAGCGGCTCTCGGCCAGACGTCGATCCAGCACGTCGAGCTGACGCTTGGCCTCCATGGCGAAGCGGTCGATGGCGTACTCGATCTTGGTCGGCGCATAGGCGTAGAAATGGCCGAAGCCACCGCCGAGATACGGCGCGCTACCCACCTGCCAGAACAGCCAGTTCAGCGTTTCCGTACGCCCGGCCGGATCGCGAGGCAACAGCTCGTCGAACTTCTCGGCCAGGTAGAGCAGAATCGAGCCGGACTCGAACACTCGGGTGGGCGGCGTGGTGCTGTGGTCCATCAGCGCCGGAATCTTCGAGTTGGGATTGACCTCGACGAAGCCGCTACCGAACTGCTCCCCCTCGCCGATGCGAATCAGCCAGGCATCGTATTCGGCGCCGGCGTGGCCAAGCGCCAGCAGCTCCTCGAGCATGACGCTGGCCTTGACCCCGTTGGGCGTGGCCAGCGAGTAGAGCTGCAGCGGATGCTTGCCGACCGGCAGCGCCTTGTCGTGGGTAGGCCCGGCGATGGGCCGGTTGATGCTGGCGAACTGGCCGCCGTTGGCCTTTTCCCATTTCCAGATCTTCGGCGGTACGTACTCGTTGTCTTGGCTCATGAAAGCTCCAATACCCTGGTGACGAAGCGCCCCGTCCCGGTCCTGGGCCACGGGAAGCACGCAATGCCACAAAGGTAGCCTGTTAACGTTCGAGCTTCGAGCCGACCTTGAAATGCCTCGCGTTTGCACACTAGGGAGGCTGGCAAACACTCCCAGGGCAATGCTGCCCCCAATCCGGCACCTCCCTCTCCGGGCGGATCGGAGGTGGTGCTCCATTCAGGGAAGAGACGTCTGACGATGCGCAGCTCCATGAATGATGCCTGTCGTTGAACCCGTCTTCGGCGCTTAGTTGCCCCAAGCAGCCCCAGCTATATCACCACCGCCTTCTGCTACGTTGAACGAAGGCTCTCCCCTTTGGAGCGAAGAGATTCGCAATGCCAACTCTGGATGGTTGCCATGCCTCACCGCCGTGAAGATCTCGAGCCCGAACATCGGCCTGAGGCAGTAAAGGAACGCCTGTCCCGCCCGGCGCAAGCGAACTCCATTCCCGATGCGATCTTGGGAGGCATCGATGGATGCGTAACGACCTTCGCCGTCGTTTCAGGCGCATTCGGCGCAGGCTTTTCCCCCACGGTCGCCCTGGTACTCGGTTTCGCCAACCTCCTTGCTGACGGTTTCAGCATGGCAGTCAGCAATTACGAGGCCTCACAAGCGCAGCAAGAACATATCGATAGCGTCACTCGTGGCGAATATCACCATATCAATCTCATTCCTGAAGGCGAGAGAGAAGAGATACGCCAGATTTTCCGCACTAAAGGCTTCGAAGGGGAATTGCTGGAAAGAGTCGTGGAGACCCTGACCGATGATCATGATATCTGGGTCGACACCATGCTCAAGGAGGAGCATTTCTTGCAGCCTGGCGGAGTGAATCCCCTGCGCGCCGCGCTTACCACTTTCTTGGCGTTTATCATCGTCGGTGCCATGCCGCTACTACCCTACGCGCTACCGGGCCTGGATGCCGCTACCCAGTTCCTGGCCAGCCTGTTGATTGCCGCTGCGATGTTCTTCAGCATCGGGATGCTCAAGAGCTTGGTCTACCATCGGCCAATGCTACGTTCAGGGTTTCGTACCCTGTTGATGGGCGGCGCCGCCGCCGGCCTCGCCTTCATTAGCGGTCACCTCGCCCATGCACTGTTCGGCTTGGGCTAGCTCGTGGTAAACCCAGTGGCATAAGCGACGCAACCATTACCACTCCATCTTCCCTGCGTCATGCCGTTGACGTTCTGGCTGGGAAAGCGAATACGAGTCGTCTGCTTCATCCTCACTTCGCGGGTCCTTGTGCTGGAATACATCGCTGAAGGCCGCAGCGAGAATACCCGTCGGCATGGCGATGATGCCTATCCCGGCCACGGCGGTGATACCGGCAAACAATTTGCCCAGTGGCGTGATAGGCGTGACATCGCCGTAGCCCACCGTCGTCAGGGTGGCAATACTCCACCACAGCGCCCGCGGCACGCTGCCAAAAGCCTCGGGCTGCTCGGCGGCCTCGACCACGTAGAGGCAGGCCGCGGAAAGCAACAGCAACAGCCCCGCCACACCGACACTGAGCAGCAGCTCGTAGCTGCGAGCGTGCAGGGCCCCCGCCAATGCGGACCAGGCCCGGCTGAAACGACCTAGCCTAGCGAGCCGCAAGATACGCAGCACGCGCATCATGCGCAGCAGAAACACGTTGTTGAAAGGCAGGAAGGCCAGGAAGAACGGCAGGATCGCGAGCAGGTCGACCAGCGCCCAGAAGGAAAACGCGTAGCGGATGCGGCCCGAGATGCCACGATAGCGGGGCTCCTCTCCGGCGGCATACATCCGGCAAGCATATTCGGCGAGGAAGGTCGTGACGAAGAACACTTCCAGGGAAAAGAACAGGCCCGATGCCGCCTGGCGCAGGGTGGGCTCCGTCTCGAGAACCGCCATGAGCGAGGCCAGCAGGATCAGGGCACAAACGGCGCGATTGAGTGGCGACAGCCCGAACCCGGGCCAGGCTCCCGGGGTAAGCTGGCGATGGAGCGTCTCACGCAGCAAGGCAAACCTCCTGTTAGCTGATTTATGAAGCGTGACCATATACCAACCCTGGCCGGCATGGCTTCCCCCGCTTTCGGCAAGTTTCAACGTGCCACTGCTCCTCAGCTTCTCGAGTGCGCCGTCATGCAGGGAAACGAGCAGGGGTTCGCCGCGTTCGCTGACGCGGAACTGGCCAACGGGCGGGCTCGTAGCGCTCGGCATGGCCCTCCTGAAAGAAGAAGGCATCGGTGGCGAACCGGACCCGGCCGTGGTGTCGCTATCGAAAAAGAGATCGAACGCCCCGCCCCAGGTGCGGAAGTAGAGCGCTAGCGCAAGATTGAGCAGCCCCAGCCACACTATCCTCGACAGGACGACAGCACGATGAACCGGTCCATCGCCACGCTTGATAGCTGCCACACTATACCCCTGCAAGAAAAGTAAGGAGCACCGCATGCAATATCGCAAACTCGGCAATACCGGCCTCTTCGTTTCCCAGTTCTGCCTGGGCACCATGACCTTCGGCGGCGAAGGCGAACTCTGGAGCAAGATCGGCAACCTGCAGCAGCGTGACGCCGAGGGGCTGATTGCCCGCGCGCTGGAGGCCGGCATCAACTTCATCGACACAGCGGACGTCTACTCCGAGGGGCTCTCGGAGCGTATTACCGGCCAGGCCCTGAAGAACCTCGGCGTACCGCGCGACGAGGTGGTCGTCGCCACCAAGGTATTCGGCGAAACCGGCCGGGGCGCCAACGCCAGGGGGCTGTCTCGTTATCACATCATGGAGGGCATGAAGGCGAGCCTGAAACGCCTGCAGCTCGACCACATCGATCTGTATCAAGTGCACGGCTTCGACCCCGCTACGCCCATCGAGGAGACCCTAAGCGCGCTGGATACCCTGGTCCAGCATGGCCACGTACGCTATGTCGGCGTCTCCAACTGGGCGGCCTGGCAGATCGTCAAGGCGCTCGGCATCGCCGAACGCAAGGGGCTGAACCGCTTCCAATCATTGCAGGCCTACTACACCCTTGCCGGTCGCGACCTGGAACGCGAAATCGTCCCCATGCTGGAGAGCGAGGGCCTCGGCCTGATGGTGTGGAGCCCGCTCGCCGGCGGCCTGCTCAGCGGCAAGTACGTGCGTGATGGCCAGGACGTTGGCGAAGGCCGACGCGCCAACCTCGACTTTCCACCGGTGGAAAAAGAACGCGCCTATGACTGCGTCGACGCGATGCGCGGCATCGCCGAGGCCAAGGGCGTCAGCGTCGCCCAGATTGCGCTCGCCTGGCTGCTGCACCAGCCGGCAGTCACTAGCGTGATCGTCGGGGCCAAGCGCATCGATCAGCTCGATGACAATATCGCCGCCGCACAGGTAACGCTCAGCGATGCAGAGCTCGACGTGCTCGATCGCGTCAGTCAGCTGCCGCCCGAATACCCAGGCTGGATGTTGGAACGCCAGGGCGAGTTCCGCCGTGAGCAGCTCGGTGCTCAGAGACGCTGAGAGAAGGAAGCGGCCATTTCCGCATCACTCCCATTGGCGAACTATGCTTAAGGGGCCGTCCACTTCCACGTCCGCTCCCATGCCGTTGGCCCTTACGATGGCTGTCCTTGAGAGCCAGACGAGGTGAGTTCAGGAACGGGGAGGTGGTAGCCGTGGCGCATGTGCGCACCATCCACGGCATGACAAGGAGCTGAGTGGCCGCCAAGACAGGGACCGCTCGCATAGGGACAAGATAGAGCCCGGCATGCCGGGCTCTTGTCGTCTCCGCCACCAGAACGAGCGTGTGTAACGACGAAGCCGGTCCAGGCGCAAAGGCAACCGATTGCAGAAGCCTCTACGACTGCCGGCACGCTGCGCTCACTCCGAAGGGACCGCTTCCGGCTGATGGCCAAGATCCGGTGCGAGCGAGCTGTAGTAGTTCGCCAGGTCGCGTATCTGGGTTTCATTCAAGCCCTTGGCTGCGCTATGCATGATGCGCACATAGGGCGTGCCGCCGCGCGTTTCGGACTTGAACAGGGACAGTTGGAGAGCGAGGTAGTCGGCGTACTGGCCGGCCAACCTAGGATAATGGGGGTTGCTCGGTCCCGATCGCGGGCCGTGACAGTCGACGCAGGAGGGAACCCCCTGCCCGGGCACGCCGCGCCGGGCAATGTCTCGTCCTCGCGCTATCGAAGCCGAATCGGCAGTCGCTGCGGCCGGCTCGTCTGCATTGGCTTGATGACTGGCCGGTTGGCTCGCAGCGTTCTCCTGGCCGGCATAATGTGCTGCGAGAGTACGCATCTCCGTTTCGCTCAATTCCGCGGCAATCGGCTGCATGATGCCACTGTTGCGCTCCCCCTCGGCATAGGCAAGAAGGCTTGTCCACAGGTACGTTTCGCTCTGGCCCGCCAGCTTGGGAAAGGCCCCAGAGCCGCGACCACGACCATCCGCGCCATGACACCGGGTACAATGGGCTACCAGCGGGCCCAAGGGCTCACCGAGCGCTCGCAAAGAACCGGTTGCCGCTTCGCCGCCAGCGTCCGCATCGTCGCGTTCACCGTAAGCCAAGTGCTCGTAGCGCTCCGGACTTAGCCTCGGCAGCTCCTGCAGGAAAGCGACCACGGCCCAGATCTCATCCTCGCGCTGCAAGCTCACCCAGGCGGGCATCGCCGTGAATTTGACCCCATGCTTGACGATCCAGAACAACTGCTCGGGCGTCCACTCGTGAACCCGCTGCGACAAGAGCGGCGGTTTGGGTGTCATTTGCTGGACGATCAAGGACTGCGGCTTCCCCGGGGCACCGTGGCAGGGCATGCAGCCAGTCGCATAGTGGCCAGCGCCCTTGAGCACCAAAGCCGGGTCGCTCAGCGCCGGTGCCTTGATGCCGCTTGCCCGCGTCTCGACGGCATTACGCATGGCGAAGTGAAGAAACCAGCGGGTCACAGGCCAGTGGCCTGAGCTGGCGCTGATCGGCACCAGCCCCGACCAAACGACGAGCACACCGCCAACTGCCAGCGTCCCACCCAGGATCGCCAGGCCCAGCAATAGCGCTTTCCCGTGGCCGAACATATACCGCATGACCTTGCGCGGGAGGCCGACGAGCCGCCGCAATCGAGCGAAGCGAGTAGTCGAGCGCATCAACGGCAGCTCTCAATGAAAACGGCAGGCAGGGCGACGTAGAGCGTGGCGACAAAGGAAAGTCCGCCGAGCAACACCGTAGCGAAGCCAAGAAAACGGTGGCGATCCGCAGGCGTATCGAAGTCGTGCGGCACCGTTGCCGTACCGAATCTGTGTTTTCGTAAGCCGCGCCAAATGACGATGGCGATCCCTGACAGGGTCAATACGGTGTAAATACCGATAGCGAGACGCACCCCGCCCAAGGAGCCGCTTTCGCCCCCTACCTTCGCGCACCAGACGGCAGCCGTGGCATAGGAAAGAACAAAGTGCACCGTCCACAGCAAAGGCCCCATCGCGAGCGGCCAGAGGGACTCGCGACTTCCGGGAGTCGGCTTGGCCCTTGCTTCGGGCTCGACTTGCGCTCGTCTTGCCATTTGAACCTCCCGTTCCTCATCAGGCCAGCAACGGAAAACCGGCTATCACGACGACCGTTACTGCTGCGGTAATGGCCATGAAATGCCAGTAGAGCGTAACGTTGCGGATATCGATGTCATGCTCGGCGGTCATGCGGCCGGCCCAGCGGCGGGCGATGCAGTAGCACTGCATAACCAGCCCCACGCCAAGATGGATGGTTGTCCACAGCACCAGGACCCAGACGGTGGCCGGATAGACGTGCCGTGTGGGATCCAGGCCATTCAGGTGCGGGCCGGCCAGTAGCGCCAGGATACCGGCCACATTGAGCAAGGCTCCCAGCCCCAACCCGAGAGTGAACGCCAACGGCCGGTCACTCCGGTTCCAGTGCCGCGACAATACCGTGCATACCCAAGCGCCAAGCAGGAGCGCCGCCGCTACGGCTGGCCAGAAAAGCCCCGGGCCGGTCGCAGGCTCAGGCGGAAAGTCGTCGTGCACGGTCCAGAAGAAAAAGTAGCCGAATAGCAGGCTGGCATAGGCACTCATGTCGCCGATCATGGTAATGAACATCGCCCACCAACCGACCGACGTCGAGCCGGAAGCATACAGCGGCAGCGTGACGCCCAGACCGACGTCCTTGCTGCGCTTCTCGGGTATCTTGGCGGTGCCCGTCCATAACCAGACCAGTACCGTGGCCAACGCCAGCACGGCACTAGTACCTGCGGCGAGATACCACTTGTAGGTCGCAAAGATGAAGGCACCACCGGTGAAGAGCGCCGCCCAGAGCGTGATGAACGTCGGCCCCGGCACTCGCAGGCACTGGATCGGGTCGGCATCGATGGTCGTGGTGATCAAGGTCTCCCGCTTGCCCTCTTCGGCATCGGGCAGGTAATAGCGCCCGGCATCGACGTCGCGTATGAGGTCGGGCTGATCCCAGAGCGGATAACGCCCCTTGATCAAGGGAATCGAGCGAACGCCCCAAGGTTTGCCAGGCATCTCCCCCAGCCACTCCAGAGTGCCCGCATTCCAGGGGTTGCGTTTCGCATAGGGCTGCTTCCCCTTCGGCCGCAGCACCTCGACGACCAGCACGGCGATGCCGGCCGCCAGGATGAACGCGCCGATGGTGGAGATCAGATTGAGCCCATCGAAGCCGAGATCGGCGGTATAAGTGAATACGCGGCGCGGCATTCCCAGCAGGCCGGTGAAGTGCATCGGCAGGAAGGTGACGTTGAAGCCTATGAACATCAGCCAGAACGCCCAGTAGCCCGGCTTGTCGGCCAACAGTTTGCCGGTAGCCATGGGATAGAAGTAGTAGAGCCCGGCGGCAACCGGGAACAACACGCCACCGATCAGAACATAGTGAAGGTGAGCCACCACGAAATAGGTATCGTGAGCCTGGAAGTCGAACGGCGCGATGGCCACCATCACCCCGGTGAGGCCGCCCAGGACGAAGATTGCCAAGGCGCCGGTGACGAACAGCATGGGCACCGAACGCACGAAGCGCCCGGCCATGGCCGTGGCCAGAAAGCAGAATATCTGCACCCCCGTGGGAATGGCGACCGCCTCGGAGGCCGCCGAGAAAAACGCCAAGGAAATGTTCGGCAACCCGGTGGTGTACATGTGGTGCACCCACAGCCCAAAACTGATGAAGCCAGTGCCGACAGCAGCCAGGACGACCCAGGTATAGCCGACGATGGGTCGCCGGGCGAAGGTGGGCACGATCATCGCGACCAGTGCGATCGCCGGCAGGAAAATGATATAGACCTCGGGGTGGCCGAATATCCAGAACAGATGCTGCCAAAGCAGCGGGTCGCCGCCCCGGCTGGGGTCGAAGAAAGGCCAGTCGAAGGCCCTTTGCAGCTCGAACAGCAAATCGCCGGCGATCAGCGGCGGAAAGGCGAACAGGATCATCACGGCCACGACGAGAATGTACCAGGCATAGAGGGGAAGCAGGTTGATACGCATGCCGGGTGGGCGTGTCTTGAGCACCCCGACGATGAGCTCCACCGCCGCGGCTAGCGATGCCACCTCGATGAAAGAGAGCCCCAGCAGCCAGATATCGGCTCCGAGCCCATCCTGATACGCCGTGGTCAGGGGCGGGTACATGAACCAGCCTCCTTCGGGAGCGACACCGAAGAAAATCGACCCGCAAACGAAGATGCCACCGATCAGGAAACTCCAGTAGCCGTATGCCGACAGACGCGGAAAAGGCAGATCCCGCGCCCCCAGCATTTGCGGCAGTATCATGATCGAAAAGGCTTCGAAAATCGGCACGCCGAACAGGAACATCATCACCGAGCCGTGCAGCGTGAAGACCTGGTTGTAGGTGGTGGCAGAGAGAAAGTCGTTTTCCGGAACGGCCAGTTGCGTACGCATCAATAGCGCCAGCACCCCGGCGAAGAGGAAAAAAATGAAGGAAGTTGCGGTGTACCAGAGCCCGACCTCGGAATTGTTGACCGCTGACCAGTAGCGCCAGCCGCTCGGCGTCTTCCAGGGCTGGCTGAGCCGCCGCTCTTGGGCCACTCGGCGCTCGCTGCCGCCTTGCTCGTCACCCTTGGGTATCTGGTCGGTCATTTCAATTCGCTCAAGTAAGCAGCGATTGCGGAGAGCTGAGCCGCGGGCAGCATGCCGAACGCCGGCATGTTCACTCCCGGCTTGATAGCGTCCGGATGTCTTATCCAGCGCTCGAAGGCCTCCGTATCGGTGGGCAGCGTTCCGGCACCAAGGCTCAAGCGACTACCGACATGGGTCAGGTCGGGACCCAACACCCCATCGGCAGACGTGCCGCGGATGGTATGGCAAGCACCGCAGCCATTCGCAATAAAGGCCTCCTGACCGCGGCGGGCGAGCTCGCCCTGAGGCGGCTGGGCGGGCGATGCCTGACGCTCGAGCCAAGTGTCGAACGCGTCCGGCTCCATCACTACGACGCGGAAGTTCATCAGCGCATGGGACGTGCCACAGAACTCGGCGCAGGCTCCGCGAAAGACACCCACCTTAGTGGGCTCCAGATACAGCCGTGTGGTTCGCCCGGGAATCATGTCGACCTTGCCGCCTAGCGAGGGAATCCAGAACGAATGGATGACGTCAGGGCTGGTCAAGCGGAATCCCACCCGCTCACCGACGGGAAGGCGCACTTCGTTGGCAAGTTCGACGGTGTCGCCCGACGGCGTTGGATACTGCACCCGCCACCACCAGCGCTCACCGGACACGGAAATCTGCAGCCCATCCTCGGCCGGGGCGCTTAACGAAGGAAGGAGCGACAGGCCGAAGACAAGCAAGACGCCCAATACAACGGGAGGAAGAATCACGCCACCGCCGAGGATCAGCCATCGCGCAGCGCGGCTGTCGTGGGGCCTGGGTCTGATATAGGTGACAAACACGGCGCAGCCGATCACCAGCACCCAGATCAGGATGAGGAACCCGCCCATCCACCAGAACAGCCGGGCTATCTGTTCGGCATCGACACCCGCCGGCTGCAGCGCCGACTGGGGCCCACTGCACCCTGACATCAGCGGCAGCGCGGTGAGCGCACTCCCCCCCCATCTCCTTGGAGATCTATTCGTCGCGTCCATGGTCAAGCCTTGTTCTATCGGGGCTTGCTTCTATCATCGAATGGAGTCCAGCGGCCCGCTGGGCTCGCCGAGCCGTCACTGGTTAACAATCTATGCCATATGCCGGTACCCAGCCAGCCGGTGTCGCGATAGACACCGGCTGGCTTCATGACGCCCCGTTCTCGCCGCCCTCCTCCGTTAGGGGAGTATTCCTGCCCTCACCCTTGGCGATATCGCGATGGCTGATGACCACCACCTCCCGCGGCCACCAGTCGGGATGGTTGTCCCTGATGAAGGCCAACAGCTTCTCACGGATGTTCATCTCCGCTATCCAGCCGGCGAAGGGGTCGGAGGCCATGAGATAGCAGGAGATCGTCTGCGCGTGCTCGGTCTGCCCCGTCACGTAGCACGACAGCTTGTGATGCTCGACGACGTTATCCTCCTCCTTGGCGTACTCCAGGAACTTCTCCCTGATGACCTGGGTATCGGCACTGAGGTGAACGACCAGCTCCAGCGTCCGGTACATCTTGGCGCTCTTGACGGAGAGATTCTCGAAGGGCTTGGAGACGAAGTACGTCACCGGCACGATCAGCCGTCGCTCATCCCAGCTTCGCAACCGAATGAAGGTGTAGAAGATGCCCTCTACATAGCACCACTGCCCCTCGAACATCACCAGGTCGCCGATGCGTATGGGCTTCGCCAGCGACAGCTGGAAGGAAGAGAGGATATTGCTCAGCACCGCCTGGCCCGCGATGCCCACCAGCACCGCCAGCACACTGGCCGACGCCAGCAGAGACAGCCCCAGCGTCTCGAACAGCTGGATCTGGCTCAGTACGTAGACGGAAACCGCCGTCACCATGATCAGGATGATGCCCCGGCGCAGCGCATAGAGCGTGGTGAGCAGCTTGCGCTCATCCTTGGGCTTGGTGTCGTCGATCTCCCCCACGATGCGACGCGTCACTTTCAGCAGGATGGTGTCCACCAGGCGCAGCGCAATCGTACCGACGCTCCAGGCCACGAGGATGATCAGCGATACGCGTATGAACGAGGTGGCCATGGCCGTGAAAGAGACCACGTAGTCGAGCAGTAGCTGAGCCACGAACGACATGACGAGAAGTGCCGTGGGCCACCGGATCCGGCCTGCAAAGATGCTCGGCGCCCCGTTGGGGAACCAGTGCGCCAGCAAGGCAACCAGGCCATGCACGCCCCACCCCACCAGGCCGATCACAATCAGGAACAGCGGGATGGCGATCCACTCCCAGATCTGAAGTACGCCCAACGGGGAGTTGAAGCGATCCGGAATGTACTCCTCCAGCAGCGAAGGGCCGTACTCCTCGTAAAGGAGGGGAATATACGAAACGCTATCCGGCGTGATCAGCCAGACCGGTTCCTCATCCTCCACGCGGTAGCGGGCCAGACGAATCTCGTAGGTCTGGCCATCGACCTTGAGCGATGCCAGTTCGAGATTCCGGCGCGGTTCTCCGGTCAGTGGGTGCTGTCCCGTGGGGTCCTCGATGGCGGCGTCTTCACGGCCCGATAGGTTGGAAGCATCGACCTGCTCGCCGCGCCGGAATACCGTCTCCAACTGCCTGGCCAACTGGGCCCCCCTCTCCTGCCGCTCCGAACGGTCCAGATCGGAAAGGTTGAGCACATGTGCCGCCGCGGAGAACTCCTTCTGTTCGGCAAGTTCGAGAAAGCTACGGATCGATTCGCGCGGCGTCTGCCGCTTGACCTCCTCGGGCACCTCGCCAAGCCCTTCGTTCAGCGAATCAACGCTGAACCATTGTTTCTCTTCGCTTTCACCCTCCTGCGATTGAGCCATGCACAGGCCGGAAAAGAGCAGCGCCACTGCCAATGTCAGCCGTAGCAGCCACGAGCCGTTTGCTTTCATATACCTCGTTCCTATCGATGCAAAGCCGCTGTCGGTTCCTTCTGACAGCGCCGTTCAGACCTGGCATATCAAAGCCAGGTACCAGGCTACCCGGACCAGGGGCTGGTCGAAGTACAGCTTAACGGCTACCGCTTCGTCCAGTCCGGCGAGGCGTTTGGTCTCCTGGCGAAGCGGATAATGAGCCGCCGCACAGGAGGAAGTGCTGGAGAGCCTCGATATGCCGCCGGGAGTGGGGGTGTCGGGGCTCGAAGCCGATGGCAACGGCCGTTTCTTCTGCGGCGGTGGAGGCAGCGGCAAGGTGAGGGCCGTTCGCCGTCCCTGAAAATAAAAAAGAAAGCCTTTGACCCACGGTGCCAAATCATGACACCGTGGGTTCAGCTGGTAAGCAAGTGGCATAGTTTCAGTAGCGTTCGGATTCATTCGGCAGCCTGTAATTTATCCCTGTCCTACCCGCTAACACATCTGGGTAACACCAGGAACATTGCAAGGCGCGATTGCGCGAAAGGATGCAGAACATGGCAACTGGTACCGTAAAGTGGTTCAACGACTCCAAAGGTTTCGGCTTCATTACTCCGGCCGACGGTGGCGATGATCTCTTTGCCCACTTCTCCGAGATTCAGTCGGAAGGCTTCAAGTCCCTGCAGGAAGGTCAAACCGTCTCTTTCGACGTGACCCAGGGCAAGAAAGGCCTTCAGGCTTCGAACATCAAACTCGCCTGACCTAACGGTCACGAGTTGTCGAACCTCTCCGGTTCGAAATCAGGGCCCGCCTAGGCGGGCCTTGTTGCGTTCTGGGGTTGGCGAGCGAAATCGGGAATGCGGAAGCGCCGGCGCTAGGCACTCGGGGCGAGGCCGGTGGTGCGCTTGAACAGGCGCCGGAAGAACGCCGAATCCTCGTAGCCGACACGCCAACTGATCTCCTCCACCGAGGCCTCGGTGCGTTCCAGACGACGCTTGGCATCCTCGATACGCAGGCGCTGCACGTAGGCGATCGGCGTCAGGCCGGTGGCGGCGGCGAAGCGCCGCTTGAAAGTGCGCTCGGCCAGCAGCGAGCGTTCGATCATCGCCTCCACCGGGTGGGCCAGCGCGAAATGCTCATCCAACCACTGCTGCCCGCGCTGAATCTCGCCATCGCCATGGTCCGTCTTGGCGGCGAATACCAGGTAAGGCGTAAGCCCATCCTGATGCCACTGCAGCGCGAACAGCCGCGCCACTTCCTGCGCCGTGGTGGCACCGGCATAGCGTGCGATGAGATAGAGCGCCAGGTCGTGCCAGCTCATCGAAGCCCCCGAATCCACCAGCTCCTCCTGCTGGCCGGCAATCACCAGCACGCGCTCCGGGTGCGTGGACACGGCGGGGTAGCTGGCCATGAACGCTTCCGCGTAGCCGAAGTGAACCGTTGCCTCCTTGCCGTCGAACAGTCCGGTCTCGGCCAGCAGGAACACCCCCGAACACGCCGAGCAGAGCACCGCGCCGCGCTCATGCATGGCGCGCAGCCATTCGACCAGATGGGGATAGCGCCCCTTCTCCCAGGCTTGAGCAGGAAGCAATACCGAGGGAACGATGATGATGTCGCTACTCTCGATGCTGTCGATAGAGCGCTGGACATCGATCGGCACGCCGCTGAGCAACTTCAGCGCTCCCACGGCCTCCCCCACGATCTCGATATGAAAGGGGGCGGGGGCATTTGGCGCCACCAGACCCATCAATGCCACACCGTTCAACCTGATCCTCGAAGCGAGGCGCTGACCGTACGAGACGCAAAATAAAAAATAAACCCTTTGACCCACGGTGCCCATGCATGACACCGTGGGTCAGCTGGTAGCAAGCAGTACGGTTTCAGTAGCATTCGAATTCTTTCGGCAGCCTGTAATTGAACCTTGTTTTACCCGCAACACAACTGGGTAAAACCAGGAATATCGCAAGGCGCTAAATGCGCGAAAGGATTTATTATGACGACTGGAACAGTCAAGTGGTTCAATGATTCCAAAGGCTTCGGCTTCATCACTCCCGCCGATGGCGGTGACGATGTCTTTGCCCACTTCTCCGAAATTCAGGCAGAAGGCTTCAAGTCCCTGCAGGAAGGTCAAAGCGTCTCCTTCGACGTGACCCAGGGCAAGAAAGGCCTTCAGGCTTCGAACATCCAACTCGCCTGACCTGACGGTCACGAGTTTTCGAACCTCTCCGGTTCGATAGCAAGGCCCGCCTAGGCGGGCCTTGTTGCGTTGTAGCGAGGAATACGCCAAACGGGAGAGCGCAGCATTCCTCGACGATCCGCCACCGCCCCGTTCGCAAACGCTTCTTCGCCGAGATACCTGGAGCGCGCAAGGCCGAGGAGAGGCTGGGGCGTCAACCAAGGTCGTCGGCAGCGACGCAGTCGGCATTGGCTCGCCTGCGTGATAGCACCCGGTCACGAGGCCAGCGCCTCGAAGCGCTGAATTTCCTCCGCAGGCAAACGACGGGCCTCGCGAGCGACGTTGGCCTGCATGCTGACTCGGGCCACCTCGCGCAGGGCCTCATTGACAGTCTTGTGCTGGTGGGTACGAAACCACTCCAACACCTCGGCCAGGTGCCAGAGTGCTGCGCGCCCTTCATGTAGCGGCAACGGAAAGGTCGCCAGGTGAGACTGCAGCAGCTTGCGCATATTCTGGCGGCTGAACGCGAACAGCTCCGCGATATCCGTCACCCCTACCAGGTCAGGGCCGGCTTCGATCAGACGCGCCTCTGGTATGGCACGCTTCACATCTGCCATGGCGCTAGTAATCGCCCCATGGGCCGAGGCCGCTTCACGTGAAAACTCCAGAGCCAGGCGACCTTTCTGCCCCAGCCCGACCAACGCATCGTCACAGCCTTCCTCAAAGAGACGGGTTTCCAGCGTCTCCATGTCGAGCGCGTCAGGAACGGCAAATTTCAGGGTGAAGTCGTAATGGGTCATGATTTGTCGTCCTCCTCGGAGGATGGGCCCGTACAGTTGTCGACGACACGACGCATTGTCTGGCATGGCTGGCCGGGTTCTTCGGAGTACTCCACACGCTCACAATACAGAACTCGCCACAGCGACATTCCGTGTCGTTATAGGGGCAGTACAGGCGTCCCCAGGCATGTCCGGACGCCGGTTCAACCCGCCAGCCGTGTGCTTCGGCATACACCAAGGCTGCCTCGATTTCCTTCTTGCTATGACGTGAACGTGTCATCCAACCTCCTAGCAACAGCATAGGGTGCACACTGATAAGTTGTCAATTGACAACCTATCAGTGTGCAGACTTCTCTCGGGAAGGCGTTAAAGGCATCCTTCGGCTCGGCTCGGCCAGTCGGGATTGGTGCAAGAACATGAACTTGTTCGAATCGCCAGTCTTATTACATACAACGACCGCCACGTCCTGCGTAAGCAATCGCCGAAACATTTGTAAGCCATATCTCAACCCTCCGCTCAGTCATGACCCGCCGCTCCAGGCGAACGATAATGAGTTTCAACATGGAGAATGACCGAGGGATTGGGATGTACTCATCGAAGATTGGCAGATCCTTTTTTGCCGCCCTGTTGCTTGCCGCGTGCTCAACGGCCAGCGGCGAACCACCGGCGCACTATCTGGAGCGCGCCGGTGCTGCGCTGATGGAAGCCAGTGGGGACACGCAGCGGCTCGAAAACGCGCTGGCGATCTATGACGAGGGGCTGGAGCTCCACCCCGACAACACCGAACTGCGTAGTAACCGCGCCAGCCTGCTTACCAGTCTGGGCCGCTACGAAGAAGCTAAGCTCGACCTGGATGAACTTCACGAAGGGGGATTGCACAAGGAGGGAATGCTGCTGCGCTGCATGCTGCATGAGCGCCTGGAGGGAACCACGGACGATGCCTTGCCATGCTACGCGGGGGCGGAAGCCGCCTTTGCCACGGCCAGCGAGACAAGCGACCAACCGAATGCTAATCAAATCCTGGCAGCGCGCCTGGCCGGCTCGCCCGAGGCCGAAGTGCTATTGCTGGAGTGGCAGGCCAGCGAGGCTCCGGTGGTAGACCCGATCGTGGGAGAGCTGCTCGAGATGGAGCGGGAGGAGTTGATCCGGCAGTTTTTGCCGTAAGCTGCACGGTATTTAGTATTTAGTACCGAGCGCCACCGTGACAGGCTGAACCTATGGAGAATGAATGATTGCCAAGAAAGAACGCGGCAAGATGGAGCGACGGCTGACCGCTTCGCTGACTCACGCCTGTGAGCAGGCCAAGCCGGTGCTGCCCGGCTTTAGCTGGCTAACCCACGAGGCCGATTACCAGCGCTTTCCCGAGAGCTTGGTGGTGACCTGGGTATTCGATACCCACCCCAACCTGGCGAATGCCCTAAAGGGCGATGCCCGGCAATACATCGAAGACCTGACCGCCGAGGCACTGGCCGAGGCCGGGCTCGATGTCGGCGACATCTCGCGGCATCTCGACTTCGACAGCGAAGAAGCGTGCCAGCGGGAGCATGGCGGCGACTGGCAGCGCAGGTTGCGCACCAAGCCAACGAGGCATTGATGGCCAAGAAGATCGAAAGCCCCTGTGTCTCGGTTTGCCAGCTAAAAGGGGATCTCTGCATCGGCTGCGGCCGCACGATGGAAGAGATACGCCAGTGGAAAGCGATGAAGCGGCCGGAAAAAATGAAAACGGTGAAGCGCGCCGAGGAGCGCATGAAGAAGATCCCGAGAGATTGATGCGGTCTTAGCGGAGCTCGCTCGCCTGGGCGAACTGCCCGCGCCCGAGGGAACTCTGGCATCATCGTAGGGAAGGTGAAGCGGAGGGAGTTACCGGAATGGAAGACATCGCCGAACGGGCTGCACTGTTCAGCCGGGCCGCCCACCAGGCCGTGGGGCAGCGGCGCAAGTACACCGACGAGCCCTACTGGCGGCACCCGGCTAACGTCGCAGAGAGGGTGTCGGCCGTGGAGTCGGCGACAGCGGAGATGATCGCCGCCGCGCACTTGCACGACGTACTCGAGGATACCGCCGTGACGGCGCAGGACATCGAGGCGTGCTTCGGCGAGCGGGTGGCCGTCCTGGTCCTGGAGTTGACGGATCAATTCGTCGATCCGGAAATCGGCAACCGCGCTCACCGCAAGGCGCTGGAGCGTGACAGGCTGGCTCGGGTTTCCCCGGAAGCGCAGACCATCAAGTACGCCGACCTGATTGACAACACCGGCAGCATCGTCGCGCGGGCTCCCGGCTTCGCCCGGGTCTACCTGGAGGAGAAGCGGCGACTGCTGGAAGTAATGGCAGAGGGGGACGAGGCGCTAAGGCGCAAGGCTTGGAGCGTATTAGTGGAAGGCGAGGCAAGGATCCGCGGCGCTGCGCGATAAACAGCGGCAGCCGCCCGAGCCCCATCGCTACCGTATAAGCGCGACCTTTCCAAAGTTACCGCTCGGTAATTATTCCCGCACACCGAGCCTTGATCACCATGAGAATTACCGAGCGGTAATGTCCCGCTGCGAGACGCCGGAACCAGCACCCACCACACCGTCCCTGAAGTTGACCATAGCCAGTCCATGGCCAGACCATGGCGGCCCTCAGTGCAGCGCCTACACTTTCCGGTAATGGCGCGAGCAAACCCCATGGCCAACCACGGACAAAAACTCCACTCATCCCCATGGATGCGGGTAAAAATTCTGCTCACCGATAAAAATACAGCACCTTCATCTTAGTTTTAAGCACCCAGCAGATTTTATGAGAAGTGCTGATAAACTCCGCCCATGACAGGCTCTGCCCCGCGGCGGAGCTTTCTTTATCCATCGGCAGGGAGACCTTAATGGCCCGCAATATCATCGTTCTTGGTGCCGGCATGGTCGGCGTATCCGTGGCCTGGCATCTGGTGCGTCGCGGTCATGACGTCACGCTGGTGGACCGCCGCGAGCCGGGGCTCGAGACCTCCTTCGGCAATGCCGGCATCATCCAGCGCGAGGCGGTGCGACCCTACGCCTTCCCGCGGGATATCGGCACCCTGCTGCGGGTGCTGCCCAACCGCAAGGTGGATATTCGCTACCGCCCCACCGGCATGCTGAACGCGGCGGGCCCGCTGCTGGACTACTGGCTGAACTCGAGCGGTAAGCGCTACGAGCGCATCGTAAACGAGTGGGCGTCGCTGATCATGCGCTGCCAGGATGCCCACGCGCCGATGATCGAGGCCGCCGGCGCCGAGGCACTAGTGCGCAAAGGTGGCTGGCTGGAGCTTTACCGCACCCGCAAGGAGTTCGAGGAGCGCCAGGAAACGGCCCGGGAGAACCACGAACGCTTCGGGGTCGAGTATGAAGTGCTGGACGCCGAGGCGCTCTACGCCAAGGAGCCGCATCTGGGCAAGGGGCTGATCGGGGCGATCTACTGGACGCAGCCCTGGATGGTCTCGGACCCGGGCGGCCTGGTGCAGGCCTACGCCCGCAGCTTTGCCGAACAGGGCGGCCGTGTGATGCAGGCCAGCGTCGAGGACGTGCTCCAAGGTGAGGGCGGCTGGCGAGTCAAGACCAGCGAGGGGACCCTGGAGGCAGATGAGGTGGTGGTGGCCCTGGGGCCCTGGGCCGGAGAATTGCTGGGAAGGCTGGGCATGAAAGTGCCGCTGTTCGTGAAGCGCGGCTACCACATGCACTACTCCGCCGAAGGGGAAGCCAAGCTCAACCACTGGGTGATGGATGCCGAGAAGGGCTTCCTGCTCGAGCCGATGCGCGCCGGGATTCGCCTGACCACCGGCGCCGAACTGGCCGACCTGGAATCGCCACCCCAGTACAATCAGCTGGCCGCCGCCGAGAAGGTGGCACGCAAGCTGTTCCCACTAGGCAAGCGTCGCGACAGCCAGCCCTGGAAGGGCGCCCGCCCCTGCCTGCCCGACATGAAGCCGGTGATCGGCCCGGCCCCCAACAAGGAAGGGCTATGGCTCGCCTTCGGCCACGGCCATCAGGGCTTTACCCTCGGCCCCGCCACCGGCGAACTGCTCGCTCAGATGATGGATGGCGAAGAGCCCGCGGTGGATATGACCCCGTTCCGCGTCGACCGCTTCTGAAGGTGAGGTTAATACGCAAGCGGGCGCCGCGTGCCGGCTGACATAATTCAGGCGTGACACGCGGCGTGTCGGTTATTTGTTAAGCTGAGGTAGCTCGCGAAACGGCACTGCAGCGATACGTGTGCCTTATTTGCTTATAGCCCATACCATTCGACTAGCTGCTGGTTTGCCCTGAGGCGCTGCCGTTGGATCATCACGCTATCGAACAGACCATCAAGAGAAAGAGACTGCACTAGAGGGAGGGAGGCTTGTGCTTCATCGTGAAACTGAGTGGCAAGTTCAAACTGTCCAATAATGATGTTCCACCAGCTTAGGATATCCTCACGAGAACGTTCCATCAGAGCGGCGGCCGGCAATCTATCGGATTTCGCCGAGTTGGCTCGTTCGGTAACAGGCAGTAGGTTCCAAAGATCATTATTCTGCCAGCGAGCCCAAGGGAAGCAGTGGTCGATGGCGTAGACACTGCGATGCAAGTCTTGGCGAGACCAGACACAAGGCAAAGGCTTCGGATCTTCTAACTGCTGCGCCACGAGTTGGCGAACCTGAAGTGTTTCCCGACGGCTCTCCGGCCAACGCAGCGCCTGATACAACCGACCAGTTTCCATCTGAGTATTATAGCCCTGCATCAGAAGCACCCACTCATTAGTGATGGCAGGCTCCAGCCAGCAGGCATAACGACTCATGCAGTCCCAGATGTGGGCGGGAATTCGAAAGGTACCGAAGGAAGCGAGCATGTCTCGATCCAGCCGGACCGCACGCTCGGAAATTCTAAAACTCGTGATATTGCCTTCAAAAATGGGCCGATTACTGCCCGGCCAAGTCGTGTAGTGGGCGGGCATCTTTACGACGGTCTGGCATGCGGTTCGTATTGCTCGCAAGACAGTGGCAGCCGTGGCGGGATCACTCAGTGGGCTGCCGAGACGCATATCACCAGGCGCCAGGCTGGCGAGGCGGTAGAAGTCCTCCTTTGCGAAACCATAATTCCGCGAGCCAGGCGATTGGCGCAGCTGGTAATCCAGCAGCAACGGTCGGTAAAGAAATAACCAGTATAGCCCCACGGCTCCCAACGGCAGCGTGACAAAATCTTCGTCTCGCTCCAGTACGATACCCGGCGCAGTATCGGCCAGCCTTACTAGCGTACGCAGCAGACCCAGCTTATAGGTCGAGGACTTATCGTCATTGACGATGACATGGCGAAGCACTGGCAGAGCACCCGTACCGTCATCGGGCAGCCGAAAGACGCTCAACTGCCACACTATCCCTTCTCTTTTTAAACGATCATCGCTACTGGTGGAGGCGACGGGAAGCAGCGCAAGATCATGAGCCCAACGATCCAGCGCAGCCTGGCTGACCTCGAAGAACTGTCGGTCGTCACCTGCGTCGCCTTGGCGAAAAGTGATGACCAACACGCCACCTGGCGCGAGCAGCGAGGCCAGCACCCGCAGAGCTCGCTTTTGCTCCTCCGGACGCAGATGCATCCACACCGCAGAAACCATGATCAGCTGATAGCGCTGGGAGAGCGTCCGTACTTGGCTCAAACCAGGCAGCCGGTCATCAAGCCAAGTGATATCGCAGCCCTGAGTGTGGTCACGGCCTAACCCGCGCATTGCCGCTGCGGGTTCTACCGCCATCACTTGCCAACCACGCTCCGCCAGCGCCTTTGCATCACGGCCGCTGCCAGCCCCGACATCAAGCGCGAGCCCGGGGCGAGGTGGCAGGTAAGAAAGCCAGTCTTGGTGCACGTCGTCAAAGCTCAGCGATTGATACTGCTGAAAGAAGCGCTTTGCCTGTTCGTGGTAAGGCAGCTCGCTCGACATTACATTCCTCTATAGCTTGAAGCACTAGCGAACGGACTGCTAACGGCCAGGAGCGGTCGTTCAGATGAATCTAATATAATGCCTGCGTAATGGGTCGGTTTGGAGCGCAAGCGGAAAATCGGTCACGTTGATGAATTGGTTAGATTTCACCTTGCATTTGACCCAGACGGCTTGTTGGTCGCTTGCGCATCTATCAAAACCAACTCTTTACCTTCTTTGAGCTCTAACTCTTTCATTATTTTCTGAACCCGAAATAGCTCGCTGTCGCTAAAATACAAAATCACTTTAATGGATTTCTTCGTTTCATTTGCTGCTTTATAAACTTCCACCTGCTTTGCCAGATTCTGCTTCAGCTTGGAATTGCTAGCCAGTTTGAACTCTACAAGGGTGCTATCTTTCGATCCTCTGGATATTTTATAGTCGACCGGACCACGACCATTATTGACTTCAGCATTAACATCGTCTTGTGAAGCGTACCAGGTCAGTCGAAACATAAGCTGAAGGTCCGACTCACGCTTGATTGGTTGGCCATTAGAATAAAAAATTCGGTAGCCATCATTATTTTCAATAACTTGCTTTAAAAACAGAACGCGATTGTACGCTTCATCATGTGTGTCGTCAGAAGTCTCGTAAAAACTGCTTTCATCCTTCAAGCTCTCAATTAAGCTAGCCACTTGTCGTATGAAAACCGTCTCTATTTCGTGGACCTTTTGTTCACTCAATGCAACAGCTTGATCACCTGTGTCTTCCTTGAGCCGGATGTAGCGGTCAATTAACTCAGGGAAATTCCTTAATGTCTTAGCTATGGCCTCATTGATTTCACGCTGCTTCGCATCTTCTGGTACTCGGCGAAGAAAATAGTCGTTTACTTGGTCTCTTAACTCTACGTTGGGGATAGCTGCGACAATGTCATCAAAATCACCAATTATGTCATGCTTGTTAATCCATGCTTCATCCTTGGTAAGGATGTCTTTTGGTGTCAACAATACATAATCACCATCTATATAAGGTAGCGTATATTTTTTTGACGTCCAGCGGCGAGTTTTATAATTAAACTCCGCGTGCGGGACCATAACTGACTTAGTTCGAGAAGAGTCGATATATTTTTGAGAAAAATCTTGCGTGTACTCGCACAAATACGACTTTATAAGATTGGTAGTGAAGTCGCTTATGCTGTCTTTTCCAACTCCCTCCTTAATTAGGCACAGTTTTTCTAAGTGGCTGCTTTTCGTTATCTTCTCTGAACCAAAATCATTGAATATGTTGCTAAGGTTTTCATTTAGCGCGTTTGCAAAGTCCGGCCCTAGGCCAGACCCACCATTTCCCACTTTGCTGAAACCTAACCAATTCTGCCTTACTTCAGGGAATAGGAACCAATGCCGGACCAATCCTTTAGAGATCGTCCCAGCCTCTGACATGTCACGGAGAAATCCAATATATTTTATGATTTCATCATGCAAATGCTGATATTCCGGCTTATCACTATTAAAAAGCAAAAACGGATCTATAAAGACAGGCAGGTCATTAATCAAGGAGACATTAAACGCACCATACTCTTCGAGATCGTCCTTTGAAACAGAAAAATAGTCCGAAAAATAGACGTTCATTCAAATCTCCTTGTAAACCTAACGCCTTGGTTAAGCTGCCCGGACGGAGCGCAGCGTAGTACCGGTCAGCTTCACCCACTTGTTAAGCCTTGTTTTGTCTGGGCCTAGCGTGAACTGCTGCTGCAGCGCTTTGCCCGCCAAAGAATACGTTATTGTCTTCGTCATTCGGTGCTTCGGGCCAGTACGGACCCTCTACCCTTTTCAAATTTATTGGGATCTCGATTTCAAAATCTAACTCAGCATCTCGATACCAAGACAGAGCCGGAAGCCCGGCATATTCGGGCTTCGTGCTACATAGATAAGCCACGGGGTAATACTTGAGTAGCTGAAATACGGCCGGTTCGTTGAATGTTCCTCTCGGAACAAACATACCGAAATCTCTGATCGCTACAGATGTGGCGTAAGGATAAATCCAATAAAAAATATGAATATCTTCCGGAAGCGGCATATTGGGATCTAGAACATATTCTCTCGCCGCCCTATCAAAGGCGGTATCTTCTATCTCGACCTTGGCGGCTACGATGTGCCCAAGCAGAGCTTTCATTAACCTTTGCGGTTTAACTTTATGGGAAAGCTCTTCAGGAAGCGCAATGCCTGATTTCAGATAGCGCCCAACTGACGTCGCAAAATCGTTAATGGTGGGATCATACTCACGTCCTAGAAGGGAGTTACATTCACTGCAAATGGTTCTGTACTTGACCCCGTTTTGCGACTCCCTCAGCTTCGGCTTCTCTCGGTCACCGGCCATAATCTCGAAGACCGTTTCCATTTCAACAGGACCAAGCTCAATTCCGCCTTTCGGTGGAACATGGTCCCATGAGAGCGCTTTTTCCTCTCGACAGAGGTTGCATATAGATTTTTTTTCACGCTTGGATTTCGCGTAATGCACAAACTCTCTCCCTGAGGCTTAAAGTTGTATTATGTAACATGCTCGATATTTCACTTGAACGTGCACGTACGTTCAACAATGTTATGCTGTGCAAGCGAGCACATCTTATCCTATTGAAAATTCTAGACATAAAATATAACTCGACTACATAGCACCGATCATCGTGCATGCTACATATCCCCGATGAACGTGCTCGCTGCCCTTCCTGGCACGGCCGCTTTGGGTCGGTAGCGGAACCCCGCACTACATCTCCGCTAGACTATTTCAAAGCTAGCTTCGAAGATCGAATGCATTTATAGCAAAAAGCACACTACCGCCCGGGGATGACATCCTTTCCCTGCGACAGCCCTGTCTGCGTTGTACTACCTGTTCTATCGGCGGTCGTCTCGGCAACCTTAACCTGAGTTAACTAAACCTTGTAACGAATTGCAAAGGAAAAGGGCTTACCCATTGGTAAGCCCTTCATCTCATTTAGATTAGCCGTGTCAGGCGTTCTGCCTAGGTAGCCTCACTCCCACTCGATTGTCGCGGGCGGCTTGCTGCTCACATCGTAGGTCACACGGGAAACGCCGCGGATCTCGTTGATGATGCGGTTGGAAACCTTCTCCAGCAGCTCGTACGGCAGGTGGGCCCAGCGTGCGGTCATGAAATCGATGGTTTCCACGGCGCGCAGGGCGATGACCCATTCGTAGCGGCGGCCGTCGCCGACCACTCCGACGGACTTCACCGGCAGGAACACGGCGAAGGCCTGGCTGGTCTTGTGGTACCAGTCGGCGTTGTGCAGTTCCTCGATGAAGATGGCGTCGGCTTCGCGCAGGATGTCGGCGTACTCCTTCTTCACTTCGCCGAGAATGCGCACGCCCAGTCCCGGCCCCGGGAAGGGGTGGCGGTACACCATGTCGTAGGGCAGGCCGAGTTCCAGGCCGAGCTTGCGTACTTCGTCCTTGAACAGTTCGCGCAGCGGTTCGACCAGCTGCAGCTTCATGGTTTCGGGCAGGCCGCCGACGTTGTGGTGCGACTTGATCACGTGGGCCTTGCCGGTCTTGCTGGCGGCGGATTCGATCACGTCGGGGTAGATGGTGCCCTGGGCCAGGAAGTCGACGCCTTCGATCTTGCTGGCCTCTTCATCGAACACGTCGATGAAGGTGTTGCCGATGATCTTGCGCTTGGCTTCGGGGTCGTTCTCGCCTTCCAGCTTGCCGAGGAACAGGTCTTCGGCATCCACGCGGATCACCTTCACGCCCATGTGGCGGGCGAAGGTTTCCATCACCTGGTCGCCTTCGTTCTTGCGCAGCAGGCCGTTGTCGACGAACACGCAGGTGAGCTGGTCGCCGATGGCCTTGTGCAGCAGCGCCGCCACTACCGAGGAGTCCACGCCGCCGGAGAGACCGAGCAGCACGTGGCGGTCGCCGACCTGGTCGCGCACGCGGGCGATCTGGTCTTCGATGATGCGCGCTGGGGTCCACAGCTTCTCGGCGCCGCAGATGCCGACCACGAAGTGCTCGAGGATGCGCATGCCTTGCAGGGTGTGGGTCACCTCGGGGTGGAACTGCACCGCGTAGAAGCGCTTCTCCGGCCAGGTCATGGCGGCTACGGGGCAGCTCGGGGTCGAGGCGGTCACGGTGAAGGGCTCGGGCGCGCGGGCGACCTTGTCGCCGTGGCTCATCCACACGTCGAGCAGCGCCTTGCCGTCGTGGTCGACGTGGTCCTTGATGTCGCGGAACAGCTCGTCGTCGCCGTCTACCCGAACCTGGGCGTAGCCGAACTCCTGCTTGTTGGAGCCCTGTACCTCGCCGCCGAGCTGCGCCGCCATGGTCTGCATGCCGTAGCAGATGCCCAGCACCGGCAAGCCCATCTCGAACACGCACTGGGGCGCGCGGGGCGAGCCGGCCGCCACGGTGGATTCCGGGCCGCCGGAGAGGATGATGCCGTTGGGCTGATACTCGCGGATCTCCTCCTCGGTGATGTCGAAGGCGCGCACTTCGGAGTACACGCCGATCTCGCGCACGCGGCGGGCGATCAGCTGGGTGTACTGGGAGCCGAAGTCGAGGATGAGGATCTTGTGGGCGTGAATGTCGGTCATCTGGGCGTCTCTAGGCAACGTATGGCGGCGGGGCAAGGCGTGGCACGAACGAGCGGCGTCGCTGGCTGAGCGTCAGGCTAGGCGAAAACGGCCGAAAGCAGCGGAGTTGACGTGGTTGTCAATGAGCATGCTGAGGCCGTTTTCAACAACGCATGGCGCCAGATCAACGGCGCCGCTAGCCCGCCCGGTAGTTGGGGGCTTCTTTGGTAATCTGCACGTCATGCACATGCGATTCGGCGAAGCCGGCGCCGGTGATCTGCACGAACTCCGGCTTGGTGCGCATCTCCAGGATGCTGGTGCAGCCGGTGTAGCCCATGGAGGCGCGCAGGCCGCCCATCAGCTGGTGGACGATGGCGCTCATCACGCCCTTGTAGGGCACGCGGCCTTCGATGCCCTCCGGCACCAGCTTCTCGGCGCCGGCATCCTTGTCCTGGAAGTAGCGATCGGCGCTGCCCTGGCTCTGGGCCATGGCGCCCATCGAGCCCATGCCACGGTAGGCCTTGTAGGTACGGCCCTGGAACAGTTCGACCTCGCCCGGGGCTTCCTCGGTGCCGGCCAGCAGGCCGCCGACCATTACCGAGCTGGCGCCGGCGGCGATGGCCTTGGCCAGGTCGCCGGAGAAGCGCACGCCGCCGTCGGCGATCAGCGGGATGTCGTACTCCTTGAGCGCCTCGGCGACGTTGGAAACCGCGGTGATCTGCGGCACGCCGACGCCTGCCACCACGCGGGTGGTGCAGATGGAGCCGGGGCCGATGCCCACCTTGACGCCATCGGCGCCGGCTTCGGCCAGCGCGCGGGCGGCGGCGGCGGTGGCGATGTTGCCGCCGATCACCTGAATCTGCGGGAAGTGCTCCTTGACCCAGGCCACGCGGTCGATCACGCCCTTGGAGTGGCCGTGTGCGGTGTCGACGATGATGGCGTCGACGCCGGCTTCGGCCAGGGCGGCCACGCGGTCGGGCGTTTCCGGCCCGGTGCCCACGGCGGCGCCGACCAGCAGGCGGCCGTCGGCGTCCTTGGCGGCGTTGGGGAAGGTGCGTGCCTTCTCGATGTCCTTGAAGGTGACCAGGCCGCGCAGGTGGAAGGCATCGTTGACCACCAGCATCTTCTCGACCCGGTGTTCCTGCATCCTGGACTTGATCACGTCGAGTTCGGTGCCCTCGGGCACCGTCACCAGATGCTCGCGCGTCGTCATGATGTCGGAAACGCTATCGCCCTGGTTGGGCTGGAAGCGCATGTCGCGCTCGGTCACGATCCCCACCAGGGTCTCGCCCTCCACCACCGGGAAGCCGGAGAAGCCGTACTCCTGGGCCATGGAAAGCAGGTCCTCGAGCTTGGCTTTGGGCCCCACCGTTACCGGGTCCTTGACGATCACGCTCTCGTGTTTCTTGACCTTGCGCACCTCGGCCGCCTGGGCGGTGATGCTCATGTTCTTGTGGATGATGCCCATGCCGCCTTCCTGGGCCATGGCGATGGCCAGGCGCGCTTCGGTCACGGTATCCATGGCGGCGGAGACAAGGGGGATGTTGAGGTAGAGGTCGCGGGACAGGCGGGTCCGCAGGCTGACGTCCTTGGGCAGGACTTCCGAGTAGCCGGGTAGGAGTAATACGTCGTCGAACGTAAGAGCTTCTTGGGCCATACGTAGCATAGTCGGCAACACCCAGTGCTGGTGGGGGGAGTGGGGAAAGTAATCGACCATTATAGCGCCCCGGCCAAGGGGCGGGCAATGCGAGTACCGGCCGTGTCGATTTGTCAACGCCGCCTGAATTCGCGTCGCCAACGCTGCATGAAGGCATCGCGCCGCTGCGGGTCGACGAACGACAGCAGCGAGGCATCGATCGGGATGGGATAGAGCCGATCGCCGACCTGGTCGCGCAGGCGCTGGGCGGTATAGGGGCCGATCACGTCGGGGCGCACGCTGAACAGCGGCGTCTCGCCGGCGATCACCCGCTGGCCTTCGCGGCTGAGCAGGAAGTCGAGGAACTGCCGGGCCGCGGCGGGGTGCGGCGCATCGCGATGGATGAACGCCATGCGCATCATCACCAGCGAGTAGTCCTGGGGCACCTGGACGATCACTTCGGGATGCTCTTGGGCCCACACCATGGCGTAGGAGCCCAGCAGGTTGTAGCCCAGCCAGTAGCGGCCTTCACTGATGCCTTCGAGCATGTCGCGGGTGTTGGCTTCGAGCACCGCCTCGGCGTTGCCCATGGCGGCGACCAGGTCCCAGAAACGGGTGGTATAGCGGGCATCCTGCTGGAACAGCGTGTAGCCCACGCCGCTTTGGGACGGCGAGTAGGTGGCCACCCGCCCGCGCAGCAGATCCCACTGCTCGGTCAGCAGCGTGTGCAGGTCGGCATGGGTGGCCGGCGGCATCATGTGGCGCGACAGGTCGAGGCGGTAGGCCATGACGATCGGCTCGAAGGTGAAGCCGAACACTTCGTCGCGCCACTTGGCCCATTCAGGCCAAGCCCGCGCCTCGGCCGAATCCAGGCGGCTGGCGTAGCCTTCGTTGACGCGCGCCATCTGCCACGGCATGGCCGAGCTGATCACCACGTCCGGCGCCGGGGCGGCGCCGGCCACGCGCTCGTCGACCTCCAGCGTAGAGCGGTCGCGGAAGTCCAGGTCGATGTCGGGATGCGCTTGCTCGAAGGCTGCCAGCAGCGGTGCGACCACGTCCCTGTCGAGCGCCGCCTCGACCACGAGCGGATTCGCCGCCTGGCCCGGGGCCGCCGCCAGCAGGAGAGCGACGAACGCGAAGGCATTGCAATAGCGGGGCATCATGGCCGGTTCTCCAGGGGGAAGGAAACGCTGATTCGCAGCCCGCACGGCGTGTGCGGCGCTACCTTCAGGCGGGCATCGTGGCGCCGGGCGATGGAATCGACGATCGCCAGCCCCAACCCCGAGCCTTCGGTGTCCTGGCGTCCGCCACGCTCGAAGGGCTGGTGCAGGCGTTCCATCACCTCGGGGGCCACGCCGGGGCCGTCGTCCTCGATGTAGAGCTCCACTTCTCCATCGCGCTTCCCTTCTCCACAGCGCTTCACCAGGCCAAGGGTGATCACGCTATCCGGCGGCGTGTAGCGCAGGGCGTTATCGATCAGGTTGCCGAGCAGTTCCCGCAGCGCCCACGGCTCGCCGTTCACATAGAGCGGGGTCGCGGGAAGCTCGGCCAAGCCCAGGTCATGGTCCCGGGCGACGTCGCGCCCGGCCCAGTCGAATACGGTCTCGCGCAGCAGCGCCGTCAGGTCGAGCCGGTGCATCTCGCCGCCATCGGCGACGTGGCGCAGTCGCGCCAGGCTGAGAAGCTGGCTCGCCAGGCGGCTGGTGCGTTCGGCCCCCTGATGAACCGCCTCCAGCGCCCGGTGCCACTCTTCGGGCCGGGTGCTCTTCAAGGCCAGCTCGCTGGTGCTCTGCAGCCCCGAGAGGGGTGTCTTGAGCTGGTGGCTGGCATCGGCGGTGAAGCGCAGCAGCGCATCGCGGCTCTCGCGCTGGCGGGCGAACAGGGTATCGAGCGTTTCGGCCAGCTCGCGTAGCTCTTCGGGCACCCGCGCATCGAGCGGGCGCATGTCGTCGGCCTCGCGCTGGCGCAGCAGCTGGCGCAGCCGGCGCATGGGCTTCAACGCCACCCGCATCGCCAGCAGCATCAGCAACCCCGCCAGCAACACCATGACCAGGAAGCGGCTCACCGCGCCCTCGAACAGCTCGCCGGTCAAGGCCTGGCGTCCAGCCAGGGTATGGCCGACCCAGATCTGCACTGGGTCCTGGGTTTCCCAACCCGCGGAGTCGAACTCCCAGCCATGCAGGCGCCACTCAGCGCCGCTGTGCGCGGCGTTCGTCCACAGCGGCTGCTCGGCTACCTCGCTACGCCACTCGGCCGATATGGGGATATCCAGATTGGCCGAGACCCGCCGCCCTTCGGCGTCGAGCACGGCGTAGAAGACCCGCTCCTGATGGCGGGTGGCGATGATCTGCAGCGCCGCGGCGGGAATCTCCACCACCGGCTGCCCTTCCTGCCACTGCACGGCCTCGGCAATGGTCTGCGTCGCCGATTCGAGCTGGCTGTCGTAGGCGCGCTCGGCGGCGCGCTGCGAACTGAAGTAGGCCTCGACCAGCAGCAGCGCGCCCAGTGCAGTGACGGTGACGAACAGCCATACCGCGAGGCGCGACTTGAGGGTGCCGTCGACCTCGATCACTCGCGCTCTTCCTCGAGCCGATAGCCCAGGCCGCGAAAGGTGCGGATGCGCAGCCCGCTGTCCTTCAGCCGCTTGCGCAGGCGGCTGATGTAGACCTCCAGGGCATTGGAGCCCACCTCACCGAAACCGAACAGCCGGTTCTCGAGCATCTCGCGCGGGGTGATGCTGCCGGCATGCAGCAGCAGGTCTTCCAGCAGGCACAGCTCGCGACGCGGCAGCTCGAGGGGTTCGTCATGCAGCGTGGCGAGGCCCAGGGCCGGGTCGAAGCACAGCGCGCCCAGGCGCAGGCGGTTGTCGCTGCGCTGCTGGCTGCGCCGCAGCAGGGCGCGCACCCGCGCCTCGAGCTCGGCGAGCGAGAACGGCTTGGCCAGATAGTCGTCGGCGCCCAGGTCGAGCCCGCGCACCCGGTCGTCGATGCCGTCGCGGGCGGTGAGGATCAGCACCGGGGTGGTGTCGCCGCGTTCGCGCAGTTCGCCGAGCAGCGTCAGGCCGTCGCCGTCGGGCAGCCCCAGGTCGAGCAGGATCAGGTCGAAGCTATCGTGGCGCAGTGCCGCGCTGGCCTCGGCATGGCGCGCGAAGCCTTCGACAGTATTGCCCAGCGGTGTAAGGGCCTGGTGCAGCGAACGGGCGATGAGAGGATCGTCCTCGACGACGAGCAGGCGCATACGACCAAAGTCCCATGAGGCGGTGGCGAGATGACAGGTTGGTGAAAGGTTGCGCGCCTAGCATGGCCGTTCTGGCATCCACAGCGATGGCAGGCGGGGAAATCCCTCTCCGCGTTCACAGAACAAGAGAACAGGAGTTCGCCATGAAGATCAACAAGGCTTTCCGTCACTGCTCCGGGCTGGCCCTGCTGGGCGGCATGCTGGTCGCCGGCGGTGCGCAGGCCCAATCCGATTCCACCGAGTGTATCGCCCCGGCCAAGCCGGGCGGCGGCTACGACCTGACCTGCCGCCTGGCGGCCAACGGCCTGCAGGAAACCGGGCTGATCGACCAGCCGATGGTCGTCACCTACATGCCGGGCGGCATCGGTGCCGTGGCCTACAACCACGTCAACGGCGTGCGCACCGACGATCCCAACCTGATCGTGGCGGCCAGCACCGGCGCGGCGGTCAACCTGGCGCTGGGCAAGTTCGGCCAGTACGACGCTACCGAAGTCCGCTGGCTGGGCGCCCTGGGCGTCGACTACGGCGCCATCGTGGTCAATGCCGATGCGCCCTGGCAGGACCTCGACGAGCTGATGGCCGATCTGCGCGACAGCCCCGGCGAGATCGCCTTCGGCGCCGGCGGCACGATCGGCAGCCAGGACTGGATGAAGGCGGCGCTGACCGCCAAGTCCGCCGACATTGCCCCGCAAGACCTGCGTTACGTTGCCTTCGAGGGTGGCGGCGAAGCACTGGCGGCGCTGCTCGGCGACCATATCCAGGTCTTTACCGGTGACCTCTCCGAGCTCAAGTCGCAGCTCGAGAGCGGCAAGGTCCGCGTGCTGGCGGCGCTCTCCGAGGAGCGCATGGGCGGCCCCTACGCCGATATCCCCACCGCCGCCGAGCAGGGCTACGACGTGCAGTGGCCGATCTGGCGCGGCTATTACATGGGCCCTGAGGTCGACGATGAAGCCTACGCTGCCTGGGTCGAGCGGCTCACCGAACTGTCCGAGTCGGAGCAGTTCGCCGAGCTGCGAGAGGCCCGCGGACTGTTCCCGATGTCGCGCTTCGGGCCCGAGTTCGATAGCTACGTCCAGGAGCAGGTCGCGCAGTTCAAGTCACTGGCAGAAGAAGTGGGCCTGAGCCAATGAAGCTTGCCGCCGACCGAGTACTGGGCCTGTGCCTGATCGGTCTGGCGGCGTTCGTCGCCGTCCAGGCCGCCAGGCTTCACGTGCCTTTCAGCTACGACCCCGTGGGGCCCAAGGCCTTTCCACTGCTGCTGTCGATCCTGCTCGCCGGCCTGTCACTGGTGCTGGTGCTCAAGCCCGGCAGCAACGGCCACTGGCCCGACCGCTCCCTGGTCGTGAAGCTGCTGGCAGTGCTCGCCGCGCTGCTGGTCTACGCACTGCTGTTCACGCGGCTGGGCTTCATTGCCACCACTCTGCTGACGGCGTTCGCGCTGGCGCGGGCTTTCGCCGCTCCCTGGGGCAAGGCGCTGCTGACCGGCGTGCTGATGGCCGTGGGCAGCTATTACGTGTTCACCGCCGGGCTGGGGATCTCGCTGCCCAGCGGTGACTGGCTGCGCCCCTTCATCTAGAGGAACGTCATCATGTTTAGAGGAACGCCCTCATGTTCGATTTCCTGATCCAGGGCTTCGGCGTTGCGCTGAGCCCGCTGAATCTTGGGCTGGCCTTCCTCGGCGCCCTGCTCGGCACGCTGTTCGGCGCCCTGCCCGGCATCGGCCCGATCAACGGCATCGCCATCCTGATGCCGCTGGCCTACACCCTGGGCCTGCCGGCCGAGTCGGCGTTGATCCTGCTCGCCGGCATCTATACCGGGGCCGAATACGGCGGTCGCATGTCGAGCATCCTGCTCAACGTGCCCGGCGACGCCGGTGCGGTGATGACCACTCTCGACGGCCACCCGCTGGCCAAGCAGGGGCTCGCCGGCCCGGCGCTGGGTCTGTCGGCGGTCAGCTCCTTCGTCGGTGCGACCATCGCCATTCTCGGCCTGACGCTGTTCGCCCCGCTGCTGGCGGAAGTCGCGGTGATGTTCGGCCCCGCCGAGTTCTTCGCCTTGATGGTGTTCGCCTTTGCCTCGATGTCGGTGATGATGGGTAAGGACCCGACCAAGACCGCCATCGGCGCGGTGCTGGGCGTGCTGATCGGCACCGTCGGCGTCGATTCGGGTACCGGGGTGCTGCGCTACACCTTCGGCATGCCCGAACTCTACGACGGCATCGACTTCGTGGTGATGATCATCGGCCTGTTCGCCATCAGCGAGATCCTGCTGATGCTCGAGCATGCCAACCGCAAGGATTCCGACGGTGACATTCCCCCGCTGGGGCGGGTCTTCGTCACGCTCAAGGAAGTGCTCTTCTGCAAGGGCGCCATGCTGCGTTCGGGGCTGATCGGCTTCATCATCGGCGTGCTGCCCGGTACCGGGGCCTCGGTGGCCGGCGCGGTCTCCTACACCACCGAGAAGCGCCTCTCCGACAAGGAGGGCACCTTCGGCAACGGCGACATGCGCGGCCTGGCGGCCCCGGAGTCGGCCAACAATGCCGCGGCGGCGGGCTCGTTCGTGCCGATGCTGACCCTTGGCATTCCCGGTTCCGGCACCACCGCCGTGCTGCTCGGCGCGCTGATGCTCTACAACATCACTCCCGGTCCGATGATGTTCAGCGAACGCCCGGAGGTCGCCGGCGGCCTGATCGCTTCGTTGTATATCGGCAACCTGGTGCTGCTGGCGCTCAACCTGCCGCTCGCCGGGGTGTTCGCCCGGGTGTTGACCATCCCGCGCTGGGTGCTGGTGCCGGGCATCGCCATCCTGGCCTTCGTCGGCGTCTACCAGCTCCATTCCGACCTCACCGCGATCTACCTGATGCTGATCATCGGCGTGTTCGGCTACCTGCTGCGAAAGCTGGGTTTCTCGCTGGCCCCGGTGATTCTCGGCTACGTGCTGGGCGGGCTGATGGAGCAGAACCTGCGCCGCGCCCTGTCGATCAGCGGTGGCGACCTGGAGATCCTGTGGCGCTCCGGCATCTCGCTCGGCTTGTGGATTTCCGCCGCGGCACTGCTGATACTGCCCTGGCTGCTGCCCAAGCTGTTGAAAGCGCGCCTGGGGCGCGCCTGAACCCGGCCGGGGCCCAGCCCCGGCAATACTCCTTTTCTGATTGACTGATGGCCTGATGCGGATACCGCCCTTGCTCCTCTCGAAGCGAACCCGGTTCGACGCCCTGCGCGCTTTTCTCCCCACCCTGCTGCTGGGCCTGCTCGGCGGCAGCCTCGCTTATTGGGCTGGCCTGCCGCTGCCTTGGCTGCTGGGCGCCATGCTGGCGACGACCCTGCCCAGCCTGGCCGGAGTGCAGCTGCGCAGCCCGGGCTCGGCACGCAAGGCCGTGCTGGCGGTGATCGGCGTCATGTTGGGTTCGGCCTTCTCTCCCGATATGGCCGGCGACGTCATGCCATGGACGATCAGCCTCGCCATGATGCTGCTCGCCACTTCCGTGATGTGGGCCTTTTCGTTCTGGTTCGCGCATCGAGTGGCCGGGTACTCCGTCGAGACCGCCCTGTACGCCGGCATTCCCGGCGGCGTTTCGGCGGTCACCGCCATGGCCATGGAGTCGGGGGCGGATCTGCGTATCGTCGGCCTGACCCACGCCACCCGCATTTTGATCCTGCTGTTATCGATACCCCCGCTGCTGGATGTGCTGGGGCATGTCGAACTCGGCTTGCGCCCCGCAGGCTCCGCCTCCTGGCTGTGGCTTCCCTCCCTCTTCGATATCGCCTGGCTGCTGGGCTCCGGCGTGGTCGGCATCGGCCTGGGCCGCCTGCTGCGTTTGCCCAACGCCTTCCTGTTCGGTCCCGCGCTGGTGTCGGCGGCGCTTCATCTCACCGGCCTGACTCACGCGGTGGTTCCCCCTTCGGTATTGGCCATCGCCCAGGTCATCATCGGGGTATCGGTAGGCATCCGCTTCGGCGGAACGCCGCTTGCCGCAGTGGCCTTCAACCTGTGGATGGCGACGCTGCAAGCCGCGGTGCTGATGCTGATTGCCATCGCGGCGGCCTGGAGCATTCATGCGGTGACCGGGTACTCCATGGCGGCGGCGCTTTTGGCCAATATGCCCGGCGGTGCCCCGGAGCTGAGCCTGGTTGCCCTTTCGCTCGGCATCGACCCTGCCTTCGTGACGTCTCACCATCTGCTGCGTATCACGGCCTTGATGCTCCTGATGCCGCTCATGCTGCGTGCCTTCCGCCGCCTGCTGGCCTAATTACTCTTCGAAACAGTCCGAAACCGACTTTGACTTACAGCAGCAGTTCCGTGATCTAGCTTGTGAAGTACAAAACGGGTCCAACGACGGAAACGGTCGACTCACGGAAGGAGTGACGAGATGAACTGGGACCAGATCGAAGGTAAATGGAAGGAGTACATGGGCAAGGCCCGTGCCAGTTGGGGCGAGTTCAGCGATGAAGAACTCGATCAGATTGCCGGCAAGCGTGAGCAGCTGATCGGCAAGCTCCAGCAGCGTTATGGCCTGGAGCGTGAAGAAGCCGAACGCCAGGCCGATGAATGGGCGCGCAGCCTTTGAAGCCATTGATGAGCGCCCGTCTCAAAGCAAGATCCGAAACCAAGGAAAGGAGAACGATCATGCAAAAGCGCCTATTGACCATCGCAGTCGCCGCTGTCAGCGGTAGTTTGGCCTTCGGTAGCCAGGCGATCGCAGATCAGCATGAGAACGAGAACGGTCAGGACAACGGCCAGCAGCAGAACCAGCAGGAGTCGGTCCAAGCGCAGGGGCTCTACTCTGCTGAGGATCTGATGGATGCGGATGTCTATCTGAGAGACGACCCCGACGAGGATGTCGGCGAAGTCGAAGACATCCTGCTCGACGACGAACAGAAGGTCAGCGCCCTAGTGATCGAAACCGGTGAGATTCTGGGCATGGGCGGCCGTGAGATCGTGGCCGACATCAAGGATGTCCGCGTCGAGACCGACCGCGACGAGAACCGGGCATTCGGTGAAGGCTACGTGAGCCACCGCGTTCTGATCGATGCCAACTCCGAGGATCTAGAAAGTTTTCCGGAGTATGAGCAGAACTGGTTCGACGAGCAGAGCGAGGAGCTGCGCACCAACTTCACCGGGCGTAGCGCCTGGCAAGGTGAAGGTGTCGCTGGCGGCACCTGGGGCAAGGAAGGTGCCGCCGAGGATGATTCGTAGTTAGCTTTACCCCTCCCCATGATGTTTCTTGCGTCGGTTCCTGCCGGCGCTTTTTTTGTTAGAAGACTGCCCGCCTCTCCCACCGTCGCCATGCCGGCACGCTGCGGGCCATGCTAAAGTGCCGGCTTCGTCCGAAAACTGCGAGACCCTGCATGCCCCCACCCGACGCCACTGCCCTCTCCGTCAGTGAAGTGAACCGCCGCGCTCGTCAGCTGCTTGAGTCGGGCATCGGCGAGGTGTGGGTCGAGGGTGAGCTCTCCGGCGTATCGCGGCCAGCGTCGGGGCATGTCTATTTCACGTTGAAAGACGCTTCGGCGCAGCTGCGCGGCGCACTGTTTCGCAATCGCGCCCGCTTCGTCGCGGCGCCCATGCGCGACGGAGACCGGGTGCGGGTTCGCGGGCGGGTGTCGCTGTTCGAGCCGCGCGGCGACTACCAGTTGATCGCCGAGGCGGTGCAGCCGGCCGGCGAAGGCGAGCTGCTGCTTGCGCTGGAACGGCTCAAGCAGCGGCTCACCGCCGAAGGCGTCTTCGCCAATGCGCGGCCCCTGCCCTGCCCGCCGCGCCATCTGTTGGTGCTGACTTCGCCGACCGGCGCGGCGATACGCGACGTGCTGGCGGTGCTCGCGTCGCGCTGGCCGCTGGCACGGGTCACGCTGATCGCCGTGCCGGTGCAGGGCCGCGAGGCCGCCCCAGCGCTGATCGCCGCGCTGGGGCTGCTCAACCGGCAGCAGGCGCTCGATCCCGCGCAGGACGTGATCCTCATCACCCGCGGCGGTGGCAGCCTGGAGGACCTGTGGGCGTTCAACGACGAGCACCTGGCGCGGGCGATCTTTCATTCACGCCTACCGGTGATGTCGGCGGTGGGCCATGAGGTCGATACCACCCTGTCGGATCTGGCTGCCGACCGGCGTGCGCCTACCCCTTCCGCCGCGGCCGAGATACTGGTACCGGATGGCCGCGACCTGCAGCGCCGCCTGGTCGGTCTGGAGCGCCAGCTCGCACGCTGTACCCAGGCGCGACTGGAGCGCGACGCCCAGCGGCTCGATCACCTGCGCGCCCGGTTGCGTCACCCCGGGGAGGTGCTGGCCCAGGAGCGCCGGATCTTCGGTGAACTGGAAGCCCGACTACAGCGCGCCGTGCATGCACGGCTCGCCACCGAGCGCCAGCAGCTGGGCTACCTGCAGCGACGCATGAGCGCCTGCCATCCCCGGCGCGGGGTCGGGCAGGCCGGGGAACGCCTGGCGCTCGCCCGGGCCAGGCTCGAGCAGACCATGCAGCGCGACATGTCGCGCCGCCGCGAAGGCCTGGCCGGCCTGGCACGCCAGCTTCAGGCGGTGAGCCCGCTGGCGGTGCTGGGGCGGGGCTATGCCATCCTTCAGGACGACGAGGGCAAGGTGATACGACGCGCCGCCGATACCCAGCCGGGCCAGGCGCTGACCGCCCGCCTGGGCGAGGGTAGATTGAGCGTCGAGGTGAAGCGCCGCCTCAAGTAGGCGAAGGTATCAAACGCAGAAGAGCCCCGTTTTCGGCTCTCTGTAGTCAGGCCGAAAACGGGGCGCTTCTCGCATGCTGGCCGTGGGCCCGGCCCGCATCACTCGGGCTTGAAGGTGCTCGGCTCCAGCTCGTGACGGCTGAGCAGCTTGTAGAAGTCGGTGCGGTTGCGCCCGGCGATACGCGCCGCCTGGGTCACGTTGCCCTCGGTGATCTTGAGTACCTTGACCAGGTAGCTGCGTTCGAAGCCGGCGCGGGCGTCGTTGAAGGTCGGCAACGCACAGTCCTCCGCCGCCAGGGCCTGGGCCACCAGCGCTTCGGGAATCATCGGCGAGCGGGTCAGCGCCACGCACTGCTCCACCACGTTGACCAGTTGGCGCACGTTGCCGGGCCAGGCACTGGTGGCCAGCAGGTTGAGCGCTTCCGGCGAGAACCCCTTGACGAACGGCTTGTGGCGCTCTGCCGCCTGGGCCACCAGATGGCGCGCCAGCAGCGGCACGTCCTCGGCGCGGTCCTTCAGCGCCGGCAGCTTGAGGTTGACCACGTTGAGGCGATAGAAGAAGTCCTCGCGGAACTCGCCCTGATGCATCGCCTGGCTGAGGTCGCGATGGGTGGCGGAGAGAATGCGCACGTCGACCGGTATCGACTGGGTCGAACCCAGCGGGCGAATCTGGCGCTCCTGAAGCGCGCGCAGCAGCTTGACCTGCAGCGGCAGCGGCATGTCGCCGATCTCATCGAGGAACAGGGTACCGCCTTCGGCGGCCTGGAACAGGCCCTTATGGTCGCTGACGGCGCCGGTGAAGGCGCCCTTGGCGTGGCCGAAAAGCTCGCTTTCCAGCAGTTGCTCGGGCAGCGCACCACAGTTGATCGCCACGAATGGGTGGTTGGCGCGCGGGCTGGCATCGTGAATGGCTCGCGCCAGTAGCTCCTTGCCCGAACCGGAGGGGCCGGTGATCAGCACGCTGACGTCCGAGGAGGCCACCATGCGCGCCTGCTCCAGCACCCGCTCCAACTCGGGGCTACGGGTGATGATGCTGGCCCGCCAGGCCTCGCTGTCTTCGCCGCCACTGGTAGGCATGTGGGCCAGCGCCTCGTCGATGGCTTTGAACAGCTCATCGCGGTCCACCGGCTTGGTGAGGAAGCTGAACACCCCCTGCTGGGTGGCGTTCACGGCGTCGGGAATGGAACCGTGGGCGGTCAGGATGATGACCGGCAGCCCCGGCACCTCGCGCTGGATCGCCTGGAACAGGGCCATGCCATCCATTTCGTCCATGCGCAGGTCGGAGAGCACGATATCGGGACGTTCGGCCTCGAGCCTGCGCAGCGCCTCGGGGCCGCTCTCGGCGGTCGTCACCCGGTAACCGCGGCTTTCCAGACGCATACCGAGCAGACGCAACAGGCTGGCGTCGTCGTCGACCAGCAGAACGTGGGCGCTGCCTGACTTCGCACCCGACGTGCGTGCCGCCGCCGGCCTGCGAGCCTCATTCTTGCGCGTGTCGGTCACTCGAGCCGCTTCCATGACGTCATCTCCCGTGTTTCTCGTTCGCCCCTCAGGGCGATTGTTGTCGCAGGTTCATGTTCTGCTCGATGGCGGTGAGTGCTTCGAGCTTTTCGGAGAGTTCGGCGTTCTGCCGCTGCAGGGTGGCCACCTGGAAACGTGCATCCGCGCTCTGGTGGGCCAGGGCGCGCCGCCCTTCCAGTTCATTGCGCCAGTAAAGCAACAGTGGCTGCAGGTCGGCCGGGGCGGCATGCGTATGCTCCTCGTAGAGCTGCGCTGCCTGCCGCCATTCCCGTTCGCTACCCCAGGACAGTGCCACGGCACGTGCCAGCTCCCGTTCGGCTTCGCTCAATTCATAATCTGCGTCCAGCTCATTCTGCTTCTGCCGGCGCCACTCGGCATCACCGCGCTGCGAAGCCAGGCCGTAATTCACCCAACTGGGCAACAGGCAGGCCTCGTTCTCGAACGTCGGCTTCACCGCACGGCAAGCCGCCGCGCTGGGTGGCGCTTCCGGTGCCGAGCCGAGCATGCCTTGCTCGGGCAGGTACTGGCAGCCGCCCAGCAACAGGACAAGCCCGCCGGCAATGAAAGACGTTCTTGCATCTCGGATTCTTCTTACCCTCATCGTTCCTCGCTCCTTGCGCTGATGCCCACTTGGTAGGGCTCCATATTATTATTTTCTCGGGTGAGTGGCAGCGCCTGGCGCGGCAGCGTCAGGCGGAAACACACTTCGTATTCTCTATCTTCGACCAGCGCCAGCCCTCCGTTCTGGATGCGAGCGCAGTCAGCCGCTACCGAAAGTCCGATACCAGACCCCTTGAGCGGCCCCTTGCGCCTCGAGCGGCCCTGATAGAACGGTTCGAACAGGCGTGCGCGGTCGTGATCGTCGATGGGTTCACCGCTGTTTGCGACATCAAGTATCAGGTGCTCTCGCCCGGCATGCGCGCGAATCATCAGCTCGCCGCCGTCTTCGCCATAGGCAATGGCGTTCGACACCAGATTGTCGAGGATGCGCCCCACCGCGGTACGGTCGACCACCCACTCCAGCGGGCCATCGAAGGCGGTGACCTGCATGCCCTTGTTCTCCAGCGCCAGTCGGTGCTTGGCCAGCGTGGCCTTGACCAGCGTGGCCAGGTCCACCTGTTCGAGTGTGATGCGCTGGTTGTGCTGCAGCAAGTTGTAGTCGAGCAGTTGCTCGATCAGCCGTTGCAGCTCTCGGCCGCTGGCATCGATCAATGTCAAAATTTCGCGCTGGTGGGGGGTAAGCTCCCCGGCGACTTCGTCGGCCAGCAGTGCCGATCCCTCGCGCACGCTGGCCAGCGGGGTCTTGAGTTCGTGCGACATATGGCGCAGGAATTGCTGCTTCTGCGCTTCCAGATCGCTGAGCCGGGTCGACAGCCAGTCGAGCCGATCACCGAGCTGCACCAGTTCGGCGGGGCCCTGAATGGTGTCGCGATCGTTGGTCTCGATGCCACTGCCGATGCTGAGAATTCGGCGCTCGAGTTGGCGCACCGGGCGAATGATCAGCCAACTGAACAACAGCATGAGCAGCAAGCTGGCGGAGACCAGCGCCGTGGTCTGTAGCCACAGCCGCGACTGCACGGCTTCCGCCCGCGCACTGATCATTTCGATGCTGGCATCGATCTCGCGATTGGTGGCCCGGCGCATCGCCTCGGTATGCTCGGCGAACGGCACGAACAGCGACAGCCAGACATTCAGCGACTCGTCATTCGGCTCCGGCAATTGCGAGAGCAGCTCCAGTTGCTCCTCCAGCGCTTGCACATTGGGGTCGCCGGGCAGGAAGCGGCTCTGCCGGGCCAGCAGGTCCTTGAATTCCCTATGGCGCTCGGCATAGAGGTCGAGCAGGCTCTCCTGCTCCAGCACCGCATACTGACGCGCGCTACGCTCCATATCGACGGCCAGGTTGCTCAGCACCCTGGCTCGACGGCTCTCTTCTACCGCCTGGCGGGCACTGACATCCGCCAGATGAGACAATTCGGACAAGGCCTGGCCGGCCTGGTACATCAAGATTCCCAACGGCAGCATAACTACCAGGAATGCCAGCAGCACGAGCTGCAGCAATGAGCGCGGGCGCCAACGGCGCGAGACCCGTTTGGTCATGACCAATGTTCTATTCAGGAGAGGATAAGGAACCGCCATGGTACATTCCTGAAGGATAACAGAGTTCCACGCTCGACTACTGCTCGTCACCAACCCTGTTGAAAAAAAAGAGGCCGGCAGGTGCCGGCCCAATACGCAGGGAACTGAAGGGGTGAAAATATGGGCATCGTTCGCCTGGTCGAGCCATGTCCCATACTTTCAGCGGACCCGAGGGTCCCGAAGCCCCGTTGCCGACCCTTCTGCCACCAGGTGCGGTCGGTACGGGCAGGCGGCGAACCGCCCTGCTTCGTCCTTTGGTGCCAGTGCTAGGTGAGTCTCACCTAGCACTGGCCCGTAATTCGATCCCCCGAGGGGGATGAGGCATCCATGCCGGGGCATCCTTGCCCTTCTGGTACCGTTCCTTGCCTGTCGGCGGCACCCGTCTCATCGCAACCTAAGTTACACATCGCGGAGCGAACGCCGATCGTCGTGGTGCCCGGGGCGCACAGGGCATGGGGGGGTGGTGTTCCCCGAGCCTCTCGACGATCCGAAGTGATTCGAGCCGTTTGAATCACTTCTTCGTTGCTCGACTTGTATAGTGCGAGCTGCGTGCCAAAAAACCTATCAACCAATAAAAAACAATAACTTAAATACAATCAAAGCTTGGCATGCCGCCACCGTGCGGATAAACCGGGATAAAAACCGAGAGCCTGGGTCTTTTTTCGTCATCGTTCGGAGACACCGTTTTGATCTTCTTTTGTAATGCATTTAAAAACAATAATCTACGATGTCACTTTTTAGAGACAAGGTGATAGGCGGCGTTGCCCCAAAGCGACAGCCGCCACCTAGATGGATTCAGGGCAGCGGCTGACCGGGGGGTTGCGTAGGGCTTAGGACCAGGCTCTCACGAGAGGGACTTGACGAGAATCTTCGACTTGCGTGCGTGGTTATAGGTATCGCGCTTGAGCGGCGGCAAGGAGTCGATGTCGGATGCGCGAAAGCCGTGCTCGACGAACCAGTGCGCGGTGTGGGTCGTCAGCACGAACAGTGCACTGAGCCCAAGCCGCTTTGCACGACGCTCGACTCCCGAAAGCAGCAGCGTGCCGCGCGCCCCGCCGCGGTAGTCGACGTGAATTGCCAGGCAAGCCAGCTCGCCCATTTCTGCTTCGCCGAAGCGGTGCAGCGCCGCGCAGCCAATGATCATGCCGTCGCGTTCGATCACCAGGTAGTCGTCGATCTCGTGCTCCAGGCGTTCGCGCGAGCGAGGCACCAGCATGCCGCGCCGCTCCAGCGGCTCGAGCAGCTCCAGCAGACCGGCAATATCGCCGAGTTCGGCCGGTCGCAGCTGTTCGTAGCGATGCCGGGTGATCATGGTGCCCACCCCGTCGCGGGTGAACAGTTCGCCCAGCAGGGCGTCATGGTCTTGCCACGAAAGCAGGTGCGTGCGGGCCACGCCGTGGCGCGCGGCGGCGCAAGCAGCGGCGATATGGCGCGCCTGCTCGCAGCCCGGTTCGATCTGGCTCAGCAGCGGTTCGGCCTCGGCGGGGGTGAGCTGGCGCTGCATGGCGCCGTACTCGTCGTAGAGCCCTGCGGCCTCGCCCAGCAGGATCAGCTTGTCGGCGGCCAGCGCCATGGCCGCATGCTGAGCTACTTCGGCAGCGTCCAGGTCGAACACCTCGCCGGTACTGGTAAAGCCCAGCGGCGGCAGCAAGACCAGCGAACCCCGGTCGAGCAGCCCTTGCACGGCCGAAACCCGCACCCGGCGCACTTCGCCGCTGTGGTCGTAGTCGACCCCATCACGCACGCCCAGCGGCTTGGCCATGACCAGGTTGCCGGACACCACGGTCAGCTCGACCCCATGCAGCGGCGTGTTGGGCAGGCCCAGTGACAGCCGCGCCTCGAGCCACAGGCGTTGCTCGGCGGCCACCCGCTCGACACAGGCCATGATCGCCTCGTCGGCGACCCAGCGCCCTTCATGCCGCTGCGGCACGATGCCGGCTTCGCTCAACGCCTGATCCACCTGGGGGCGGATGCCGAACACCACCACCAGCCGCACGCCAAGGGTATGCAGCAGCGCCAGGTCCTGGATCAGCTGTTCGCCGCGCCCTCGCGCCATCGCCTCGCCCTCGATCAAGATCACGAAGGTTCGGCCCCGATGCGCATTGATATAGGGGGAGGAATTGCGGAACCAGTCGACGAAGGGGAAACGAGTGTCCAAGGCCGCTCTCCGGCAGCAGGTGAGAGGAAGGTGTATCGAGTTCGACTATATCAGAGCGACGAAAACGGCGGCACCATCAAGGTGCCGCCGCGTGCGGTTATAACCCCAGCCAGATTTACGTCGTGGGTGACTTAACCGAAAATGCCCTTGAACATGAAGAAGAACAGTATCGCCAGACCCGCACCTGCCGGTAGCGTGATCAGCCAGGACATCGCGATGGTGCCGATCACGCGCAGGTTGAGCGCCGCCATGCCCCGGGCCAGGCCAACACCGAGAATTGCACCGACCAGCGTATGCGTCGTGGAGATCGGCAGGCCTGTGCCCGAAGCGAGCACGACGGTCAGCGCCGCCGCCAGGGTGGCGGCGAAGCCGCGACTCGGGGTCAGCTCGGTAATGCCGGTGCCTACCGTGGCGATGACCTTGTGACCGTAGGTGACCAGGCCCACCACGATGCCGCCGCCGCCCAGTACCAGCACCCACCAGGGCACCAGTGCCGAACCTCCGATGGCGCCGCCGTTCTGAACGACGCTGATGACCGCCGCCAGCGGCCCCACCGCGTTGGCCACGTCGTTGGAGCCGTGGGCAAAAGCCATGGCGCAGGCGGTGAAGATCATCAGCACGCCGAATACGCGCTCCACCCCGGTGAAACCGAAATGATCGCTCTGACGGCTGCCGGCCTGCACGCGCCGCTCCATCCAGCCACCCAGGGCCATCATGCCCAGGCCGAACAGCGCCGACAGCAGCAGGTTGGTGCCGAAGCCCATATCCAGGCCAATGTGCTTGAGCCCCTTGGTCAGGGTGACCATGCAGATGGCGAAACCGACCAGCAGGATATAGAAGGGCACGTAGCGTTTGGCTGCGACGAAGGGATCGTCGGCCTCGAATATTAGATGCTGCACCGACTTGAACAGCGTGAAGGCGATGGTGCCGGCCAATAGCGGCGAAACGACCCAGCTGGCGGCGATCTGGCCGACCTTGGGCCAGCCCACGGCATCGATCCCCAGGCCCGCCAGGGCGAAGCCGACGATGGCACCGACGATGGAGTGAGTGGTCGATACCGGCCAGCCCTTCAAGGAGGCGATCAACAGCCAGGTGCCGGCAGCCAGCAGCGAGGCCAGCATGCCGTAGATCAACAGTTGGGGGTCACTCTCCAATGCGGCTGGGTCGATGATGCCCTTGCGGATGGTCTCGGTGACTTCGCCGCCGGCGAGCCAGGCGCCAAGAAACTCGAACACCACGGCGATGATTATCGCCTGCTTGATGGTGATCGCCTTGGAGCCGACCGAGGTACCCATGGCGTTGGCGACATCGTTGGCCCCGACCCCCCAGGCCATGAAGAAACCGAAGAGGCAGGCCAGGATGATGAAGGTATACGCGTGCTCTGCAATGATCGACATAGGGGCTTGGATCCTATGTGGCTGTCAGGTTGAAAGAACATTCCCCGGCTATGCCGGAAGGCGATGTCCTACCGGGCAGTGAGAATCTGGAGACGGCTGCCGACGCGCTCGGCGCGATCGGAGAGTTCGCCGACCCAGTCGATGATCTTGTAGAGAAAGACCACGTCCACCGGCTTGAGCTGATCTTCCAGGTCGAACAGCCGGCGCCGAATGTCGATCTGCTGCTGGTCGGCCTTCTGTTCGAGGATGTGCAGCTCGCGTATCAGGTTCTGCATCACGTCCGAGACATGCCGTCCGAAGCCCGATTCGAGCAGATCCTGGAGTTCTTCCAGTGCCTGACGCGCCTGGGCGACGCAGGCCACGGCGGTCTGCATGTAGTCGCGCATGGGCTGGGCCAGTTCCGCGGGCACCTGCATGCGGCGGCCGAGCATGATGCCGGTGATGTCGCGTACCTTGTTGGCGATCTTGTCCTGCACGCTGATCAGGTCGAGCAGGTCGGTACGGGAAACGGGCAGGAACAGCGTATTGGGCAGGTTGAGGCGAAGCTCGGTCTTGAGGCTGTCGGCGTCGTGCTCGAGCTGGGTGACAGTCTCGCGGACCTTGGCGGCCTCGTCCCAGTCACCGACAAGCGTGGCCTCGAAGAAAGGCAACAGCTGGTCGGCACACTCGTTGGACTTGGCGATGTGTGCCAGCAGTGGCTGGAACGGCGAGCGGCCGAACATTGCCGAAAAGGGGTTTGATTTGACCATGGCGTAAGATGCGCTTGTGAAATGGCGGCGTCAGTATAGAGAATGACTCCCTGTCACGTCATTGAAATATTCGTTTCCCTTGAATATCCAGGCGCATGGCAACCATCCAGGCCAGGAGCACGACACACATGAGCTACGAGATAGAGATGAAACTGGCACTGGGCGAAACGGGGCCGGAACGCCTGCTGCAGCACCCCCTCCTACGAGGCGGGGTGGATGGCGCCCAGCGCTTGGCCAATACCTACTACGATACGCCCAGGGGTGAGCTCGAGGCCGCGCGCATGGCGCTGCGCCTGCGTCGCCGCGACGACAGCTGGGTACAGACCCTCAAGACCAGCGGCGAAGGCAGCGGCGGCTACAGCCGGCGCCGCGAATGGGAATGGCCGGTGGAGGGAGGCAGCCTCGACCGCGCCGGGCTTGCCGAGCTGCCCCCCATGGCCGCACTGGGCACGGAGGTACTGGCGCAGCTGGAACCGCGCTTCACCACCGACTTCGAGCGCCGGCTGTGGTGCCTGGAACTGGCCGAAGCCACCATCGAGGTGGCGCTGGACCAGGGCGAGATTCGTGCCGCCGGCCGGCGCGTGACGATCTGCGAACTGGAACTGGAGCTCAAGGACGGCGACCCGCAGGCGCTGTGGAGCCTGGCGCTAGCCTTCGCCGAGACGGTGCCCCTGCGCCCCGCCGATGCCAGCAAGGCCGCCCGCGGCAGCGCTCTGCTGGGCGACCTATGGAAACTGCCGGAAGGGTCCGGTGAAAGCGAGTGGCTGCACCGTGCCATCCTGGCCCTGGATGCGCTGGCCGATACCGGTGACGACGGCTGGAAGGCAGCCGCCAGGGAAGCTTTGCAGACGCTTGGCGAACACGGCCACGACGAGGGCGGCCGGCTAGCCGCCATGCTGGATCATGACGACTGGCTCGGCGTTGATTTCGGCCGCACGGCATTGAAGCTGGCACACCGCCTGTCGGCCTGAACCCAGGCCTCGCGAGCAAGACGAACAAAAATATGTGTAAAGCGCTACAGGGAGTATGGCGATGAGCGAACCGTTTCGGCCGGGTGGCGATGGAATACGAACCCGCCTGTTCCAGATCATCTTCGAATCCGACACGCCGCTTGCCAAGGGCTTCGATATCGCCCTGATCGTGATGATACTGACCAGCGTGCTGGTGGTGATGCTCGATACCGTCGATCACCTCAGCGCGGCGTATGGCGAATGGTTCTACTGGCTGGAGTGGGGGTTCACCATCGCTTTCACCATCGAGCTACTGGTGCGCCTTTACATACTCGACAAGCCGCTGCGCTACCTGCGAAGCTTCTACGGCGTGATCGATGTAGTGGCAATTCTTCCCACCTGGCTGATGCTGGTGATACCAGGCGCCCAGACGCTGGCGATCGTGCGCCTGCTGCGGGTGCTGCGCATCTTCCGCGTGCTGCGCCTGATGCAGTTCGTCGGCGAGGGTCGCCTGCTGGTGGAGGCCCTACAGCGCAGCCTGCGCCAGATCTTCCTGTTCCTGTTCACCGTTTTCCTGCTGGTGACTCTCTTCGCCAGCCTGGTATACGTGATCGAGCCGATCGAGGCCGGCTTCACCAGCATTCCCAAGGCGATCTACTGGGCCATCGTCACCCTGACCACGGTCGGCTACGGTGACATCGTCCCCGTCACGCCCGTCGGCCAGGCAATCTCGGTGATGGTCATGCTGATCGGCTACTCGATCATCGCCATACCCACCGGGGTCTTCTCGGCCGAGGTGATCCGCTCGATCCGCGCCGACCGCTACTCCGATCAGGCCTGCCCCGGCTGCGGCCACGACCGTCACGAGAAGCGTGCGCTTTACTGTCTCAAATGCGGCACCTGGCTCGACGAGGAAACGCCCGACCCGCACCTCGCCGAACACGCGAGCGGCAAGCCCAGCAAGTAATCGGCAGCGGGACGCTCACTCCCGGAAGGGGCTGAGGTCGCCGCGCCCTTCGCGGACGATGGTCGGCGGCAGTTCGCGCAGGTCGATCACGCTGGTGGGCTCCAGGTGACAGGCGCCACCGTCGATGATCAGGTCCAGGTGGGCGACGTAGCGGTCGCGGATCTCCTCCGGATCGGTCATCGGCAGCTCCTCACCCACCGGAATCAGCGTCACGCTCATCAGCGGTTCACCCAGGGCCTCAAGCAGGGCCAGGGTGATGCGGTGGTCGGGCACGCGCACCCCGATGGAGCGCCGCTTGGGGTGCAGCAGCAGGCGCGGCACTTCGGAGGTGGCGTTGAGGATGAAGGTGTAGGGGCCCGGCGTGTTGGCCTTGAGCAGGCGGAACACGCTGTTGTCGACCTTGGCGTAGGTACCGATGTCGGAGAGGTCGGAGCACACCAGGGTGAAGTTGTGCTTGTCGTCCAGCGAACGCAGCCACTTGATCTTCTCGATCGCCTTCTTGTCCCCCAGATGGCAGCCCAGGGCATAGCCGGAATCGGTGGGATAGGCGATCACGCCACCCTGGCGGACGATCTGCACCGCCTGGTCGATCAAGCGCTTCTGCGGGTTTTCCGGGTGGATCTGGAAGAACTGACTCATGGTGAGATTTCCTGACGTTTTCGTTTTTCGCTGCCCACTATAGCGCGTCGGAGGCGGCCGCGTCGCAGCCCGCCGCGACAAAGCCGGCCAATCGCGGGTGGGTCCATACCGGGGGCACGACGGTGCGTGGTGGCGGGCTCATGCTACCCGGGGCCAAGTGGCCGCCGGGAAAATGAAAGTCGCTGCCGAGCGAAGCATACAGCTCCCGCTCGGCGAGCTGGCGGGCCAGGTCGCGGGTGACGTGGGCATTCTGGAAGCCGCTGACCAGCTCGGCGGCCTGGCCACCGGCGGCGGCGAAGTCGTCCAGCAATTGCCCCCGCTTGCGCCGGGTCAGGCCGTAGCGCAGGGGATGCGCCAGCACCGACACGCCGCCCGCCTCGACCACCCAGCCCACCACTTCGGCCAGTTCGGGCCAATGCGCCTTGACGTCGCCCGCCTTGCCGCTGCCAAGGTGCTTGCGAAACGCCGTGCCCACATCGGGTACCAGCCCCGCCGCCACCAGGGCACGGGCGAAGTCGGGCCGTCCTAGCGGGCGATAGGGCCCGGCCTGCTCGCGAGCCTTGGCCAGGGCGTCGTCGAGCCCGATTTTCTCCATGCGCTTGGCGATCACTTCGGCGCGCGCATCGCGCGCCCGAGCCTGCGCCTCGAGGCCTTCGCCAAGCGCACCGCGAGCCCCTTGCGGCAACAGCCCGACCACATGGATGCCGATGCCATGCCAGCGGGTCGAGAGTTCCGCCGCCGGCAGCAGGCCCACGCCCAGGCGTCTCGCCGCCTCGCTGGCCTCGGCCACGCCGGCCACGGTGTCGTGATCGGTCAATGCCATCAGCGCAACGCCGCGTTCGGCACACAGGGCCACGACCTCGGCGGGCGCCAGGGCGCCGTCCGAAGCGGTGGAATGCATGTGCAAATCGACTCCCAGGGGGGCGGGGTCACCGACGAAACGCTCGGGCAGGCAGGGCTTTGGCATGACGCAGGCAGGCAACTTTGTCAAAATGATGGCCCAATGGTGCGCGCCCGACGACGGTCGGTCAACGCACCTTGAGTCCGCGGTACTACCGTGCTTGCTAGAGGAAACGTTGCGATGCTGTACGCCATCATCAGTGAAGACGTGAAGAACAGCCTGGAGCGCCGCCTGGCCGCCCGCCCCGACCACCTGGCCCGCCTGGAGAAGCTGCGCGACGAGGGCCGCCTGGTGCTGGCCGGCCCGCATCCCGCGGTGGATGCCGAGAACCCCGGCGATGCCGGCTTCAGCGGCAGCCTGGTGGTGGCCGAGTTCGACAGCCTCGAAACCGCCCAGGCCTGGGCCGACGCCGACCCTTACATGATCGCCGGCGTCTATGCCAAGGCGACCGTGAAGCCGTTCAAGAAAGTGCTGCCCTGACGCCTCCTCCCGCCGAGACCCGATTATCCACAGGAGAGTTGCTCACAGCTTCTGTGGATAACGCTGTTGAAACGCCGCGGATGGCTTGCTCGATGCGCCATTCCACGCCGCCGTAAGAACATCGATCAATATTTGAGCAGCCGCGCCAGGCTCTGGAGAAGTTCGTGACCGTTAGTGCACTTCCGCCATTGGCCGGTCTCGAGTCCGCTCGACTCGACTGGCGCGGCGACGATACCGGCGAGAGTGCCCCGCTCTCGACGCAGTTCGATGACGTCTACTTCTCGCGCCATGACGGCCGGGCGGAAACCGAGCATGTCTTCATGCAGGCCAATGCTCTGCCCCAACGCCTCGCCGCCTGGACGGCCAGGCGCCCCTTCGTGATCGGCGAGACCGGTTTCGGCACCGGGCTCAACATGCTCTGCGCCTGGGCCTGCTTCGATGCACACGCACCGGCCGGGGCACGGCTGCACCTGATTTCCACCGAACGCTATCCGCTGCGCCGGGACGACCTGAGCCGCGCTCTGGCCGCCTGGCCGGACCTGGCCCCCCGTGCCGAACGGCTGGTGCACCAGTGGCCCCAACCGGTCGCGGGGGTACACCGGCTGTGGCTCGATGAGCGGGTCACGCTGGACCTGCACTTCGGCGATGCCGCCGAGCGCCTGGCGCTGCTCGAAGGCCAAGTCGATGCCTGGTTTCTCGACGGCTTCGCCCCGGCCAAGAATCCGGAGATGTGGCGCCCGGAACTGTTCGCTGCCATGGCGGCCCGCTCCAGGCCGGGAGCGACTTTCGCCACCTTCACCTGCGCCGGGGTGGTGAAGCGCGGGCTGGCCGAGGCCGGCTTCGCCTGGCGCAAGGTGCCGGGCTTCGGGCGCAAGCGCGAGATGCTGGCGGGCGAGATCGCCTCGCCGCCTGCCGACATGCGCCGCGAGCAGACGCCCTGGTTCAGCTCGTCGTCGGCACGGCCGCCACGCCACGTGGCGGTGATCGGTGCCGGCATCGCCGGTGCCAGCGCCGCCGCCGCCCTGGCCCGTCGCGGCGTAGAGGTGACGCTGATCGACCGCTTCGACCGGGCGGAGCTGGGCACCACTCACCTGCAGGGGGCGCTCTACGTCAAGCTGGCGGTCGAAACCAACCTGCAGAGTCGCGCTTACCTGGCCGGCCTGCTCCACAGCCGGCGCTGGCTGGAGCAGCTCGATCCCGATCGGACGCTATGGCAACCCAGTGGCGTGCTGCAGCTGGCCCTGAGCGAGAAGGAGCAGGTACGCCAGGCGCGTTTCCTGGCCAACCATTGCCTGCCGGAGAGCGTGGTGCGCGGGCTCGATGCCGAGGCGGCCAGCGCCGCCGCCGGCATTCGTATCGACACCCCTGCGCTCGACTATCCCGATGCCGCCTGGGTCAGGCCACTGGCGCTGTGCGTGCGTCTGGCCCGGACACCGGGCGTCAGCTTTCGCCTTGGCGAAGTGACGGCGCTGCAACCTCATGATGCGGGCTGGACCCTGGCGCTGGCCGACGGCGAATGCATCGAGGCCGACCAGGTGGTGGTCGCCGCCGCCAGCGAAGCGGCCAGGCTCACCCAAACCGCGGCGCTGCCCCTGCAGCCGGTGCGCGGCCAGGTCAGCCAGCTCGCGTTGCCGGAAGGAGCCCCGGCGCTGGGTCGCGTGGTGTGTGCCGGCGGTTACGTACCGCCGCCGGCGGACGGCGTGCTCAATTTCGGCGCCACCTTCGGACCGGGCGACACCGACACGGCGGAGCGCGAGGCCGACCACACCGCCAACCTGGCCGAACTGGAGCGGGGCCTGCCCCACTTCGCGGCGGCGCTGCGCGAGGCCGGTGCCGACTTGTCGCCCGGGCGGCTCACGGGACGCGTCGGCGTGCGCGCGGCAAGCCCCGACAAGTCGCCCTATGCCGGGCCGGTGCCCGACGTCGCCGCCTGGCGCGAGGATTACGCCGTGCTGACCAAGGACGCCACGCGGGTGCCGGCCATTGCCGGACGCCACCACCCCGGCCTGTGGATCAGCGCCGCCCACGGCTCGCGCGGCATGGCCAGCGCACCACTGTGCGCCGAGCTGATCGCCTCACACATCTGCGACGAACCGCTGCCGCTGGAGTGGCCGCTGGTGGATCACCTGCATCCGGGACGGCGGATTGTCCGCGAGCTGATCCAGGGCAAGTAGCGCGGCAAGGCGCGCCTACCTTTCGACGAGCACTTGCTGGAGGTGGGTAACGAAGCCAGGCCCCGGCCGGCCCAGATGGAAGCCCTGACCGAAGTCAATGCCGAGCGCCTTCACGGCGTCGAGCACGTCCTCGTCCTCGATGAACTCGGCGACCGTGCTCACGCCGAGGCTCTGGGCCAGAGTGACGATGCTCTTGACGAAGGCCATGTAGGTCTCGTCGTTGAGCATGTTGCGGATGAACTCGCCCTCGATCTTGATCACGTCGATGGGAAACTGCTTGAGATAGCGGAACGAGGAGTAGCCGGAGCCGAAGTCGTCGATGGCAAAATTGAAGCCTTCGAGCTTGAGGTCGAGGACGAATTTCTCCAGCAACTTGAGGTTGCTCACCGTCTCGCGCTCGGTCAGCTCGAAGACGATGCGCTCCGGCAGGATGTCGTAGTCGATCGCCAACTGGTGGATATGGCCGATGAACTCGCCGATGATCAGCGACTTGGGCGAGAGGTTGATGAACAGCATGCCCTCGTAGCCTTGCTCGCGGATCTGCGCGAAGGCCTTCTCGATCAGTTGGTAGTCCATCTTGTGAATCACGCCGATGCTCTCGGCGATATCGATGAATTCGCCGGCCGGCACCAGGCGGTCGTCATGCTGAATGCGCATCAGCAACTCGTGGATATTGACCTCGCCGGTACGTACGTTGGCGATGGGCTGGAAGTAGGGCACGATGCGCTGCTCCTCCAGCGCGCTGAGCACCATCTGGTTCTTTTCGCCGACTTCACGGAAGACTTCCGCCACCTCCTCCTGCGCCGGCACGGCCACGCAGTTCTTCCCCTTGCGCTTGGCCTTGTACATCATGTTGTCGGCCATCAGGAAGAGATCGTGAGGGTTGGTGGCATGGTTGGGATAGCTGGCGATGCCGATCGAGGTCGTCGCCCGTACCGTGCTGCCGTCCGGCGCGGTGAGCACCTGGCTCGCGAGGTTGCTGGCGATGCGCTGCGCCACCGAATAAGCCTGCTGCTCCTCGGTCTCGGGCAGGATCACGGTAAACTCGTCGCCGCCATAGCGGGCCAGGAAGTCGCCGGGGCGTACCGAGTGGCTCAAGGTGTCGGCCACGGCATTGAGGAACTGATCACCGAAGGCGTGGCCGTGGCGATCGTTGACCGTCTTGAAGTTGTCCAAGTCGAGCATCAGCAGGCTAAAGTGGTCCTGGTGACGTGTCGCCCGGCCCACCTCGTAGGTCAGCATGTCCTTGAAGATACGCTGGTTGTGCAGGTTGGTCAGGGGGTCGCGGGTGGCGTAGAACTCGAGATCCTGGGTGTACTTGTAGATCGCCTTGACCGAGCCCACCAGATTGAGCAGCGTCGACAGGATGCCGTCGATGACAATATGGCGAATGGGGTCCTGGGCCAGGTCGGATTGCACGCCGATGCCGACGATGCCGCCGATCTTGGGCGCCTCGAGCAGCAGGGACTTGGTCTGCAGGCGAATGTCCTCCGGCGAGAGGTCGGCTACCGCCTCGCCGCCACCGGCGCCGGCAACCATTACCGTATGGTGATGCACCTTGAGCACGCTGCCCCCCGGCTGCCCCTCCGGCTTGTTCTCCAGCAGTTGGGTCAGCAACGCCTCGAAGGTGGTGCGGGTTTCAGGCGCCACCTCGCGGTACCAGAACACCTCCAGTTCGTAGCCCTCGTCTTCCACCTGAAAGATCGTCACCAGGGTATGCGCCTGGATGATGGTATTGATGTCCGCCAGCAGTTCCTTGATGAACTCGCGCCAGTCGCGCACGACTTCCGAAGTGATGATGAACTTGCTCAGCAGGCGGATCTCGAACTCGAGGATGTCCTTGTCCACCGCCACGTTCCTGAGCCGGTCGACCAGGGCATTGACCTGCTGCATGGCGGCATTGAGCTCATTGAAGCCGACCTGGGTGTGGCTGACATCGAGTTTGCGAAAGTCCTCGACGGAGTTGACCGCGCTCAGGCGCTTGCGGAACTGATCGAGAGTGCCCTGAATACGTGCGGCGAAGAGCTTCGACATACCCAGCGCCAGCAGCAGGATCAGCATGGCGGCGACAATGAACAGGGCCAGGTAGTTGAACCGCATCTCGCGGCTGATCGGCGCCAGGTCGTGCTGGATGTCGATCACGCCGAGCACGTCGCCGGTCGCGGCATTCTGGTGGCACGCCAGACAATCGGGGCGTGCTACCAGCGGCATGATGCGGCGTACCGTGCCGTCCTCGCGCCATACCCGCTCATTGCCCGACTCCAGAGCGGAGCGGATGACGATGTCCATGGCGGGCTGGTCGATCGGCCCGAAGCGCTCCGAGACCCGTTCGCCACGATAGAACTGGAAGCGATAGCCGGAGCCTTCGTGAGCGTGACGGGTCTCTTCGATGAAGGCTTCCATCTGCTCGCGGGTCCAGCCCTGGCGCATCACCTGCAGCATGGCGTTGAAGCTCTGCCGGGCGAGGGTCTCGGAGGTCTGCTCGGCCTGGCGCGCGAGAATGTTCTCGTAGAGCAGCGAGGACACTGCGGAGACCCCCAGGAAGACAGTCAGCGAGGCGGAAATGATCGCTACCAGCACGAACCCCTGCAGGGATTTCAGGCAAGCGAGAAAAGCGCGGGCGTAGGTCAGCATTACGATACTCGACAGGCGCGACGTGAGGCGCCAGCCCGTCCCTAGAGGAGCCGCCGTCAGCGGAAGAATCAGAAAACTCATTCTTGCCGCATGGGGTTTCTCAGCCTCTGACCTGGATCAATTTCCCGTTACATTTACGCTCGGCCACTGTTGGACATTGGTAGTGCAGCGCAGCATTCGCGCCGAAACTCCACCGCACCGGTTTCTGCCTAGCCCTCCTCCTCGTCGTCGGCCAGGTCGCGCCCGAAGGCGCGCCACTGGACCAGCGTCATCACTTCGGTGGTCTCGGTCTGCAGGTCGTGGGCGATGAGCAGCTCGCCACGCTCGAGCTGCTGCTTGAGCTGGGCGACCCAGCCACGCATGCCCTCGCCGGTGTCGGTGGTGTCATAGCCCTGGCGGGTGACGAAGGCCTCGAGCAGGCTGTCCAGGGTCTCGCCCGGCAGCATGCGGTAGGGCACCTCGATAAAGCGGCCATCGTTCATTGCCCCTCCTTACTGTTCGCTTCACTGCCTTCACCGCTTTCCCAGGCTTCGAGGCGCTTCAAGAAGCCCTCCTCGCCGAGCACTTCCACGCCGAGCTCCTGGGCCTTGGCCAGCTTGCTGCCGGCGGCCTCGCCGGCGACCACCGCGGCGGTCTTCTTCGATACACTGCCGGCCACCTTGGCGCCCAGTGCCTGCAAGCGCGCCTTGCCCTCGTCGCGGGTCATGCCCTCGAGGGTGCCGGTGAGCACCCAGGTCTGGCCGGCCAGCGGCTGCGGGCGCTCGCCGACGCTCTCCTCGGCCCAGGTCACGCCCAGCTCGCGCAACGCCTCGATGGTCTCGCGGTTGTGCTCCTGACGGAAGAAGGTGTGCACGTGGGCGGCCACCACCGGCCCGACGTCTTCCACCGCCTCGAGTTCGGCCAGTTCGGCTTCCATCAGCGCATCCAGGGTGCCGAAGTGGCGTGCCAGGTTGGCCGCCGTGGCCTCGCCCACCTCGCGGATGCCCAGTGCGAAGATGAAGCGCGGCAGCGTGGTTCTTTTGGCCTTCTCCAGCGCGGCCACCAGTTTCTCGGAAGATTTCCGGGCCATGCGCGGAAGCTCCGCCAGGCGCTCGGCATCGAGCCGGAACAGGTCGGCCGGGGTCTTGACCCAATCGAGTTCGACCAGTTGATCGATCAGCTTCTCGCCCAGGCCGTCGATATCCATGGCCCGGCGCGAGGCGAAGTACTTGAGCGCCTCCTTGCGCTGGGCGGGGCAGTAGAGTCCGCCGGAGCAGCGCGCCACCACTTCGCCTTCGAGACGCTCGATCTCGGAGTCGCACACCGGGCAGCGGCCGGGGAAGACGATCTCGCGAGCATCCGCGGGGCGCTGCTGCTCCAGTACCCGCACCACCTGGGGGATGACGTCGCCGGCCCGGCGAATCGCCACGGTATCGCCGATCTTCACGCCGAGACGCGCGATCTCGTCGGCGTTGTGCAGGCTGGCGTTGGAGACGGTGACCCCGGCCACCGAGACCGGCTCCAGCCGCGCCACCGGGGTAATCGCCCCGGTGCGGCCGACCTGGAACTCGACGTCGTTGAGCCGCGTGGTCTCCTCCTGGGCGGGGAACTTGAAGGCGATGGCCCAGCGCGGCGCGCGGGCAACGAAGCCCAGCTCGCGTTGCCGGCGCAGGTCGTCGACCTTGATCACCACGCCGTCGATGTCGTAGCCGAGGCCGTCGCGCCGCTCGCCCAACCGACGGCAGTAGTCGATAACCCCCTGGCTGCCCGTGACTACCTGGAGTTCGGCGCTGCTGCGAAAACCGAAGATCTTGAGATGTGCCATCAGCTCGCTGTGGCTGGCATCGCCCGGAGCCGGCTCGATGCGTGCCACCTGGTAGGCGCTGAACTCGAGCGGGCGGGTGGCGGTGACGCTGGGGTCGAGCTGACGCAGGCTGCCCGCCGCGGCGTTGCGCGGGTTGGCGAATACCTTGCCGCCCTCCTCACGGGCACGGTCATTCAACCGCTCGAAGCCGGCGTGGCTCATGATGACCTCACCGCGCACCTCGATCAGCTCGGGCACGTCGCCGCGCAGCTTGAGCGGGATCGAGCGCAGCGTGCGCAAGTTGGAGGTAATGCCTTCGCCGGTGCGGCCATCGCCACGGGTCGCACCGCTTATCAGCACGCCCTGCTCGTAGACCAGCGACACGGCGGCGCCGTCGAGCTTGGGTTCGCAGCAGAATCGAATCGTCTCGCCGTCGGTTTCCAGCCGCTCGGCCACCCGCTTGATGAAGGCTTCAACCTCCCCCTCGTTCAAGGCGTTGTCGAGCGACAGCATGGGCACCGCGTGTTCAACCTCGGGAAAGCCGGCGTCGGGTGGTGTCCCGACCCGCTGGGTCGGCGAGTCGGGCGTCACCAGTTCGGGGTAATGGGTTTCCAGCTCCTGCAGGCGGCGCAGCTTGCGGTCGTAGTCGGCATCGGTGAGCTGCGGCTCGTCGAGCACGTAGTAGCGGTAGTTGGCGTCGTCGAGCTCGGCGCGCAGCTTGGCGACTTCATCGAGAGTTTTCTGTTCGGGCTGGCTCATGCGTCTGTCTGTCTCGAAGAGGATTTCTACCGCCCTCAACACGACAACCCCGTGATCGCTCACGGGGTTGTCGACGGGTGCGGCATGGCACGCGGTCAGGCGTCAGTTCACCTGGTAACGGTTGAGGCGGTTACGACGTTCGAACTCCTGCACGCGCTGGCGGGCGAACTCCACGGTCTGCGCGGTCATCACGCTGCGGTTCTCGTCCTTCAGCTCGCCGCCCAGGTTGCGCACGATGACCATGGCGGTCTCGACCATTGCCTCGAAGGCGGCGGCCGTATCCAGCGCTCCGGGGAGCGGCATCAGCAGGGTGATGCCCGGCGTGCGGAACTCGTCCATCGCTTCGATCGGGAAGGTGCCCGGCTTGACCACGTTGAGCATCGAGAATTGCAGCTCGCTGTCGGGGTCCTCGGTCTCGAAGCGGTGGAAGATGCCCATGTCGCTGCTGTAGCGCAGGCCGCAGGCCAGCATCAGATTGAGCAGCGCCTCTCCCGAGAAGCCTTCCTCGTCGCGCGACAGCACACTGATGACGATGATCTCGTCGGCCTGGCTCAGAGTGTCGCGGGCGCGCTCGGCGTTGACGTTGTGGCGCAGCGCCCGGGCCAGTGTGGGATGGGTGCGAACCACGTCGTCGTCGTTGATCGCCTCGGCTGCCGCGGTCGTCGGTTCGCCATGATCGGACGCCGCCGGCTCGGCATAGGCCGAGCGGTCGCGCTCTGCCGCCCGTGAGCGCGGCGGCGCGAACAGCGGGTCGTCGTCGTCGGCCAGCTCGATGGCCTCGGCTTCCAGGCGCTGGCGCTCGGCCTCTCTGGCGGCCTGGGCCTCGGCGGCCTCGCGGCGCTGATTAGCTTCACGCGCGGTCTTCTCGGCACGTGCCTGCTCGCGGCGCTCCTTCTCCTCGCGCTTCTGCTCGCGGCGTTTGGCCATGCGCTGCTGCATGGAGAGCCCGAAACGCTGAACCGACTCGCCCATGCGGCGAGAACCGCTCTTGAACGAATCGCCCATGCCCTCGAGATCGACCAGCCGATAGCGCTCGTCGTCGTCATGGTGGGGATCGTGGTCGGCGGGATCGGCAGCCAACGGCTCGGTCTCGGCGACCGGTGCCTCTTCCTCCAGAGCGGAAAGGGTCGGCTCTTGGCGCGCCTGTGGTTCGTCCTGTGGCGGCGAAGCTGCTGCGGGCGCTTCCTCTACATCCCTTCCTTCATCTCTTCCACTCGCCTGAGCAGTGACGGGCTCGGCCGAGGGCGACTCTTGCGGCATGGCTGAAGCCACCGGACGCGTCGTCGCGGTGGCACCGGAGTCGGGGTTCGGCATAGGCCTGGGCTCGATACTGCCACCCTTCAGACCAGCGAGCACCCGCGAAGGCCCGGGATGTTCCTGGCGTTCGAGCTTGGGTTTCGCTTGCACCTGGGTGTAGCTGGCAGGCTTGACGATACGGGCGCCGCCATTGGGCAACTCCGGGTTGTCGTTGCCTTCAGCATCGGCCACTGCCTGGCCATTACCTGGATTGTTGTTATCCCCTACCTGGTCCAGGCGGGGCACTCGGCGCTGACGCTTGAGGCGACGCACACCATCTATCACGATGAGCGTTACCAGGGCCAGCCCCAGAATGATCAGCCATTCTCTAAGTTCCATGGGTCGTATTGCCTATCACTAGGGCGCCATGCCGGATGGATGTTCGTGAACAGCATAGCGCGATTGGCAGAAAAAGGGCCACTTTTTTTGTTTGTCAAGCCCCGGCATTATCGCCTGAGAGTCAAATCGACCCTGCGCCTTTCCCTGTCAATTCGCTTTTTTAATCTGCGGTATGACCGTGATGTGCCTTCTGATATCGCGTTTGTCGCCCGCTTGCAAGTCCTTTCAAGCCTCGGCCAGCGCCGCCGCCTCTTCTACACCGACGGCTACCAGACGCGAGACCCCGGGTTCTTGCATGGTGACCCCCATTAGTCTTTCGGCGGCCTCCATGGCGATCTTGTTATGGGTGATATAGATGAACTGCACCGACTCGGACATGTCCTTCACCAGTTTGGCATAGCGTCCGACATTGGCATCATCAAGCGGTGCATCGACTTCGTCGAGCATGCAGAAAGGCGCCGGATTGAGCTGGAAGATAGCGAAGACCAGCGACAGAGCCGTCAATGCCTTTTCCCCACCGGAGAGAAGATGAATGGTGCTGTTCTTCTTTCCAGGAGGGCGCGCCATGATCGCGACCCCGGTGTCGAGCAAATCCTCACCGGTCAGCGTCAACCATGCGGTTCCACCACCGAAGACTCGCGGAAAAAGCGACTGCAGGCCTTGGTTGACTCGCTCGAAGGTGTCGCGGAAACGGGTACGGGTCTCCTGGTCGATGCGACGTATAGCCCGCTCCAGCGTATCCAGCGCCTCGTTGAGTTCCGACTGCTGCGCCTCGAGATAGTTGCGTCGCTCGGCCTGCTGGTCGTACTCCTCGATCGCCGCGAGGTTGATGGCGCCGAGGCGGCGGATGCGCTCGCCGACTTCCTCCAGGCGGGTCTGCCAGGCCGATTCGGTGGCGTTGAGATCCAGGTTCTCTTCCAGCGTCGCGGCCTGATGACCCAGCTCGGCGAGCTGCTCGTCCTGGGTCTCGGCCTTGAGCGCCAGCGCCTGCACCTGCATGCGCGCCTCCTGCAGGCGCTCGCGGATACCCTCCAGGTTGCGCTCGTGGTTCTGCCGCGCCAGCTCGTCCTCGCGCAGCCGCTCCACCAGTTCGGCGGCACGCGCCTTGGCCTCGTTGAGCGAGCGTTCGTCACCTTCGCGCCGGTGTAGCAGCTCGTCGAGTTTCTCGCGCTGCTCCTCGTCGGGCTCGCGCAGTTGCTCGAGGGTCTCGGTCAGCTCCTCGCAGCGCACCAACAGACGCTCGCGGACATCACCACTGCGCCCCTGCTGCTCGGCCAGGCCGGCGCGCTCGGTCGAGAGCCGCTGATGCTCCAGCGCCAGCTGCTGCACCCGTTCGTTCAGCGGGCGCTGCCGCGCGCGCAGGCCGGCCAGGCGTTCGCGAGCTTCACTTCGCGCCCGCTCCAGCCGCTCGCGCTGCTCGGCGCCCTCCTCCAGCCGCGCCATGGCCTGCTGCCACTGCTCGCGCGCCTCTTCGATGGTCAGTCGCGCCTCCTCGCGGGCCTCGTCCAACCCCGCCAGCTCCTCGGCCAGCTCTCCGGCCCGGCTCTGCAGATGCTCCAGACGGCTGCCCAGGCCGCTGTCCTGCACCGCCAGTTGCTGCTGTTCGCCGGCCAGGTGTCGCTCCTCCTGACGTATGGCATCGAGTTCGCGCTCGGCTTGCTCGGCGCGTTCGCGTTCCACTTCGATCGCCTGATCGCGTGCTGCCAGGCGAGTCTCGATCTCGTCGAGCTCGAGCGCCGCCTCCTCGAATCGGCGACGGCTGACCAGCAGTGCATCGGGCCCGGCCCCCTGGCCGCGATGGCGCACCCAGTCGCGCCCCAGCCACAGCCCCTGCGGCGTGATCAGGCTCTCGCCGGCCGCCAGGCTTCCACGCTCGGCCCAGGCCTGCCGGTCTTCGTCCACGCAGCGAATCGGCGCCAGCCAGGCCGCGGCGGCGCCGGCACCGCGCACCCGGGCGGCCAGGCTGTGTGGCTGGAATTCGGCCGTGCCATCGGGTGACAGCGCGCCCAGCTCGGCGGGCGGCATGGCGCTGGCCTCGCGGGCTCTATCGGGGTCGGCGAGGCGCGCCTTGAGCCAGAGTGCCAGCACCCAGGAGACGCTGGTTTCCCAGCCGGGGTCGACGTCGAGTGCCTCGCCCAGCCGCGGCGCCTCGCCCAGGCCATGGGTCTGCAGATGCTCCGCCAGCGCTTCGTCGGGATCGGTGAGTGCGGCCTGGATCAGCGCCTCGAGCGAGGCCAGTTCGCCCTGCAGCGTGCTCCGCCGGGCGCGCTCGGTTTCGCGCTCACGCTCCAGCGTGGCCGCCGTCTCGCGGGCGCTGTCGCGACTGCTCTGGAGCTGCTCACGGCGGGCTTCGACGCTCTCCTGCTCGAGAGCGAACTCGGCCAGGCGCTCCTTGAGCTCGTCGCGCCTGGCGGTCAGCTCGCCCAGGTCCGGCAGTTCTTGCTGCTGTTGGCGGCGACGCTGGGCATCGGCCTCGAGCCGGGCCAGGCGGTTCTCGAGTTCGCGCAGGCGGTCCTGACTGCGCTCGGCGTCGCGGCTGGCCTCGCGCCAGCCTTCGCTGAAGGTCTCGAAGGCCTGTTCGGCCTCCTCGGCGGTAGGCTCGGCCTCTTCCAGCATCGCTTCCAGCTCGGCGAGCTGTTCGGCAAGCTCTTCCTGCTCCGGCACCAGGGTCTCGAGCCGTTCGTCGAGCCGCACCAGGCGTTCACGGTCGTCCTCGCCCAGGCGGTCGAGCTCGGCAAGTTCACGCTGGGCGCTCTCCAGGTCGCGGGCCAGTTGCCACTCGCGACTGCGTGCGTGCTCCAGGCTCTGCTCCAGCCGGGCGATGGCGCCCGAGGTCTCGAAGAAGCGCGCCTGGCGCGCCTCCAGGGTCTCGGCCAGCTTGTCGTGATCGGCGCGCGCCTCCTCGAGGCGGGTCTCGCACTGGCGCAGGCCAAGGATCTCGCGCTCGACGGCGGTTTCCAGCTCGCGAACGCGATGCTCCTCCTCACGCTGGCGGGCGCGCAGGGCTCGGCCGCGCAACAGGGCCAGCTCGCCCTTGAGTCGGTGCTCCTCTTCCTTGAGGGTCTGGTAACGCCGCGCGGCCTCGGCCTGGCGGCGGAGGCGTTCGAGCTGCTTGTCGAGCTCCTCGCGAATGTCATCCAGGCGCTCGAGGTTCTCACGGGTGCGGCGCATGCGGTTTTCGGTCTCGCGGCGGCGCTCCTTGTACTTGGAGATGCCGGCGGCCTCTTCGAGGGTGGCGCGCAGCTCCTCCGGACGCGCCTCGATCAGCCGCGAGATCATGCCCTGGCCGATGATGGCATAGGAGCGCGGGCCGAGACCGGTGCCGAGGAAGAGATCGGCGATGTCGCGACGGCGGCACTTCTGGCCGTTGAAGAAGTAGTTGGACTGGCCGTCGCGGCTGACCTGACGCTTGACCGCGATCTCGGCGTACTGGGCGTAGATACCGCCCATGGTGCCGTCGCTGTTGTCGAAGCGCAGCTCGATGGCGGCCTGCCCCACCGGCTTGCGCGCGGTGGAGCCGTTGAAGATGACGTCGGTCATAGATTCGCCGCGCAGGGTCTTGGCCGAGGATTCGCCCATGACCCAGCGCACGGCGTCGATGATGTTCGACTTGCCGCAGCCGTTGGGACCGACGATGGCGGTCATGTTGCCGTCGAAGGGCACCGTGACCGGGTCGACGAAGGATTTGAAGCCGCTCAGACGGATCGAGGTGAGTCGCATCCCGGCTATTCTATGACACGGTCGACCACGACCTGCACGGGTTCCTGATCCTCGACGTCACCGACCGGCACGCCTTCCTTGTCGCCGTACATGTCGCCGGTCTCGGGCGTGGCCCCGCCGCTCTTGGTCACGCGCACGATCAAGCGCACCTCGCTGGCCTGGGACAGGCTGGCGGCATCGGACATGGCGTGGCGGTCGTCGAGCACCAGCGTGGTCGGCAGGTCGCCGAGCGTCATCCGGGCGACCGCCAGCGGCGGCAACTCGCCCGCCATATCGCGGGCCACGACGAACACGCGAGTGTCCTCGTCGAGCAAGCCCTCGAGGCTTTCATCGAGGCTGACGCGCACTCGCACACCGGGCCCTTGGGCAACCGCCTCCTGCTCGTCGGGAGAGACGCCGAGGCGTTGCTGGGCGACCTGGATACCTTGGCGCAGCGCCTGCGCGGAACCGGAGTCGGACATGCCGGCGATGGCCCGACGCCAGTGTTCGATGGCCTGCTCGTAGTCGCCCCTGTCGAAGGCGTGCACGCCCAGCATGCCGAAGATGGTCGGTTCCCGGGAGTCGCGTTCGACGACTTCGTCGACCAGCGCCTGGACCTCGTCGGTGAGGGTGCGGTCGGCCATGAAGAACATCAGCTGGGCCTTCTGTGCCAGCAGCGAGGGTACCCGCCCCTCGAGTGCGATCAGGCGGTCCAGCGCTTCGATGGCGGCTTCGCCCTGGCCCGAGTCGCGATAGAGCGGGTAGAGCGAGGCCCACACGTTGGCGTTGTCCGGCTGACGCTGGGCCTCATGCTCGAGACGCTCCAGCAGGGCCGGCAGCGAGTCGCTCTGCTGGTACGCGTCGAACAGGCGCAGGTCGCCCTCGGCGCCTTCGTGCTGGTACCACAGCATGGCCGAGATCACCAACGCCAGCGCCACGACAGGCACTGCGAAGCGCCCGGCCGTGGGCGAATGCAGCGGGGGGCGAGACAGGTTCTCGGTATCCTCGAGCAGGCTGCGGTCGAGTTCGAGGCGATCTTCGTCGAACTGCGCGCGGTCTATGTCGCCACGCTCCAACGCCGCCTCCAGCGATGCCAGCCGGCGCCGATAGATCGCCACGTTCTGCTCGGCTGCGCGGTCGTTGGCTTCGAAGCTGGCCTGGGCGTCGTGTACCAGACGCGCTCGCCTGAGCGGCGCCACCAGCAGCCACAGTGCCGGCAGCAGCAGCAGGCCGAAGGCTAACCACAATGCAATCATTGGTCATTTCCCCGGTTGATCAGCGATTCCAGGCGCCGGCGCTCGTTGTCGTCCAGGGCGCGCACCGAGGCGTTGCGCCGCGCACGTACCAGCAGCATCACCAGGATACCGCCGGCCACGACCAGAGCGGCAGGCAGCCCCCACAGCAGGTAGGTGCGACCTTCCAGGCGCGGGTTATAGAGCACATAGTCGCCGAAACGCTGCACCATGTGGTTGCGAATCTCGATGTCCGAGCGGCCATCCTGCAGCATGGCATAGACCCGCTCGCGCATGTCCTTGGAGATCGGGGAGTCGGAATCGTCGATCGCCTGGTTCTGGCATTTAGGGCAGCGCATCGAGGCCGTCAGGCTCTGGTAGCGCTGTTCGAGTACCGGATTGCTGAACTCGCGTACCTCGACGGCACCGCCATGAGCCATGCCGGCGGCCAGGAGCAGCATCACGAAGAGCAGTCGTATCACTGCCATTTATCCACCTCCGGCAGAATCACGTCGTGAACATCTTCCGGCTTGATGTAACCGGTATGGTGATAGCGGATCACGCCATCCCGATCGACCAGGAAGGTTTCCGGTGCGCCATAGACCCCCAGATCAAAACCCAGGGTGCCCTCGGCATCGAAAACATTGACTTCGAACGGGTTGCCGAATTCGGCGAGGAATTCCTCCCCCTTCTCGCGGGTGTCCTTGTAGTCGACACCGACCAGACGCACGCCGCGATCGGCCAGGTCGAGCAACTGCGGCATCTCCTGCTTGCAGGTCGGACACCACTCGCCCCAGACGTTGACCAGCGTCACTTCGCCCTTGAGCAGGGACTCGTCCACGACTCGCTCGGGGTCCTCCAGGGTGGGGAGCTCGAAAGCGGGAAACTCCCGCGCCATCAACGCCGATTCGCGTTCAAAGGGATTCAATGACAGGCCCTGATAGAGAAACGCGCCCAGCACCAGGAAGCCGATGAGCGGCAGCATCAACAGCAGGCGACGCTTCATGCCGTGGCCTCCCGTTTCGCGCCTTCGCGGGAACTGTCCTCGGGGTCGCGTGACGTGGCCAGACGCCGGTAGCGCCGGTCGACCACGGCGAGTACGCCGCCGATCGCCATCAGCAGAGCACCGAGCCACAGCCAGCGCACGAACGGCTTGTACTGCACGCGCATGGCCCAGCTGTCGTCTCCCAGGTCCTCGCCCATGGCGACGTAGAGGTCGCGGAACAGGCCGGGGCTCAGCGCCACCTGGCTCATGGGCATGCCACGTGCAATGTAAACGCGCTTTTCCGGATTCATAAAGAAGCTGCGCCGGCTGTCGCCGCGGCGCACCTCGATCTCGGCGCCGTCGGCAATGTAGTTGGGCCCGCGGCGGCTGGTCAGCTCGTTCATGGTGAAGGTGTAACCGGCGACTTCGACGCTGTCGCCGGGCGCCATGCGCACGTTGCGCTCGATCTCGAAGTTGGACACCACCGCCACGCCGATGATGGTGACCGCTACACCCAGGTGACCGAGTTGCATGCCCCAGTAGGCCAGCGACAGCTTGCGCAGCCCGGCGCCGAACGACTCGGCGCGGCGGGTCTTGTCGTAGAGATCGCGCAGCGTCGGCAGCACGATCCACATCGCTGCCACCAGGCCGAGGGCGACCCAGGCGTTCCACTCCCCGCCGATGACGAACGGCATGACCGCCGCAATGACCAGTGCCACCACGCCGGCGAGCCACAGCCGCTTGATCAGCAGGCGCGGGTCGGTCTGCTTCCAGCGTGCCGTCGGCCCCATGCCCATGAACACGCACATGATCACCGTGAGCGGTACGAACAGGGCGTTGAAGTACGGCGGGCCCACGCTGATCTTGCCCAGGTCGAGGGCGTCGAGCAGCAGCGGATAGACGGTACCCATCAGCACGGTGACGGTCATGATCACCAGCATAATGTTGTTGATCAGCAACAGGGCATCGCGCGACAGCCAGTTGAAGCCGGTACGGTGGCTGACGCGCGGCGCACGCAGGGCGAAGATCAGCAGCGACAGCCCCACGGTGATGCCCAGCAAGATCAGGATGAAGAAGCCACGCGCAGGGTCGTTGGCGAAGGCGTGCACCGAGGTCAGCACGCCGGAGCGCACCAGGAAGGTGCCCAGCAGCGACAGCGAGAAGGTGAAGATCGCCAGCAGCACGGTCCAGCTCTTGAACGAGCCGCGCTTCTCGGTAACCGCCAGCGAATGCATCAGTGCAGTGCCCGTCAGCCAGGGCAGCAGCGAGGCGTTCTCGACCGGATCCCAGAACCACCAGCCGCCCCAGCCCAGCTCGTAGTAGGCCCACCAGCTACCCAGCGCGATACCCACGGTGAGAAAGGCCCAGGCCAGGTTGGTCCAGGGTCGCGCCCAGCGGGTCCAGGCCGCATCGAGACGGCCACCGAGCAGGGCGGCAATGGCGAAGGCGAAGACCACCGAGAAGCCCACGTAGCCCATGTAGAGCATCGGCGGGTGCAGGATCAGGCCGATGTCCTGTAGCAGCGGGTTGAGATCGGCGCCGTCGCTCGGCACGTTCGGCAGCAGGCGCTCGAAGGGGTTTGAGGTGACCAGCACGAATGCCAGAAAGCCCACCCCGACCAGGCCCAGCACACCGACCACGCGCGCCACCATGTCGCGCGGCAGCTCGCGGGAAAAGCTCGCTGCCATGAACCCCCAGCCGGCCAGCATCAGGCTCCACAGCAACACCGAGCCCTCATGGTTGCCCCACACGGCACTGAGCTTGAAGTACCACGGCAGCATCGAGTTGGAGTTGTTGGCCACGTTGGCCACGCTGAAGTCGTCGAACAGATAGCTCGCCGTGAGGCACAGGTAGGCGATGACCACGAACAGGAACTGACCGGCGGCCATGGGCCGGGCATAGGCCATCCACAGCGGCCGGCGCAGCGCGGCGCCGGCCAGCGGCATGACGCCCTGCACCGCCGCCATCAGCATGGCGACGACCAGGGCGAAATGGCCGATTTCAGGGATCAAGCGAATGAACATGTCGTCTCCGGATCAATTCTGGCTGGCGCCGTCCCGCTCTTCGACGCGCTCGGCCACCTCGGCGGCCTTGGCCTGGTAGTCGGCGGGCGAGTAGCCGGCCGCTTCGAGCGCCTCGGACA